>JAYWDK010000077.1:0-7133 GCA_043779845.1 Betaproteobacteria bacterium | reverse complement strand
CGTTTCGGCATGAGCTTGGCAAGCGCACGCCGGCCACCAAAGCCGCGTGCAAAAGCGATTGACCGGCAGGCACGGGCAGTTGCCAGCCGACGGGCTGGATGGTGAGCTGATGCGGGCCTTGCGGCGTCAGCTCGAGTTGTTGCGCCTTGGAAAACATCGCTCAGGCGCCCGCCAGCGCTGGCATGAACACCAGGATCTGGTTGTTGGCTGGCATGGCCACGCGCTCACGCAGCCGCAGGCCCGCTGCGTTGGCCTCGGCCGTGACCTCGTGCAGCCAGCGCAGCCCCCAGCGCGGATCTCGGGCCCTCAGGTCGGCATCAAAGTTTTGGTTGCCAGGCGCGGTGGCCACGCCTTGTTCCAGGTAGGGACCGTAGGTGATCAGCAGGCCCTGAGGCGACAATGCCTTGGCCGCGCCCCGCATCAGCGCCGCGCAGCACGCCCAGGGGGCGATATGCAGCATGTTGGCGCAGAAGATCGCGTCCCAGCCTGCGGCGTTTTCGGGCTCGACAAACCAGGGAGTCGACACCACGTCCAGTTGCCGGGGCATTTGTAGCCCGGGCGCGGGGCACGACGCCGCCCATGCGCTGATGGACAACAGCGACGCCGCGTCGGGATCGGTGGGTTGCCAGGTCCAGCCGGGCAGGCGCGCCGCGCAAAACACCGCGTGCTGGCCGGTGCCTGACGCGATTTCAAGCAAGCGGCCCGTGGGTTGCAGCAGTCGCTCAAGTTGATCGGCAATGGCCGCTTTGTTGCGCTCGGCGGCGGGGCTGGATTGGCGCGGGTCAGGGCTGGGCATGGTCTGAGTCTGCCATGCGGCGCTTGATCGCACCGCCGATGGCGGCCGGTGGTCGGAGGTCGCCATCGCGAAGAAGCAGGTCTGGTTGGCGTGCCTGCCGCAGTCAGTGGCCGGCCAATGCGAGTGGCAGCAAGGCAAAGCCCGCCAGCGCCGCCAAATGCAGCACCACGCCCAGCCAGTAGGTTTGGCGAAAGGGCGGCTTGATGGATTTGTGGCGCAACAGCTGCTGCGCCCACCAAGCGGCGGGCCAACCCCCCAGCAGCGACAGCATGTGCAATGTTTGCTCGCTGGTGCGCCAGGCGCGCTGGGTGGCGGCGTGTTTGTCCTGCCAATAGATCCAGAAGGTGAGCAGGTTGAGCAGCACCCACGCTGCGGGGGCCATTGCATGCAGACGCCCCTGCAGCAGTCCCGCCATCAATAGAGCGACTTCGGCCGCCAGCAAGAACCACATCATGGCGCGGGCTGGCGCGTGGTGAGCTCGGCATTCTGGCCGGCGGGCCGATCACAATGCGGTTTTGTCGCGGCCAAAGACCCACTCCATGCAGATCATTCCCTTCGAAATTCGCGGCGACACCATCACGCTGGATCGCTTGCTCAAAGCCACCGGCGTGGCGCACAGCGGCGGCGCGGCCAAGGCGCTTGTGTCGGATGGCCGGGTGCAGGTGGATGGCCGCGAAGAACTGCGCAAGACCGCCAAATTGCACGTTGGCCAAGTGGTGAGCCTGACGGGCGTGCGCATCAAGCTGCTGGCGGCGCCGGAAGTGGCGCCTGGCGTGGCCAATGCAACGGCAGATGTTGCGGCCGACGCGGCAACTGGCGCGTTGGCCGACGTGGTGACCGACTTGGTGACCGATGCGGTGGCCGCATCACCGCCCGATCCGTCGAGCAAGCCCGTCGATTCGTCGAATCTCGCTGCGCCTATCGCCTGACGCGTTAGCGGTTTGTGCCCAACGCCAGGCGGGCGTCAAGCACCAGGCCTTGAACCGCAGGCATCAACCAGCGAGCCTCAAACCGCAGGCGAGGCCGCCGCCACCGCCAAACAAGCCACCTTCTGCACGCCAGCGCTGGCCAGCACCGGGGTTTCAAGCTTGCAGCGCGCCATGGCGATGGGGCAGCGGGTGTGAAACGCGCAGCCGGTGGGTGGGTTGATGGGCGACGGCAACTCACCTTGCAAGATGATGCGACCGCGCCTGGCCGCCGCGTTGACGGTGGGCGTGGCCGACAGCAGCGCCTGGGTGTAGGGATGCTGCGGGTTGTTGAAAACCGCCTCGCGCGGGCCTTGTTCAACCACCCGGCCCAGGTACATCACCATCACCTCGTCGGCCACGTGGCGCACCACGCCCAGGTCATGCGAGATGAACACGTAGGCCACGCCCATGGCCTGTTGCAGGTCGACCAGCAGGTTCAGCACCTGGGCGCGGATGGACACGTCCAGCGCCGACACGGGCTCATCCAGCACCAACACGCGCGGCTTGAGCATCAGCGCCCGCGCGATGGCGATGCGCTGGCGCTGGCCACCTGAAAACATGTGTGGCCAGCGGCCAAAAAACTCGTCGCGCAAGCCTACTTGGCGCAGCATAGCGCGCGCCGCTTGCTCACGCTCACCTGCATCGGCGACGCCGTTGACCAGCAGCGGCTCCATCAGCGCCGCGCCCACGGTTTGGCGGGGGTTGAGCGAGCCGTAGGGGTTTTGGAACACGATCTGCACCGCGCGGCGCAGTTGGCGGCGGGTGGCGTCGTCGGCCAGCGCGGCGTCGTGGCCGTCGATCAGCAATCGGCCCTGGCTGGGCGGCTCGATCATGGTCAGCAGGCGCGCCAGCGTGCTTTTGCCGCAGCCCGATTCACCGACCACCGCCAAGGTGCTGCTGGCGTTCACGGTGAACGACACGCCGGCCAGCGCATGCACCTTGGCCACCGGCCTGAACAAGCCCCGGCCGACGGCGTACTGGCGCTGAAGTTGCACGGCCTCCAGCACGGGGCTGGCCGCAGCATCGCCTGGGGCGTGCACGGGCGGTAGGAGCGACCCAGATTCGACCGCGTTCATGTCGACCCTCCTGGCCTGTGCGACGTGAGCGGGGCAGCGTGTTGGCCCGTAACCTGGCTCGCCGGAACCGGCACGCCCTGGCGCAGCGGCGTGTGGCACAGCGCCCGCCCTAAGCTGTCGTCGGCCACCCCGGGCGCGGTATGGCACAGCGCCGTGGCAAAACCGCAGCGCGGTGCAAACAGGCATCCCGGCGGCCGGTCAAACTGGCCGGGCACCAGGCCGGGGATGGCCACCAGGCGCTTGCCGTGCGCTTGCTCGGGCAGGGCGGCCAGCAAGGCAGCGGTATAGGGGTGGTGGGGGTCGGTGAACAGCGCCTCGGCGCGGGCCGATTCAACCTGACGGCCGGCGTATTGCACCAGCACCCGGTCGGCGGTTTCGGCCACCACGCCCAGGTCATGGGTGATCAGCACCAGCGCCATGCCGCCGGGCCGTTGCGCCGTTGACTGCGCGCCCGCGGCCGGTGCGCCCATGCCGCTGCGCCGCAGTGATAGCAGCAAGTCCAGGATTTGCGCCTGGATGGTGACGTCGAGTGCGGTGGTGGGCTCGTCGGCAATCAGCAAGCGCGGCTGGCAGGCCAGCGCCATGGCGATCATCACGCGCTGGCACATGCCGCCCGACAGCTGGTGCGGAAACGCGCCCGCGCGCCGCACCGCGTCGGGGATGCCGACTTGTTCAAGCAGCTCAATCACGCGGCGTTTGCGGGCTTTGCGGTCCAGCCCCAGGTGCGTGGCCAAGGCCTCACCAATCTGCCAACCCACGGTGAAACAGGGGTTGAGCGACGACATGGGCTCTTGAAACACCATGGCGATGTCGCGCCCCACCAGCGCGCGGCGTTGTTTGGGCTTGAGCGTGCGCAGGTCCTGGCCGTCAAACGCCAGGCGATCAGCGGTGACGGTGGCCGTCCAGGGCAGCAAGCCCATGATGGCGAGCATGGCCACCGATTTGCCCGAGCCGGATTCACCCACGATGGCCAGCACCTCGTCGGTGTGCACCTGCAAATCGATGCCATCGACGGCGGTGAACGCGCCGCCCCGGGTGGCAAAGCGCACTGTCAGGCCGCGGATATCCAGCAACGGGGCGCTCACTGGTCTGCCCTTTGCACTGCGTGCTCCGGTATGAGCACTTGGGAGCGGCCCGGCGTGCTCATGATCTGCGCATCTTGGGGTCTAGCGCGTCACGCAAGCCGTCGCCCGCCAGGTTGACGGCCACCACGGTGATCAGGATCGCCAAGCCGGGCAGGGTGACGAGCCAGGGGTCGGAGCGGATGAACTCGCGCGCGTCGGCCAGCATCGTGCCCCACTCGGCGGTGGGGGCCTGCGCGCCCAGGCCCAAAAAGCCCAGCGCGGCGGCCTCAAGAATGGCGTCGGACACGCCCAGCGCGGCCTGTACGATCAGCGGCGACAGGCAATTGGGCAGCACCGTGCTAAACATCAAACGCAGCGGCCCCACGCCGGCCACGCGGGCGGCGGTGACGTAGTCTTTGCCCAGTTCGGCCAAGGCCGACGCCCGCACCAGCCGCACGTAACGTGGCAGGTAAACGATGGTCACGGCCACGATGGTGTTGGTGAGGTTGGGCCCCAGCACGGCCACCACCAGGATCGCCAGCACCAGGCTGGGCACGGCCATGATCAAGTCCATCACGCGGCTCACGGTCACATCTACTGCCGTGCTGATGACGCCCTTGAACGCCACGCAGGCCAGGCCCAGCGCCACGCCAATCACAAACGACACGCCCATCACCGCCAAGCCGATGAACAGCGAGATGCGGGCGCCGTGGATCAGCCGCGTGAGCATGTCGCGGCCCAGGCTGTCGGTGCCCAGCACAAAACGCGCCGAGCCCCCCTCGGCCCACATGGGCACCGCGCGCACCGCGTCGCGGAACTGCTCGGTGGGCGAGTAGGGCGACACCAGGTCGGCCAGGATCGCCAGCAGCACGATCAGCATCACCACCACCAAGCCGCCCACGGCGCCGCGGTTCTCGCTGAAGGCGTCCCAAAAAGCGCGAAGCGGTGTGCGCGGCGGTGGGCCTGATTGATCCAAGGCATCAATAGCGACGTTGGACGAAATATTAGCCATGGCGGATGCGCGGGTTGATCAGCCCGTAGGTCAGGTCAACGGTCAGGTTGACGACGATCACCACCGACGAGATCAGCATCACGCCGCCTTGCAGCGCCGGATAATCGCGGCGCGAGATGGATTCAATCAGCCACTTGCCCACGCCCGGCCACGAGAAGATGGTCTCAGTTAGCACCGCGCCGGCCATCAGCGTGCCCACCTGCAAGCCAATGATGGTGATCACCGGGATCAGCGCATTGCGCAGCGCGTGCAGGCCCACCACGCGCCAGGGCGCCAGGCCTTTGGCGCGCGCGGTGCGCACGTAGTCTTCGTTCAGCACCTCCAGCATGGCCGAGCGCGTCATGCGGGCAATAACGGCCAAAGGGATGGTGCCCAGCACGATGGCCGGCAGCACCAGGTGGTGTAACGCGTCTTTCACCGCGCCGGCCTGGCCAGACAACCAGGCGTCGATCACCATGAAGCCGGTGACGGGCTCAAAGTAGTACTTGATCAGATCGATGCGGCCCGACACGGGGGTGAGCCCCCAGCGCTCGGCCACGAACATGATCAGCAGCAAGCCCCACCAAAAAATGGGCATCGAATAACCGGTGACCGACAAGCCCATCAGCGTTTGGTCAAACACCGTGCCGCGCCGGGCCGCCGCGATGGTGCCCGCAGGCAAGCCCAGCAGCACCGCGAACAACATGCCCGCCAACGACAGCTCAATCGTGGCCGGGAACAGCGCCGCAAACTCGGTGAGCACCGATTGGTTGGTGGCCAGCGAGACGCCAAAATCGCCGTGCATCAGTTGGCGGCAATAGTCGAAAAACTGCTTCCACAGGGGCTGATCAAGCCCCAGATCGTGGCGGAACATGGCCAGCCGCTCGGCGCTGATGCCACGCTCGCCCACGCGCACTTCCACCGGGTCGCCGGGCACCAGGCGCACTGCCACAAAGGTGACGAACATCAGCGCAAAAAACGTGGGGATGGTCAGCGCCAGGCGGCGCAGCAGATAGCTCAGCATGGCGCGTGCTTGGCTACTTTGCTAACGCTGCTCACGGGCGACATGCCAAACCTGCAAGATCTGTACTTCATCGGCGCGCAGGCGGTAAGTGACCAAGTAGTTGCGGTGCACGATCAGCTCCCGCGTATCACCCAGGCGGCCGGTGCGGCCCATCAAGGGGAACTGTTCAAGCCGCGCCACCTTGCCGGCCAACTCGCCCACAAACGCCTCGGCCGCCAGTGGCTTGTCATCGGCCTGGATACGCTCAGCCAGACGCTGCAAATCGGCCAGGGCGCGGTGCGTCCAGCGCAGCTTCATTTGGCGCGGCGCGCCTTGGTTGCCGGCGCGGTGTAGCGCACCATCACCGCCTGTACCTCGGCCTCGGTGGCAAATTCACCCCGGTCGGCCGCCGCCACCGCGTCTTTCAGGTCCGCCACCTGGGGCAGGCGCCAGTCCAGGTACTCTGCCAGCGCCTCCATGGCCACGTGGCTTTTGCTGCGGCCCGTCATCACGGCGTAGGTTTCGATGCGCTCTTTCAGCTCGCTGGGCAGGCGCATGCTGACTTGGCTGTCTTTGGTGCTGGTGCCGGAACCGGGGGGCAGGCTGGTGACCATGGCGGGCTCTCCAAAATCGACGATGCAACACAGTGTAGTGCGTTGTGTTGCATCGCGTTGCGGCGACATCAAACCCACACGCTTGTTTTAGCCCATCACTTCAGCTCAACGCCATTGAACTGGTGCGAGCCAAACGGGCTTTGCTTGTAGCCGGTCACCTCTTTGCGCATCACCTCATAAACCACAGAGTGAGCGATCTTGAAATCGGGCGCTTCCTCGTGCTCGATCACCTGCATCTCCTGGTACAGCTTGGTGCGCTCCTTCAGGTCGGCGGTGCTGCGGGCTTTTTCAAGCCGGTCATCAAAGGCCTTGTTGCACCATTTGCTCAGGTTCTGGCCGCCTGGCCGCGCGGCCTCACAGCCGCGCAAAAAGAAGAAGTTGTCCGGGTCACCGTTGTCGCCCGTCCAGCCCAGCATGCCCGTCATGTGCTCACCTTGCTGCATGCGCTTGCGGTACTCGCCCCACTCAAAGGTCACCAGCTTGGCGTTGACGCCGATCTTGGCCAGGTCGGCCTGCATCATCTCGGCAATGCGCTTGGCGTTGGGGTTGTACGGCCGCTGCACCGGCATGTACCAAAGGTCGATTTCAAGCGGGATTTTGACGCCGGCTTTGGCCAGCAGC
>JAYWDK010000076.1:0-7176 GCA_043779845.1 Betaproteobacteria bacterium | reverse complement strand
GCCAAGCACACGCCGGGCGTGTTCGGCGGCCAGGGTGGGCACGGCGCGGGTCAGCACGTTGCGCAGCAGGCCGTCACGCACCTCAAACTTCAGGGCGTCGCGGTGCTTGGGTTCGATCAGCGACGCGCTGTCAATCCACTCAAGGCGGCGCGCGCCAGGCCGGGCCTGGCGCGACAGCACAGCGGCGCCCGCGCCATCGCCAAACAGGCAGGCGCTGATCAGCACGCCGGGGTCGTTGTCCAGGTACATCGCGGCGCTGCTCACCTCAACACACACCGACAGCACATGCTGGCAAGCGCCGGAGAGCAGCAAGCCCCCCCCGAGCTGGAAGTTGGGCAGTGCCGCTGCGCAGCCCTGGCCGACCAGGTCAAACGCCAGCACGTTGGCGCGCAGGCCCAGGCGCTCAATCACATGGCCCGACAGCCCGGGGCAGACGTAGCCGGTGCAGGTGCTCACGATCACGGCGCCAATGTCGCCCGCCGTCAGCCCGGCGTCCGCCAACGCACGCGCACCAGCCTGGGCCGCGAGCGTGGGCGCGTGGGCCAGAAACCGCTGCGCGAGGGTGTTGGGGTCGATCATGAAAACCTGGTCCAGCGTGTCCACGGCCAGGTGTCGCGCCTCAATGCCGTTGTCGCGTTGCAGCACGGTGCGCGCCACCCAGTGCGCGCGCTCATCCAGCTTGGCGTACCAGGCCGACTGCTCAAAAGCGCGCAGGCATTGCGTCTTGGTGTAGCGCGCGGTCGGCGTGGCCGTGCCCAGGCCGCGAAACACCATGGGCCCGGCCGCGACGGGCGCCACGGGTGCACGCCGCATTGATTCAGACGCCGATTCGGGCTGGGTCGGATCAAACATGGGGCCGGCACTTTTCAGGCGCCGCTAGGAGCCTGTCGGGCTTGGGGCGGGCCCGACCCCAAGCCCGACAGGCTCCTAGACGCCGAAGTTAACCGGAACTTTGCGGCAGGCCGATTTTAAGCGAGAACGAAATGAAGCCCAAATTCGGCCTGCCACAAAGTGTCCGGTTGAGCGCTTGCTAGGCAACATTTGTCACCCATAGCACTAATTCACTGGGCTTCGGAAACACCAATGGCACCGCAATCAACGAGAACGGCAACTCAGGAGCTTCTTCTATTTTAGTATTCATCAAGTCACGTTCTCGACAGATGTCAATTGCGATTTTTAGATACCGCCGAAGTAACAGTAGCGGTGGAAACTGATTTTTCTGAGATAACCAGTCGAGTGCGTCCGTGGCGCACTTTGAACTGTTGCATGAGCGACAGGCCCAAACCATGTTATCTCCTACGTTCGCCCCTCCTTTTTTCGTTGGAATAAGGTGATCGACCGAGAGTTTTTCCCGACTTGCACAGTAGCAACAGGCTTGAGGCAAGATCATTTTGAGGCGCTCATCATCCGCAAGTGGACCAATGTTCATCGTTCCTGCGTTAAGTCCTTTGTATAGGCGCGCTCTAACCATGAACTGAATGCGTCCATAGCTTTCCGCGTTTGCAGAAATAGCCGAGTGCGCCATCGCCAGATTGGCGTATGACCAGTGCAGTAATTCTCCAACGGTGCTGGGTTTCATTTAGCCTAACGTGTAGTGGACATCAAATTTCGAGGCAAATCGTTGTATTAATTTATCTAGTTCTATTCAAAAACGAGCGCAAGCCGCGCTCAAACTGGGCGTCTTTGGCGTGGGTTGCAACAAAAACTGGGGTGGTCATGGTTCATCCTTCAGTGGGGTGATTTTGGCGGCCTTTGACTGGGCGAAATATCGAGCTTGTTTTCAGCGGCCCAGTCACGCAATGCCGCTTCAACGGCGGCGGCTTCAAATCGATGCCAGTCGTCTAGCCGGCCTTTGCGCTCAAGCAAATCCTTGTAACGCGAATAGGCGCCTTTTTTTCGAAAGAAATCCTGCACCACGCCCAATGATTCGGGCATATTTTCTTCGACAAAATCAAATACCAGGTTACGGCCCAGATTGAGCTCATTTTTGTGGGGTGCGGCAATGTACAAAGTGCCATCTTCATAATCTTCTGGTAGCGGCTCTTCAGGCTCAAACTCGTCCGAGTCAAAAAATACCTTGCCGGTCACTCGATGAATATAGGCCGTGTTGTCGTATTGCGCACCGGCACTTACCCATTCGAAGGCGTTGAGCAGGTCATCAAAATTGACGGGGTGGTCCATGATGTTTCTCCTTCAGATTATCTGAGTTCAGCCTAATCGCCAGATATCCTCAACGCCATCCCACAACCGGCAGAACAACCGGCAGGCACCAGATCAGCTCTCGATGATCGGCCAGCCAGATTGCTGGGCAATCGCGCGCAGCCTCGCGTCAGGGCGCACGGCCACCGGGTTGCTCACACAACGCAGCAGTGGCAAATCACTGGCCGAGTCTGAGTAAAACCACGATTTTTTGAACGAGACCAGCGTGTTGGGCGCCGGGCCGGAGCCCGGCAGCAAACCGGCCGGCAAATTGGCCAGCCAGTTGGCCACACGCGTGGGTTTGTATTGGCTGAAGCACGGCAAGCCGGCAATTTCACCGGTCAGCGCGGCGGTGGGCGCGCCGTCCACCGTGGCGGGCTCGGTGGCTACCAAGTGGGCCACGCTAAACAGCCTGGCCAGCGGCTCGGCAATAAAGCGGGTGGTGGCGGTGACGATGGCGCACAGGTCACCCGCATCCTGGTGGCGGCGCACCAGGGCCAGCATGGCGGCTGGCACTTGCGGCGCCAGGGCCAACTCAAACTCGCGGCCCCACAAAGCCAGCAAGGGGCGAGGAAAGCGCAGCAGCGGCGCCACGCAGGCGCGGTGCATGGCGTGGATGTCCAGCGTGCCGGCCACGTATTGCTGGCAGTAGGCCAGGTAGTCGTGATTGGCCTGGGGGGCCAGCACGCCGGTGCCCACCAAAAACCGCGTCCAGGCCATGCCGCTGTCAAAGGGGATCAGCGTGTGATCCAGGTCGAACAGGGCCAGGTTCATGGCGATGCGGGCGAGGGTAAAGCGCGTGTTGGCACTGCGCGGCAGGCGGTGGGCGCGATGGCGGTGCGCTGCTTGGGCTTAGATGGTCCAGTCGTCCATGTCGTGCTTGATGCGGTAGCGGTTGGCGATGAGCTCGTCTACCGACGGCTCGTTGTTGAGCGCGCGCTTGATGGCCAGCATGGTGGCCGCGTGGTTGGTGCGGTACATGTCGGCTTTGTCGAGCTTGGGGTCTTTGGCGCAGCGCGGGTCAATCCACACCAGGCTGATGATGCACAGCTCGTTGGCCAGCGCCTTGGGGATGGTGCCGTCGATCAGGCAATCCACCACGGCGTCAGCGGTGGCCGACTGCACCACGCCGCCAAACAGGTCGACGTTGGCCATGTCCTTGAGCGTGACCTTGGGCACCATGATGGTGGCCGGCCTCACCAGCTGGTTGCAGGCGCGGATGGCGAACATGGCGGTGTGGCCTTTGCTCTGCGCCATCATGTTGGCGAATGCCTGGCCCACCGGGCCGTCAACGCGGCCGATCAGGATCTCGGGCATGGCGTCGGTGAATTGGCCGTCACGCGCCAACACGGTGGCCTCGCCAGCGTGGAAAACATAGGTATTGCTCATCTTGGGGTCCAGTTTTTTTGAAGAAGTTGCTCAGTGCGGCAGGATCAATTCGCCTTTGCCGCCAGCCGACAAGTCGCCCAGCCAGCGGGTTATTTTGCGTTGGGGCAGCGTGGCAAAAACACTGCCCGGCCCGCCCAGGCGCGCCAAGTCACGCGCCAGCAGTTGCCAGAATACCGCCGCTTCAGCTCCGGCCGACACAAAGGTGGGCGGGGGGTTGAAGCTCGGCGCTGCCGCAGAGGCCGAACCCGCCATCACCACGCTGCCGCGCCGCATGCCATAGCCCACGTGGGCACCGGCCTGGCCGCCCAGCGCGATGGTGCCGGCCACCATTCTGGAGGCCAAAAAATCGCCCGCGTCGCCATAGATCAGCGCGCTGCCACGGCGCATGCGGTCGCCAAAACGATCTCCGGCGTTGCCACGCACGATCAGCTCACCGCCGCGCATGCCGTCCATGCTGCCCGGCAGGTTGCCGGCGGCAAAGTCGCCCACGTTGCCGGTTATCTCAAGCCGGCCACCGGCCATCTCACAGGCGGCCAGGTCACCAGCGTTGCCTTGCACCCGCAGTACACCTGCGCTCATGGCGCCGCCCGCGTGGTGGCCCACGCTGCCCAGCACCTGCATGCGGCCGCCGTCAAGCTGCCAGCCTACGCGGTCAAAACGCGACAAATCGCCGTCAAGCACCAGCACGTCGTCGTCTCGCGGGCTGATGTTGAAAAACTCGCCCAAGGCCTGATGGGCGCGGCCATGGCCCACCGCGATTTGCGCCACTTGCAAGGCCGACAAGCCCAACAACGCCAGGGGTGTGATACCGCGCAAATCAACCCGCAAATCGGGCGTTTGGCGCAAGGCCAATGTCCAGCCGCTCATGACGCTCCCCCGGCCAAAATCTTGTGCAAATGAAAGTGATAGGGCCCCAGCTTGCCGCCGTAATTGCCGGCTGAAATGCGCAGCAAGCCACCGGCCGCGCCTCGCTGGATGCCGGCTTGCAAGCCGGCCAGCATGGCGGCGGCCACAGCAGCCTCGGTCAGGCCGTCGATCACGATTTCCATCACGCAGCGGGTCTCGGGCGTCAGCTCGCTGTGCGGCGCCAGGCCCAGCAGGCTGGGGCAAAACGCATCATTGGTTGATGCGCCCAGCGCCGGGTATTTGCTGCCCACCTTGGAGCCCGAGCGCACCACGCCGCCCGGAAACGGCATGATCACGCCGGACAATTGGCGCATGGCGGCCACCGCCGTTTCTGCCGCCGCCAAGGCGCAATCGGTGTCGCGGGCCAGCAGCAGCAGGTTGCCGCCGCCCACGGCCTTGACTACGGCGGTGGTTTCTTGCGCCACAAATTCACCGTCCATCACCGGGATGCGCCAGTAGCGCTGGCCGTTGATGAGCTTGGAGATTTGCCAGCCATCGCCAAAAAAGCGCAGGTTTTTGCCCAAGGGGATCGCCTCGCCTTCGGACAGGCCGGCAAACACCGCCGTGGTGGGGCACGTGAGCACACATTGGCCCACACGCCGCTCCAGCTGCTTGGCCAGCTCTTTGCCGCCCATCGAGAACAACAGCACGCTGATGCCAGGGCGGCCGTCTGGGGTTTGATCGGCGGTCAGCTCGGCCTCGATGCCGGCCTCGCAGCCGCAGGCAATCACCGAGGTGGCAAATCCGGTGGCGGCCACGGCGGCATGTCGCGCCCATGTCAGGTTGTGCGCGGTGATGATGAAGCGTGTGGCCTTCATGGGAAAGGCCTCGGCAAAGGTGTCGTCGATCACCACGCCGTTCAAAGTGCGCGCCGCGCTCATGCCTGCCCCTCAAAACAGGCCGTGGGCAGCAGCCGGCCGCCATTGCAGCAGCGGCACAGCTCGTCATGGCCGATCACGAGTTGATCAAAACCTATCGAGCCGTGCTCGGGCAGGCGGCGCCGCAGCACGGCCTCTATCGCCGGGTCGTAATCGGGCGCCACAAAATGCGTGCCGCCCACGGGCGTGGCGGTGATGCGGCCCGCGCGCGCCACCAGCGTGCCATCCTTGAACACCCATTCGGGCACGCGGAACATCGCCTCGCGGTCAGCTTGCTCGCGGTAGACCGCGATGTCGGCGGCGGCGCCCTCGCCCAGCTGGCCGCGGTCGGTCAGACCCAGCAGCCGGGCCGGGCCGGTGCGCGTCATGACGGCGATTTCGTCCAGCGTCAGCTCACGGGTGATGGATTTCAGGGCGCATTGGCTGGCTACTTCGGGGTGCAGTTTGGCCAGTTGCTCGTCTCTGAAACCGCGGTCCATCAGCAGCCTGATCAGGTGCGGGTAGCTGGTGAACGGCCCGCCGTTGGGGTGGTCAGTGGTCAGCACCACTTGCCAGGGGTTTTTGACCAGCAAAAACATCTCAAGGCCAATCACCCATTGCAGCGCGTTGACGTAACTTTGCTCGCGGTATTTGAACGGCACCACGCCGCAGCCGGCCACGCCCTCGATGTCGCTGCCTATCCATTTGCGTGGGTTGGCCAGGTTTGAGTTGGCGTGCTGGCGCATGGTGTCGCCCGAGGCGGTGACCGTTTGGCCAAACATGATCTGGCCGATGTCGATGCTCAGTTCGGGGTGGTTATTGATGGCCTCGGCCAGTTGCAACGCGGCCGACGAGAACTTTTTGGGGCCCTCGGTGCCATAGGCGTGGAACTGGATGTGGGTGAGGTGCGCGGGCAGGCCCTCCAGCGCTTCAATCGTCTCCAGGGTTGACGCGATATTGCCGGGCACGCCCAGGTTGCTGCCGTGGATGTGCAGCGGGTGCGGCACGCCCAACTCACGCAACGCACGCGCCAGCGTGTGCAGCACCTGGCGGGGGGTCACTTGCCAGTGTTTGTGGCGCTCGTTGACATCCAGCTTGCGCTGGTTGAACTTGAAGGCCGAGATGCCGCCCGGGTTGACGACCTTCACGCCCAGGGCCTTGGTGGCGTGCAAGGTCCAGGCGGTGTAGTCACGCAGCAGGCCGTAGTTGCGGCCGGCGTCACCACCCTCGGCCAGCAGTTGCAAAAACAGCTCGTCGTTGCCCAGCATCACGTAGGCGCCGTGGTCCACGATGGGCGTGTCGCCCATTTCCATGTGCGCGTGGCGCGCGTTGCTGGGCACCATGGCGGGCTCAAACGCCGCCGTGTAGCCCATCTCGACATAGCGGTAGCCGGTGGCCAGCGTGCCGGGCGTGCAGGTGCCGCAGCTGGCCAACAGCAAGGGCTGCTCAGCTGGGCTGATAGCCGGGATCGGATTGGGCCCGTCGCGACGGTCTTCGGTCATCAGCAAGCGGGCCAGATTGACCTTGCCACCGCCAATGTGCGTGTGCATGTCGATGCCGCCTGCCATCAGCACGCAGCCGCTGGCGTCGATGTCAAGATCAACGGGCGCTTGTGGGTTCAGCGCCTGGATGCGGCCATCGACCACGCACACATCGCGTTGCTCGCCGCTGCCGGGGTGGGCGGGGTCAATCACGCGGGCGCCGCGCAAACGCAGGGTGCTCATGCTGGGGTCCCCGGGCTGATCATCGTGAGCAGGCGCTGCACCACGACGGCCAGCGGCGGCAAACCCGCGTTGTCCCGGGGTGGCGGCGGCACGGGCAAAGG
>JAYWDK010000075.1:0-7196 GCA_043779845.1 Betaproteobacteria bacterium | reverse complement strand
ACTGCGACGGTGGCGATGCGGCCCTTGGCGATGCGCGACGGCAGCACTGCGCCGGCCAGGTCCATCTGCGCCATCAGCCAGCCGCCGAAGATGTCGCCGTTGCCGTTGACGTCCGCCGGCAGCGGCATCACCCGCAGCACCAGCTCACTGCCATCAGGCAAACTCAAGGGTCCGGTCAAGGTCTGCCGGCTGCTGGGGCTTATGGGTTCGCTCATTTGGGGGTGCTCTTTACGGTTCGCTCATTGAAGGGCGTTCTTGGGCATGGCCACGGGGCCGGTTTGCAGGCGCTCGATTCTTTCATGCCCCGTTCATGGCGGCGCATGTCCTCGGGTACGCCGGCACCGCCCTCCCCTTTTGCCTTGCTGCCCGCCCAACCTGTCCAGACATGCGCCACTCCCATTCCAGCAGCACGCTTGCCACGCCCACCGTCCCGGGCGCACCCCGATCCGATTGGCAAACCCTTGGCAAGTTGCTGCCCTATTTGTGGCAATACCGCTGGCGCGTCGGCCTGGCGCTGGGGTTTTTGCTGCTGGCCAAAGTGGCCAACGTCAGCGTGCCCGTGCTGCTCAAACACCTGGTGGACGCGCTGGACTTGAAGCCGGGCGATGCACGGGCGATGCTGGTGGTGCCGGTGGGTCTGCTGCTGGCCTACGCGGGGCTGCGCTTGTCCACCAGCTTGTTCACCGAGTTGCGCGAACTGGTGTTTGCCAAGGTCTCGTTCGGCGCGTCCAAACAAATCGCGCTGGAGGTGTTTGGCCATTTGCATGCGCTCAGCCTGCGCTTTCACCTGGAGCGGCAAACCGGCGGCATGTCGCGCGACATCGAGCGTGGCACGCGCGCCTTGCAGTCGCTGGTGTCGTACTCGCTCTACACCATCGTGCCCACGCTGGTGGAGGTGGCGCTGGTTTTGGGCGTGCTGGGCGTGCGCTTCGACATGGGCTACGTGTGGATCACGCTGGCCGCGCTGGCGGTGTACATCAGCTTCACGGTGACGGTCACCGAGTGGCGCTCGCGCTTCAGGCGCGAGATGAACGAGGCTGATTCCAAGGCGCACAGCCGGGCCATTGACGCGCTGCTGAACTACGAAACCGTCAAGTACTTCAACAACGAGGCCTTCGAGGCCGGCCGCTACAACGAGGGCCTGGAGGCCTACCGCCGCGCGCAAATCAAATCACAGAGCACGCTGTCGATGCTCAACACCGGCCAGCAACTGATCATCGCCACCAGCCTGGTGGCCATGCTGTGGCGGGCCACGCAGGGCGTGGTGGATGGCCGCTTGACGCTGGGTGACTTGGTGATGGTCAACGCCTTCTTGATCCAGCTCTACATCCCGCTCAACTTTCTGGGCGTGCTGTACCGCGAGGTCAAGCAAAGCCTGACCGATCTGGACCGCATGTTTGTGCTGCTGGAGCGCGAACGCGAAGTGGCCGACGTGCCGGGCGCGCCAGCATTGGCCGTGACCGAGGGCACGGTGCGCTTTGCGCATGTCTCGTTTGCCTACGACCCCTCACGCCCCATCTTGCATGACGTCAGCTTTGAGATCCCGGCCGGCAAAACCGTGGCTGTGGTGGGCGCATCGGGCGCGGGCAAAAGCACGCTGGCCCGACTGCTGTATCGCTTTTATGACGTGACTGGCGGGCGCATCACCGTCGATGGCCAAGACATCCGCCAAGTCACCCAGGCCAGCCTGCGGCGGGCCATCGGCATCGTGCCGCAAGACACCGTGCTGTTCAACGACACCGTGGGCTACAACATCGCCTATGGCCGCACTGGCGCGTCCATGGCCGAGGTCGAAGCTGCGGCACGATCAGCGCACATTCATGACTTCATTGCGGCCACGCCCAAGGGCTACGACACGATGGTGGGCGAGCGCGGCTTGAAGCTCTCCGGTGGTGAAAAACAGCGTGTGGCCATCGCCCGCACCTTGCTGAAAAACCCGCCCGTGCTGATCTTCGACGAGGCGACATCGGCGCTCGATTCAGCCAACGAGCGCGCCATTCAAAGCGAGCTGCGAAGCGCGGCGCAGGGCAAGACTGCGCTGGTGATAGCGCACCGCTTGTCGACCGTTGCCGATGCGCACGAAATCGTGGTGCTCGACGGCGGCTGGGTGGCGGAGCGAGGGGCACATGCCGAACTGCTGGCGCTGGGCGGGCGCTACGCTGAGATGTGGCGGCTGCAGCTGGCGGCCGACGAGGTGGGCGCCGAGGCCTGATTGGGTGCAGAGGTGCAGGGGTGCAGGGGTGCAGGACGCGTGGCGCCCACAAAAAAGCCCGCTGATGCAGCGGGCTTTTTGAGCCATTCAGCGTGGCGGCGCAGCCATCGCCGCCTTGCCGATTTCAGAGCTTGCGGCGGCGTGACGTGGCGGTCAAACCAGCCAGCGCCAGCGCCACCAAGCCCAGGGCTGCGGGTTCCGGTGTTGGGGTGGGGGGCAGAGCGGCGCTCAGGCTGATGCGAAGGTTGTCAATGCCAAAGAAATACCCAGTACTCGAGGTCAAAAACGAAATGGAATCGATGGTGTCACCTGCCAGCGCTAACGAGTCCGACCGGTGGGGCCACGGATCTGTCTGACTGCCGCTCAGGTTGTGAGAATTCGATCCGCCGTTGACGCCATGCAATGACCACGTCATGCCGTTTGGATCGCCCACGGCGTAGTCGAGAGCAACCGAGTCAAACACGAAACCGGCCAACACGGTGATGGTGAAATTGTTGCTGCCGAGGAGGTAACCCCCCCAAGCTGCCGGCAACAAATCGGGATTCAAGCTGCTGTCCCGCCCCCGCACATTGCCACTGTACTGCAGGCCGTTGACGGCCTTCACAGCGACAGTGCCGGTGCCGCCGTTGGTGGCGTCCAGTTTGGATGCAACCCCTTCGGCGTTGAAGTTCAGAATAATTGGCGTTGAAATCGCCTGCGCCGACAATGACAGACAAGCCACCGTAGTGGCCAATGCAAGCGAGCGAATGTAATTCGACATGTTCGTTACCGGCTGATTGATGGCGTTATCCCGACTGCTTTGGCAGCCACGGCGAGTAGAACACCTTGATACGAACTGTATCTACCAGCCAGCGAAGTCGACACCGTGGGAACCCCTCTATTTGGGGGGGAGTGAGACAGCTTTGCCCCTTGAATGGTGGGTCGAATGCGGCTATTACACTGATCCAGTGCAAACCCGATGGCTTGAAGATTTTGTCAGTTTGGCTGAAACGCGCAGCTTCTCCCGTTCTGCGCAGTTGCGGCACATCACCCAACCGGCGTTTTCGCGCCGTATTCAGGCGTTGGAGGCTTGGGCGGGCATTGATCTGGTGGATCGCTCGTCCTACCCCACCCGCCTGACGCCTGCTGGCGAGACCTTGCACGCCCAGTCGCTTGAAATTCTGGTGGCGCTGCAATCAGCGCGCAACCTGATGCGCTCGCACCGCGCGAGTGGTCAAGACGTGATGGAGTTCGCCATTCCGCACACCTTGGCGTTCACGTTTTTTCCGCATTGGTTGATGGAGTTGCGCGGACGCTTTGGCAATGTCAAGACCCGGCTGATCGCGCTTAACGTGCATGACGCCGTGTTGCGCTTGACCGAGGGCGGTTGTGATTTGTTGATCGCCTACCACCATGCCTCGCAACCGCTTCAACTGAGCCCCGACCGCTATGAAATGCTGTCGCTGAGTCGTGAAACGCTGGCCGCTTATGCCAAGGCTGACGCTGAAGGCCAGCCCTTGTTTCGATTGGGCGCGAGCGCAGTCCCCGTGCCCTTGCTCGCCTACGCCGCAGGCGCCTACATGGGTCACATGGTGGAGCAAATCATTCGCCAGATGGCCGAGCCTCCCGCGCTGGAGACCATCTACGAAACCGACATGGCCGAGGGTTTGAAGGCGATGGCACTGGAAGGCCACGGCCTGGCGTTTTTACCCGCCAGCTCGGTTCGCCAGGAGTTGAAGAACCGCCGCTTGGTGCCCGCCTCGCCGCCCGGTGTCGGTGAGTTGACGATGGAGGTGCGCATCTACCGTGAGCGGCCCGAAGTGGCCCGTCACAGCAAAGCCGGCGCCCAGGCCTTGTGGGCATTCTTGAAGCAACACACCAAGGCCTAGGAGCCTGTCGGGCTTGGGGTCGGGCCCGCGCCGGGGAGAGTTTCGGTGCCGGGCTAGGCGCTGGCTGTGCGTGTGGCCCAGCCACACAACGAGTCGGCAACGACGCCCGGTGCCGAAAATCTCCCCGGCCCTTCGGGTTGACCTTGAAAATGGGCTGATCCGTCGTTGCAAATGCTCGCCATACCCAACGGTATGGCTGCGCTTTGCGCCTAGGCTGAGCCCATTTTCGGGGCCAACGCGGGCCCGATCCCAAGCCCGACAGGCTCCTAGCTGCAGCGCGCCATTCATGGCGGCCAGGTGGCCCCCGAGCGTGGCCGGCGGCGGCAAGAGATGGCGGCCATCTCCGGCGCTCACGCGCTGCTGACCAACATCGTGCTGGCCTGGAACACGAATCGCATGGACGGCGTTGTGGCGCGGTTCAATCGTGACGGCGTCGGGATCGAGGCGAACTGGCTGCGGCGGATCGGGCCGGCGCATTTCTCGCACATCAACTTTCGGGGGACGTTCCGGTTCAACGTCGAGCGGTATGCGGACGTGCTGGTCGAACGCGCCGCCGGCAAAGCCCCTGCGAAGCCGGGCCAGTAGAGCTTGCCGGGTGTGCGGTCGTGGACGGTATGTCGGCAAAGCGCCAGTCAGCTGACCGTCGCCTGCGCCTGCTCATCGGCGGCCAACGACCCAAAGCAGCCGGAGAGCAAATCCAACCCAGCTTAGGCTGCGAGCCTAAACGATAGAGGAGAAGGATTAAAAATGAACATAACCGAATTAATTCAGTGTGCTCGCTTCACAGTGCTGATCGGCAAGAATGGCGCGGGCAAGAGTAGCCTTCTTCGAACCCTCAGCAGTGGTGTGAAGCCCAGTATCAAGTACGTCTCCCCGGAACGAGGAGGAACGCTTAAATACGACCCGAATGTCGATAACAATATCGCAAGTAACCCTGATTGGACTCGTCAAACACGCCAGACGAACAGATTCGACCAGTTCCGGCAGCAGAGCGCTGCACTGTTCGGGAATCTTGAGTTGTCAGTGCTTCGTGAGATTGCCCGGAATCGTGCCTCGAAGGAAGACTTCAACACGACTCTCGAGACGATCAGCGCATTGCTACCCGCAGTAAAACTTGTCTCGTCGAATACTGGGTTCGCAGTTCAAACAAAAGCGGGGAATCCAGTTGACGAAAACTCGCTTTCGAGCGGCGAGTCCGAACTAATTGCATTGGCAATCGAAGTTCTAGTGTTCGCCTACGAACTCGGCGCCGACAAGATCCTTTTGCTCGATGAGCCGGACGTTCACTTGCATCCAGACTTACAACAAAAGTTCGTAGGGTTTGTTGAGAAGATGGCAGTTAAATATAACGTGCGGCTTGTGATCGCTACTCACAGCACCGCGATCATTGGTGCGTTCGCGAATGGTGACGACCTTCAAATCGTGCCAATTGCAGACCGAAATCAGAGGGAATTTAAGGCCTTTCAGAGGAGTAAGGTTGCCGAAGAAATACTTCCGATATTCGGCGCGCATCCGCTGTCTACCGCGTTCAACAAAATGCCCGTCATCCTCATCGAGGGAGACGATGACCGCAGGGTGCTCGAGCAGGTTGTGCGTTCCAGCAAGCAAAGGTTCTCTGTATCGCCTTGTGTGGTTGGCGACAAGCAATCATTGCCGGAGTGGGAAGATTGGCTAAACCAATTCCTTCCCGTCCTTTACGACTCACCGAAAGCGTTCTCCCTGCGCGATCTTGACGGCGGAGGACAGACGCTCATCGACGACGTCGGCTGCGTGGTGCGAATGCGGCTCAACTGCTACGCGATGGAAAATTTGCTTCTTTGCGACGAGGTCCTCGCTGCACACGGCTTTAATGAAGCGACGTTCCACGCCGCGCTGGTGGAGTGCATTGCTAAATTGCCTGCGCACAAATATGTAGCCGATGTGCAGGCGCTTGCAAACAACTTCACCACCCGTCGGACGATTAACATAAAGGACGTTAGCAACATTGTGGTTGCGGTCTTGCAGTCGAATCAGCCGTGGGAAGTGATCCTGGGCCAAACAATCGCGGCGAAGGTCGCGGCAGTCAGCGCGGCACCAAACTCAATGCGGTTCTACCTCGGGGAAAAAGTGGTGAGCAATCTCTTCAATTGATGACCGGAAATTCGGCGTCAAATAGTCCGCAAGTAGTTTTCCTAGCAACGGCAATTGGCCATCGACCACCGCTTCTGGCCGAGTGGAGCCGACCGATTTTTGCCGACGAACGGCCGGTGCCTACCAGGTTGCCGACCTTCAGATTCAGACCGCGGCGCAGTCACACCGCAGTGACGTTGAACCGATCGCAGAGGTCGTCCACCTGCCGCGCCTTGAGCCTCTCCACTCGCAGCTTGCAAAGCCCGCTGCGCTCGAAGATGGCGTAAGCAAACCCCTTGTTCATCTGTCGCGACACGTACCGGATCCCATCCCAGCGTGGGCTGGCGCCGTGGATTGCCTGCGCCCAGGCCTGGCTCGTCGTGTAGTCGGCGGACGCACTGATGTCGTTGTTCAGGCCCAGGGCCTTGAGCGCCGCCCCCGTCAGGTCAGCCAGTACAAGCGTCTTGCGTCGTTCACAGGCAAACCGCACGACCGAGCGCTCGGTCAGTTCTGCGGCCGGCACCTCGTAGCTGCCGCCGACGAACCGCCCGCACTCATGGATGACGCTCTCCGCAAAGGCTACGTCGATGGTGCTTGCTGTGTAGCAGGTGCCGAACGCGTCGGCACCGCCGGGATCTGGATCGTCAAAACGGTAGACCCCAGCCGAATGGCACTTACTTTGGCGTTTTCCGCCTCGCCGGCCCGCGTAAGTGGTTAAAGGCAAAGGGAGTTGGCTGACCAGAGGTCGATAGCATGGTTGGTTACGAAGCACCCAAGCCATCAACCAAAGGCCAGCCAGCATGGATCGTAGAGTTCAAAGCGCTTTGTATCAACATCGAAGCAGCATCAAGCGTCGCGCAAAGTCGGCCGAAGCGGTGGAGTTCTTCAACCTTCTGACGAGTGCGGAGTTGCTTGAGACGACTGAAGCGCTGCAGCCAGAGCATCGCGAGCGGCTGTATCCGCCGACGGTGACGCTGTCGATCTTCATGCGGCAGGTGCTCGAGGCC
>JAYWDK010000074.1:0-7202 GCA_043779845.1 Betaproteobacteria bacterium | reverse complement strand
CCAAGCGTTGGCTGAACGCGCTGGCGCGCTGCGCCTGGACACCGCCGGCCTGGCGGCCTGGGCCGCCGAAACCCAGCGCACGCTGTACCGCTGGGACGTGCGCACGCCCGAGGAATACGCCGCCGGCCATCTACCCGGTTTTGGCAGTGCGCCCGGTGGCCAATTGGTGCAAGAGACGGATGTGTTTGCCGCCGTGCGTGGCGCGCGCATCGTGCTGGCCGATGGCGGCCAGTCCACCGACGGCGTGCGCGCCGCCATGACGGCGCACTGGCTGGCGCAAATGGGCTGGACAGTGGCCTGGCTGACCGACACCACGCCGGCCCAATGCACCGCCACCGGGCCGTGGTTGCCAACGCAGGCCGCAGCGCCCGAGGTGGCGCGGGTCACCACTTTGCAGTTGGCCGGGCAGCTTTTGTCGGGCCGTTGTTTGCTGATCGACCTGGGCACCAGCGCCCAGTACGCCAGTGCCCACATTCCCGGCGCGGCCTGGGCGCTGCGCGTGCAGTTGCCGCAGGTGTTGCCCGAGGCGCTGCGCCAACGGCCTGAGGTCGAGCAGATCGTGCTGACCTGCGGCGTTGGTGCGCTGTCGTGTTTTGCGGCGGCCGACGTGCAGGTCTTGACCGGCCTGCCGGTGGCGGTGCTGGCCGGCGGCAACGCGGCCTGGTCGGCTTTGGGCCAGCCGATGGAGACTGGCGAAACCCGGCTGCTGAGCCCACGCAGCGACCGTTATCGCCGGCCCTACGAGGGCACCAGCGCGCCGCGCGAGGCGATGCAGGGCTACCTCGATTGGGAGTTTGGCTTGGTGGACCAGCTGGCGCGTGACGGCACCCACGGCTTCAAGGTGCTGCCAGCACGTTGACGGGTCGGCTTGATCGCCGGATGTAGCCCTGTTTTTGCCAATTTGGCGGCAGCCCTGCGACGTTTTTAGCCGCATGGCTGCCCAAGCACGTCAAGCCGGCCCGGCGACAGCCTACAGTTCGGGCTCGGTTTTATCAGTTCGCAAAGCTCGTGAAAACGGGCGACGCAAAGCCTCCGGCCTACAGCGCACAGCGCCACGGTAGCGGGGCTGCCGGCGCACATTCGGGCGCTGGCCTCAATTTTCACGAGGCTTCAACATGACTTTTCGCTTCACGCGCACCGCCGCCACCACGGCCGTGCTTTGCTGTTTGTTCAGCGCCAGTATCTGGGCGTTTCAGCACCCCGGCACCCATGCCAGCGTGGCGTCGGCCAACGCCGAGGCCGCCACAGCAAGCACCGATCGACTGATCGTCAAATGCCGCAGCGGCACCGGCGCCTACAAGCTCTTGCTGGCGTATTGACCCCCGTTGACCCACGCATTTAAAGATTGACATTCGGCACGCCGGGTGGAATCTCACGGCTCAGCCCGCAGGGAAACTCCTGCTGAACGCCGAAGGGGGCCTCCGTAGAATGAGCGTCGTACAGAACTAGGAGTTTTCCGCAATGCCATCCCAACGCCGCAGTGCCGTCACCCCGGGCGATAAAACCACCACTGCGGAACCCAAGGCAGCCAGCGCGGCGGCCAACGCCGACAGCAATAGGCGGGTGCTCAAAAAGTACCCCAACCGCCGCCTTTACGACACCCGCACCAGCAGCTACATCACGCTGGCCGACGTCAAGCTGATGGTGCTCGAAGGCGAGGTTTTTGAGGTGCGCGACGCCAAGACCGGCGATGAAATCACCCGCAGCATCCTGCTGCAAATCATTCTCGAAGAAGAAACCGGCGGCATGCCGATGTTCACCACCCAGATGCTGGCGCAGGTGATCCGGTTTTATGGCCATTCGATGCAGGGTTTGATGGGCTCATACCTGGAGAAGAATCTGCAAACTTTTGTGGACGTGCAAAACCGGGTGGCCGACCAGAGCAAAGGCCTTTACGACCCCAAAAACTTCACGCCCGAAATGTGGACGCAGATGATGACCGGCCAGGCCCCGCTGGTGCAAAGCGTGATGGGCAACTACCTGGAGCAGAGCAAAAGCCTGTTCACCCAGATGCAAGAAAAAATGGCGGCCGGCGCGCTATTTCCTGGTTTGCCGGGTCTGACGCCCAAGCCCTGACGATGGCTTGCCCGGCGGTCGGGGGCATCCAATGTCACCGACCTGAATGTCACCGACAATCGCCCGATGCAAGACACACCATCCCTGCCGGGCGCGCCCACAAGCGCCGCCACCGCCACCAAGCCCGCTCCCAAGGTGGGCTTTGTTTCACTGGGCTGCCCCAAGGCGCTCACCGACTCCGAGCTGATCCTCACGCAACTCAGCGCCGAGGGTTACCAGACCAGCAAAACCTTTGAAGGCGCTGACCTGGTGATCGTCAACACCTGCGGTTTCATTGACGACGCCGTGCGGGAGAGCCTGGACACCATTGGCGAGGCGCTGGCCGCCAATGGCCGCGTCATCGTCACCGGCTGCCTGGGCGCGCGCAACGGCGACGACGGCAGCAACCTGGTGCGCCAGATGCACCCCAGCGTGCTGGCGGTCACCGGCCCGCACGCCACGCAAGAGGTGATGGACGCGGTGCACCTGCACGTGCCCAAGCCGCATGACCCGTTTGTCGATCTGGTGCCCGAGCAGCGCGCCCAGTTCAGGGGCGAAGCCGGCATCAAGCTCACGCCGCGCCATTACGCCTACCTCAAGATCAGCGAAGGCTGCAACCACCGCTGCACGTTTTGCATCATCCCCAGCATGCGCGGTGATTTGGTGTCGCGCCCGATTGGCGATGTGCTGATCGAGGCGCGCGCACTGTTTGCCTCGGGCGTCAAAGAGCTGCTGGTGGTCAGCCAGGACACCAGCGCTTACGGCGTTGACGTGAAATACCGCACGGGGTTTTTTGATGGCCGGCCGGTCAAAACCCGCATGGTGGAACTGTGCGAGGCGCTGGCCGACTTGGCCGCGCCGCACGGCGCCTGGGTGCGGCTGCACTACGTCTACCCGTACCCGTCGGTGGACGACGTGCTGCCACTGATGGCCGCCGGCCGCGTGCTGCCATACCTCGATGTGCCGTTCCAGCACTCGCACCCCGACGTGCTGCGCCGCATGAAGCGCCCGGCCAGCGGCGAGCGCAACCTCGACCGCCTGCTGAAGTGGCGCGAGGCCTGCCCCGATCTGGTGATCCGCTCCACCTTCATCGCCGGGTTCCCCGGTGAAACGGAAGCCGAGTTTCAGCACCTGCTTGACTTTGTGCGTGAAGCACAAATCGACCGCGCCGGTTGTTTTGCCTACTCGCCGGTCAAGGGCGCGGCGGCCAATGAGCTGCCGGGCGCACTGCCAGACGCGCTGCGTGAAGAGCGCCGCGCGCGCTTCATGGCCGCAGCCGAAGAGGTGTCGATCAAGCGCTTGCACCGCCGCATTGGCGCCACGATGCAGGTGCTGATCGACAGCGCGCCAGCGCTGGGCCGCAAGGGCGGCGTGGGCCGCAGCTACGCCGACGCGCCCGAGATTGACGGCACCGTGCGCTTGCTGCCGCCTGAAAAAGCCAGCAAAACGCTGAAGGCCGGCGAGTTCACGCGGGCCCGCATCGTGGCCACCGACGGGCACGACCTGATTGCGCAACCCATCTGAACCCAACGCACAAAATGAGCGACTCCGCTGTTCCTGCCACGGTGCAAACCACCGATCGGCCAGTCGACCAAAACGCCGGGCTCATCACCGGCCTGATCCACCACCCCTACCAGCCGCCCGCCGGCTGGGGCGCGGTGCCGCCCGGCGTGTTCAAGGCCTCGACGGTGATTTTCCCCGACGTGGCGGCGCTGCGGGCTCGGGTCTACACCGCCAAAACTGGCTACACCTACGGCCTGCGGGGCACACCCACCACCTACTTGCTGGAAGAACGCCTGGCCACGCTGGAAGGTGGCCGGTTTTGTGTCCTGTCGCCCAGTGGTTTGGCGGCCATCACGAACGTGAACCTGGCGCTGTTGCAGCAGGGCGACGAGCTGCTGCTGCCGAGCAATGTCTACTTTCCGTCCAGTGACATGGCGGCGGGCGTGCTCACGCGCTGGGGCATCACGCATCAGTTTTACAACCCGATGAACCCGGCCGATCTGGCGGCCCGCATCAACGAGCGCACCAAGCTTGTGTGGGTCGAGGCGCCCGGTTCGGTGACGATGGAGTTTCCGGATCTGGCCGGCCTGGTGGCCGTGGCACGCGCCCGTGGCGTGCTGGTGGCGCTGGACAACACCTGGGGCGCCGGCCTGGCGTTTTGTGGGTTCGACCTGGGCGCCGACATCGTGATGCAGGCGCTCACCAAATACCCCTCGGGCGGCGCCGACGTGCTGATGGGCTCGGTGGTCACGCGCGACGAGGCGCTGCACCAACGCCTGCTGCGCGTGCACGGCCAACTCGGCCTGGGCGTGGCCGCCAACGACGCCGAGTTCATCCTGCGCTCGCTGCCCACGATGGCCTTGCGCTACCACGCGCATGACGCGGCAGCGCGCCAGCTGGCGGCCTTTCTGGGCCAGCAGCGGCACGTCACCCAGGTGCTGCACCCGGCGCTGCCCGCATCGCCTGGCCATGCCCACTGGGCCGCCACCTGCACGGCGGCTGCGGGCTTGTTCTCGGTGATGCTGGACGCCGCGCTCTCACCCGCCCAGGTGGATGCGTTTGTCGACGCGCTGCGCTTGTTCAAGATCGGCTACTCGTGGGGCGGCCCGCTGAGCCTGGTCGTGCCTTACGACCTGGGGGGCATGCGTGACGACCGCAGTGCTTTGCCGGGCCACCTGGTGCGGTTTTCGATCGGGCTCGAAGCCGTGGCCGATTTGCAAGCGGATCTGGTGCAGGCCTTGCTTCAGCTGGCGTGAGGGCCGTGCGCCGGCCACGCAACCCTGCGTACAAGTTCGCGAGCCTCTGGGCCTCGTGCAGGGTGGCGCGCGCCAAGCGCTCAACATTGCGGTATAGCTTGGCGCTGCTGCTTGGTCATTTACAGCGGCGCCGACCTTGGCCGCCAATTGCCGCTGGACAAAGGCCTCACGACGCTGGGCCGGTCGGCAGCCGCACGCTTGCAAATCGACGCGCCCGGCATCAGCCGCCTGCACGCCGAGATCACGGTCACGGGCGACCAGGTTTTGCTGCGTGATCTGGGCTCGGCCAATGGCAGCTACCTGCAAGACACCCGTTTGCACGGGCCCGCCGTGCGGCTGCGTGACGGTGATCTGGTGCGCCTGGGCAGCGTGATCCTGAAGAGCCCGCGTTCGTGGACCACCGGCAGACGGTGTCATTGGGCGTGGCGGCGGTGTCGGCCGACATGCGCGACAGCGCTGATCTGCTGGACGCTGCTGACCACGAGCTCTACCAGGCCAAGCACTTGGGCCGGGACCGGGTGAGCGGCTGAGTCAGCCGCTCAGAGAGCCGCCGACACGGCCGCCAGTTGGGCGCATCAGCTTGCGCTGCTGTCCCTGGGCCCCGCCAACAGCGGGATGGCGCCGTCTGAATCAGCGCCCAGCAGGCCCACCTGGCTGTACAGCCCCAACTTCTGGCGCGTGTCCTGGATGTCGAGGTTGCGCATGGTCAGCTGGCCAATGCGGTCGGCGGGCGTGAAGGCGCCTGCGCCGCTCTCCATCGTCAGCCGCTCGGGGTGGTAGGTCAGGTTGGGGCTTGCGGTGTTCATGATGGAGTAGTCATTGCCCCGGCGCAGCTCCAGCGTCACCTCGCCGGTGATGGCGCGCGCCACCCAGCGCTGGGCGGTTTCGCGCAGCATCAGGCATTGCGGGTCAAACCAGCGGCCCTGGTACAGCAAGCGGCCGAGGCGGCGGCCGTTGTTGCGGTATTGCTCGATGGTGTCTTCGTTGTGGATGCCAGTGACCAGGCGCTCGTAGGCGATGTGCAGCAAGGCCATGCCCGGGGCCTCATAAATGCCGCGGCTCTTGGCTTCGATGATGCGGTTCTCGATCTGGTCGCACATGCCCAAACCGTGCCGGCCGCCGATCTTGTTGGCTTCTTCAAACAAGGCCACCGGGCTGGAGAAGGTCATGCCGTTGAGGGCGACGGGTTGGCCCTCTTCGAAGCGCACGGTCACGGTTTCGGGCTTGACGACCACGTCTTCGCGCCAGAAGGCCACGCCCATGATCGGGGTGACGATGTGCACGCCGGCGTTCAAAAACTCCAGGTCCTTGGCCTCGTGCGTGGCGCCCAGCATGTTGCTGTCGGTGCTGTAGGCTTTTTCTACGCTCATCTTGTAGTCGAAGCCGGCCTGGATGAGGTATTCGCTCATCTCCTTGCGCCCGCCCAGCTCGTCGATGAAGGTTTGATCCAGCCAGGGCTTGTAAATGCGCAGGGCTGGATTTGCCAGCAAACCGTAGCGGTAAAAGCGCTCGATGTCGTTGCCTTTGTAGGTGCTGCCGTCGCCCCAGATGTTGACGTCGTCGTCTTTCATGCTTGAGACCAGCATGGTGCCTGTCACCGCGCGGCCGAGTGGCGTGGTGTTGAAGTAGGTGACGCCCGCAGTGGTGATGTGAAACGCGCCGGCCTGCAGCGCGGCAATGCCTTCGGCGGCAAGCTGGCTGCGGCAGTCGATCAGGCGCGCTTTTTCAGCGCCATATTGCATCGCCTTGCGCGGAATGTCTTCGTAGTCGGGCTCGTCGGGCTGGCCGAGGTTGGCGGTGTAGGCGTAGGGGATCGCACCCTTGAGCTTCATCCAGTGCAGTGCCGCGCTGGTGTCGAGGCCGCCTGAAAAGGCGATGCCGACTTTTTCACCGGTGGGTAGGTTTTGAAGGATGTGGGTCATGGAATGCTTGATCAAAGGCCCTTCGACAAGCTCAGGGCGAACGGGTGAATGAGGCGAACGGATGAACGTGATTAGCGCGATGAACGGGGAAATTCAGGCGAAGTGGCAGATGTAGTGATAAGCCGCTTCGCCAGCCGCCACACGGATTTCGAACTTTGAGTTGCCGGGCACGCTGAATTTTTCACCGGGTGAAGATTGGACCCAGTCCTTGCTGCCGGCCAGTTTGTACTCGCAGGCGCCGCCCACGCATTCCATGATTTCAGGCGCGCCGGTGTTGAAGGTGAGGGTCGCGGGCAAAATCACGCCGACTGATTTTTTGCTGCCGTCTGCCAGCGTGAGGCTGTGGCTGACGCATTTGCCGTCGAAATAAACGTTGGCCTGGGTGGTGACGCTGGCATGGTCTAGGGTTGAGGTGGTCATGGTGTGCCGTAGAAAAGAACAGAAGGGTGGCCGGCTTGCGGCGTGA
>JAYWDK010000073.1:0-7224 GCA_043779845.1 Betaproteobacteria bacterium | reverse complement strand
CGTCGGGATATTGCACGTGCACGTCAGTCACCACGTCGCGCCAGAACTGGAAGGTCTCCAGCACGTTGGCCTTGTCGACGCTGGTGACTTTTTTGCTGCGCAGCCGCGCCGACTGAAACGCCACGTGCGCAATGCGCTCGATCTCGGGCCGGCTGTAACGCATGGTGTCAAACGCTTCGTCGGCCCCCGGGAAATGCCCGTCCACCGCCACGCGGCGGCCACGCGGCTGGCCAAAGTAGATGTCGCCGGTGAGCTCACGGATGATCAGGATGTCCAGCCCCGCCACCAGCTCGGGCTTGAGCGACGACGCATGCGTGAGCTGCTCGTGGCAAATGGCCGGGCGCAGGTTGGCAAACAAACCCAGGTGCTTGCGCAGGCCCAGGATGGCTTGCTCGGGGCGCAGCGCGCGCTCGAGCTTGTCAAACTTCCAGTCGCCCACAGCGCCAAACAGCACGGCGTCGGCGGCCTTGGCCAGGTTCAAGGTTGAGTCGGGCAACGGGTGGCCGTGGGCCTCGTAGGCGGCGCCGCCCACCAGCGCGGTTTCAAGCTCGAACTTCAGGTCCAGCACCTTGAGCACCTTCACGGCCTCGGCCATGATCTCGGTGCCAATGCCGTCACCGGCCAAGATTGCGATCTTCATTGTTTTAACTTTCTAAACTGAATGGGGTTCAAAGCAGGCGCCGGTCAAGCCAGGGCATCTTGGCGATGCGTTCGGCCTCAAAGGCCTTGATCTTGTCGGCGTGGCGCAGCGTCAGGCCAATGTCGTCAAAGCCGTTGACCAGGCAATATTTGCGGAAGGGCTGCACCTCAAACGCAATCTCGCTGCCGTCGGGCTTGATCACCACCTGGCGCGGCAGGTCAATCGTCAGCTGGTAGCCGACAAAACCAAACACCTCGTCGAACAACTGTGACACCACGGCCTCGGGCAGCACGATGGGCAGGATGCCGTTTTTGAAGCAATTGTTGAAAAAGATGTCGGCGTAACTGGGCGCGATCAAGGCCTTGAAACCGTATTGCTCAAGCGCCCAGGGTGCGTGCTCGCGGCTGGAGCCGCAGCCAAAGTTCTTGCGTGTCAGCAGCACCGAGGCGCCGGCGTAACGTGGCTGGTTGAGCACAAAGTCGGGGTTGATCTTGCGCACCACGGATTCTTGGCCCGGCTCGCCTTTGTCCAGGTAGCGCCACTCATCAAACAAGTTGGGCCCAAAACCCGAGCGCTGGATCGACTTCAAAAACTGCTTCGGAATGATGGCGTCGGTATCGACGTTGGCACGGTCCATCGGGGCGACGAGGCCTTTGTGCACAGTGAAAGCTTGCATTGTTTTTCTCCCTTCAGACGATGCGGCGGATGTCGACAAAGTGGCCGTTCAGCGCGGCGGCGGCGGCCATGGCCGGGCTCACCAGGTGCGTGCGGCCACCGGCACCTTGCCGGCCTTCAAAGTTGCGGTTGCTGGTGGACGCGCAGCGCTCACCGGGCTCCAGGCGGTCGGCGTTCATGGCCAGGCACATGCTGCAACCGGGCTCGCGCCACTCAAAACCGGCGGCCTTGAAGATCTCGTGCAGGCCTTCGGCCTCGGCTTGCGCCTTGACCAGGCCCGAGCCCGGCACCACCAGCGCCAGCTTGACGTTGGACGCCACGCGCCCGCCAATGCGGCGCACCACGGCGGCGGCCTCGCGCATGTCTTCGATGCGGCTGTTGGTGCACGAGCCAATGAACACCTTGTCGATGCGGATGTCGGCGATGGCCTTGTTGGGCTCCAGGCCCATATAGGCCAGCGCGCGCTCGATGGCGCCGCGCTTGACCTCGTCTTTTTCCTTGTCGGGATCGGGCACACGCTCATCAATGGCCAACACCATCTCGGGGCTGGTGCCCCAGGTCACTTGCGGCTTCAGCTGGCCCGCGTCGAGTTCAACCACCCGATCAAAGTGCGCGCCTTCGTCGCTGCGCAGGCCGCGCCACATCGCTGCGGCATGTTCAAACTCAATGCCCTTGGGCGCAAACGGCCGGCCCTTGACGTAAGCAATCGTGGTTTCGTCGACGCCCACCAAGCCCGCGCGCGCACCGGCCTCGATGGCCATGTTGCACACCGTCATGCGGCCTTCCATGCTGAGCGCGCGAATGGCGGCGCCACCAAATTCAATGGTGTAGCCGTTGCCGCCGGCGGTGCCGATCTTGCCGATGATGGCCAGCACGATGTCCTTGGCGGTCAGGCCCCGTGGCAGCACGCCATTGACCTGCACCAGCAGGTTTTTGGCTTTTTTGGCCAGCAGGGTTTGTGTGGCCAGCACGTGCTCCACCTCGCTGGTGCCGATGCCATGCGCCAGCGCACCAAACGCGCCATGGGTGGACGTGTGGCTGTCGCCACAAACAACAGTCATGCCCGGCAAGGTGGCGCCCTGCTCTGGCCCGATCACGTGCACGATGCCCTGGCGCTTGTCCAGGAACGGGAAATACGCGGCCGCGCCCACGGCCGCGATGTTGGCGTCCAGCGTGGTGATCTGAAGTTTGCTGATCGGGTCGGTGATGCCGTCGTAGCCCTGCTCCCAGTGGGTGGTGGGCGTGTTGTGATCGGCGGTGGCCACGATCGAACTTACCCGCCAAACCTTGCGGCCCGCCAGGCGCAGGCCTTCAAAAGCCTGTGGGCTCGTGACCTCATGCACCAGGTGGCGGTCGATGTACAGCGTGGCCGTGCCATCGTCTTCGGTGTGGACGACGTGGTCGTCCCAGAGCTTGTCGTAGAGCGTGCGTGCGGTCATGGGGGGCTACCTCTTGCGGGGTTGGGATTGTCGCGCCACCCAACGAACGGCGGACGGGTTGGGGATTTTTCGGTCGGGTGGGTCAGCCGGCAATGCGTTGGCCACGCTGGCGCCCTGCCCGGCCTGGCACAGCGCGTCCACAAAGCGCTGCACCACCGTGGGCAACACCTCTTGGGTGCGCACGGCCAGCAGGTAAGGCCGGCGCGCCCAGTCTTCGTCCAGCGCCAGCGGGATGACGCCAAAAATGTGGGCAAAACGCTGCGCCACCACGGCGGGCAGCACCGCCACGCCCAGGCCGGCCTCCACCAGTTGGGCGATGGCGTCAAAGCCGCGCACCTGCACCCGAACGTTGAGCGTGCGGCCCAGCGCCAAGGCGCGCTCGCGCATTTGCTCGTGCACGGCGGCGCCCAGGTGCAGGCCCACGATGTCGAAATCCAGCAGCGCGTCAAAGCGCACGCCGCGTTTTTTGGCCAGCACATGGCCTTTGGGCACCAGCACTGCCAACTCACCTTGGCGGTAAGCGCGGCAGCTGAGCCGGCTTTCATGCTGGGGCGGCACAAAAATGCCCACGTCGGCGCGGCCGGCGGCCACCGCCGCCTGCACCTCGGCGCTGGTCAGGTCTTCAAGGCTGATGCGGATGCCGGGGTGCGCCTGGCTGAAGGCGGCCAGATCGGCGGGCAGGCATTCGGCAATGGCGCCGGCGTTGGCCGCAATGCGCAGGTGGCCTTTGATGCCGCGTGAAAACTCCACCACCTCGCTTTCCAGCGCGTGCAGCGACGCGTTCAGCGAGCGGATGTGCCGCACCAGCGCGCGGCCGGCCTCGGTGGGCTCCACGCCGCGGGCATGGCGGTCAAACAACACCACGCCCAAGCGGGTTTCAAGGTCGCTCAAGCGCTTGCTGGCCGCCGCCAGCGCCAGGTGCTCACGCCCCGCCCCGCGCGTGATGCTGCGGGTTTCGGCAATGGCGAGCACGAGGTTGAGGGTGACGAGATCGAAGCGCATGGCGCGGTGCGTGAAGACTCAAAAGACAAGGGTGTAAAAAAGATTGCCAGAAACGCCCGGGGCGTGACGACGACTCGCTGCGCCACTGCCTCAGGTTGGTCAACCTGGGCGGCCACGCAGCTGCGGGCGGGTAGGCCCTGGGCCGCCGTCACGCCCCAATGATGCGCGAAGGCTGCGCCCCAAGCGCTCGGACATGCGCAAGCAAGCCTTCGCGTAAAACGAAGCATAGTCGGCGCGGGCCAATAGACCGCCAGCGCCGGGCTATGACTGGATTTCAACCGGGCTTTTACACTTGCCCCCGCATTTGCCATCCCCGCCCTCCTCCGCCCCCATGTCTTTGTCCGTCACCAGCCCCACCCCACTCACGCACGATCAGCAGGCCATGCTGGATGCCATGAGCTTCATGCAGGCGTCCACGCACGTGCAACGCCTGGCCGAAATGCTGGCCGATGCCCGCACCGAACGGCGCGGGCATTTCACCGTCACCGAGCTGCGCCGGCTGCTGGTTGAACTGCAAACCGCCAAGTTGGCGCGCATCGATGCGCAAGGCCAATGGGGGCTGGAGCCCGGCGCCAGCTGGCAGCGCTTTGTGCAGTTGTTGCAGCAGCCCGCCGCGTGTGAGCTGTGGTGGAACGCCTGGCGGCGTGTCTTCCGCTTCGACAACACCTGGTATCTGGAGCCGTTTCCGGCCGATGGTTTGGTGGGCGCGCTGCGTGTGGTGATTTTTGCCGGCGGCACGCTGGCCGCTTACGAGCGCCTGTGCCGGCTGAGCGGCAATACCGGGCCCGAGCAAGCGGGCGTGCTGGCCGCCGCGCTGCTGCAGCCCTTTGACGCGGCGCTGTGGGCCCGCATCGACCCCGAGTTGCGCTACCGACTGGTGATCAACCTGCTTGGCCACTTGGGTGGCGACGCCGAAACCATCACCGCGCCCTTGTGGGCCTGGTTGCTGGCCCAAACCCGGCCCTCGCCCGAGGGCCTGCAAGAGCTGCCGCGCTTGCGCCTGGGCGAGCGCCTGGTATTGGCCGGCCAAAGCGCCGAGGCCCGCCGCGTGCTGCATGGCCTGGACAACGCCGACGCGCAAGCCCTGCGCGCTGCGGCCGACATTGTTGAGGGCCACTGGCAAGCCGGCGTGCTGGCGTTTGACATCGCCTGGAAAGAGCGCTCGCTGACCAGCGGTAAACGCAAGCAGCTGTTTTCCGAAGCCACCTCGTGGTTTTACCTGGTGGCGCTGATCGCCCACCCGGACCCGACGATGTGGAGCCGGGCGCGCAAGTTTGCCGCCGGCGAGGCCGGCAAGCGTGATGCCGACCCGTACACCTTCTGGGGCATCTGGCAAGAAGCCATCGACCAGCGCCTGGGCGACGCGCCACGCAGCGTGCGCCCCTTCGTATTGGCGCCGCTGCAAGGCCTGCGCATGCACGGTTTGCAGCAACTCAGCCATTTGCTGCTGGCGGCCTGGCTGGGCCACAAGCCGGGCAACCCAACCGGCCTGCGCGCTTACGCCAGCGAGCTGTCGCGCACCTACGAGGCCGCCGAACTGCCCCGCTTGGGCGTGATGGCGCGCCGCGCCACGGCGGCCCTGCTGGGCGAGACGCCCGCCCCGGGTGACGCCGCCATGCCGTTTCCGATTGGCGCGCCGCAAGACCGCTGGCGCGAGGCCCTGAACGCCATCGTCGCGCTGGGCCCGGTGGGTGGCGTGGCGGGGGCGGTGGGTGGCGCCATGGCCGACCGCCTGATCTGGACCGTGCGCACCGACGCCTTGGGCACCGTGCGCGAAGTGACGCCGCTGGAGCAAAAAGCCGGCCCGCGTGGCCTGGGCAAACCCAAGACGGCGTCGCTTGCCAACCTGTCCAAACGCAGCGATTTGCCGGCCTTTGACGCCGCCGTTTTGCGGGCGCTCAAAAAGCTGCCGTTTGGCGGCAAGCTGGTGCTCGACAAAGTGCAGGCCGTGCAGGCCTTGGTGCGCCATCCGCACGTGGCCTGGACCGACGCGCCGATGCAATTCATCGAGCTCGCCGAGGGCCTGCCGCTGCTGGAGGTGCTCACCGTGGGCGAGCAGTTGCAGTTCCGTCTGGTGGACCCGATCCGGCCCGAGGACGTGCCCCCTGACCCGCTGTCCCAAGCCGGGCCCCAGGCGCTTGATCTGGACGACGAGGACGACTGGGAGCTGGAACTCAGCAACCGGCGCGGTGGCGACACGGGCCGCCCGCCCGTGCTGTTATTGCGTGATGGCCCCGAACATGCACGGCTGGTGCGCATCACGCCGGCCCAGCTGCGCGTGGCCGAGCTGGTGAGCCAGGGTTGGCAAGTGCCGGTGGGCGCCCGCGCCGAGATGGACGCAGCACTCCGTGTGCTGGGCACGCACTTTCAGCTGGCCAGCGACGCCGACGCAGGCCATGAGGTGCCCAGCATCAGCACGCTGCGCGCCGAGCTCACGCCGCAAGGCGCGGGCATCAACCTGCGCCTGGTGGCCGCGCCTTTTGGCGATTTTGGCCCGCGCCTGGCGCCCGGCCAGGGCCGCTTGCGTGCCACCACCGTGCACCAGGGCCTGACCTTGTCCACCCAGCGTGACCTGGCGGCAGAGCGCGCCCATTTGCTGGCCTTGACGCAGGCCGTTGACTGGCTGGATGACGGCGATCACGCGTGGTCGCTGGACGAGCCCGACCAGGCTCTGGCGGTGGTTGAGGCCCTGGGCGCGCTGGCGCCGGGCATCATCAGCGAGTGGCCCAAGGGCCGGCCGATGCGGGTGAACTCGGTCACCGCCAAGCAGCTCAAGATCAGCGTCAACAGCCAGGGCAACTGGCTTGAGATCGACGGCGAGTTGGCCGTGGACGGCGGTGAGGTGCTGCGCCTGCGCCAGCTGCTGGACCTGGTGCAGCAAGGCAAGAGCCGTTACGTTGCGCTGGGCGACGGCGCTTTTTTGGCGCTCACCGACACACTGCGCCAGCAGCTCGCCGACCTGCGCGCCGTTGTGCACAGCCACGGCAAATCCCAGCGCCTGGCGCCGATGGCCGCGCTGGCCTGGGGCCAACAAACCGACGCGCCCACGCTGGACGGCGACTTTGCCTGGCAACAGCGCTGCCAGGCCTGGGACCAGGCCCAGACGGCGGTGTTTGAGCTGCCGGCCGGCCTGACAGCCGATCTGCGCGACTACCAAACCACCGGCTGGACCTGGATGATGCGGCTGGCCGCCAGCGGTTTTGGCGCCGTGCTGGCCGACGACATGGGCCTGGGCAAAACGCTGCAAACCCTGGCCCTGCTGGCGTCGCGCGCGTCGGGTGGGCCCGCGCTGGTGATCGCGCCCACTTCCGTGTGCGGCAACTGGCTGGCCGAGGCCGCGCGCTTTGTGCCCGGCCTGGTGGTGGAGATGTACGGCGACACCAACGTAGCCGCCGACCTGGACGACGAGAGCGCCGAGGCGCTTGATTCAAGCGGCCCGGCAGATGTTGACGCGCCGCAAGACAACGC
>JAYWDK010000072.1:0-7225 GCA_043779845.1 Betaproteobacteria bacterium | reverse complement strand
CCTTGCGCGCCAGCAAGGGGTTGATGGGGTTGAACTCCAGCACCCGGATTCCGCTGTCGGCCAGGCGCTTGAAAAACGCCGCCGGCGTGCCCAACGTACCCACGCTGTCGTGGATCAGATTGACCTGCACGCCTTGGCGTTGTTTGTCGATCAGCGCCGCAGCAAAGCGCTGGCCCACCTCGTCGTCATCCAGGATGTAGGCCTCCATGTTGATGTGGTCGCGGGCGCCGCCGATGGCCGCCAGCATGGCCTGGTAGGTGGCCGGACCGTCTTGCAGCAACAGCACCTGGTTGCCGGTGACCAGCGGGCTGCCGACAAGGGCCTGTTCCACCGCCAGGTGCCGGTCAAAGATGCCGGTTTCTGGGCCCTGGCTGGACAGGCGCGCCAATACGGCGCGGCTTTGGGTGGCCGAAAGCGGCCCCTGCGCGCCAGCCAGCTGAACAGCGGGCGCGCGGCCCGGTGCCAGGTCGGGCGTGATGACGGGCAGGCTGTCGCAGCCCACCAGGGCCAACAGGCCCAACAAAAGCAAAGCGCCCAGCAAACCCAGCAGCAGCAAACCCCAGCGCCAGCACGGACGCGGCCACCGGTGCACGCGGGTCACGATGGAATGCCGGGGCACGGGCTCGCCCGCCTAATGCGTTGGTGTAGTGGCAGACACCGGTGTAGCTTCAGACACCGGCGTAGCGGCAAGCTTGGGCGCCTGGCTGGTAACACGCCACACCACGTTGCCCACGTCGTCGGCCACCAGCAAGCCGCCTGACTTGTCCACGGCCACGCCTACCGGGCGGCCAAAAGCCAACCCGCCGTCGCTCAAAAAGCCGGTCAGCACGTCCTCGGGTTCACCGACCGGTTGTCCGCCCGAAAACGGCACGAAGATCACCTTGTAGCCGCTGTGCGGCCGGCGGTTCCAGGAGCCATGCTGGCCGATGAAAACACCGCTCGCAAAGCGCGCTGGCAGCGTATTGCCCCGCGATGACGCCAGCCCCAGCGAGGCCGTGTGCGGGCCCAAGGCGTAATCGGGCACCAAGGCGCGCGCCACTTGCTCGGGTGCTGGCGGCAGCACGCGCGCATCGACATGGCTGCCGTAGTAGCTGTATGGCCAGCCGTAAAAGCCGCCGTCTTGCACCGACGTCAGGTAGTCGGGCACCAAGTCGCTGCCCAACTCGTCACGCTCATTGACCACCGTCCACAAGGCGCTGCCGCCGGGCGCCCAGGCCAAGCCGTTGGCGTTGCGCAAGCCCGTGGCAAACACGCGGTGCGCGCCGCCCGGCAAATCGACTTGCCAAATCGCGGCCCGCCCGGCTTCGGCGTCCAGGCCGTTTTCAGCCACGTTGCTGTTGGAGCCCACGGTGACAAACAACTGGCGGCCGTCGGGCGTGGCCAGCAGGTTTTTGGTCCAGTGGTGGTTGATGCTGCCGGCCGGCAACGCCAGCACACGTTCACCCGGCGCGGTGATGCGGGTATCGCCAGTCGCGTACTCAAAACGTTGCACGCCGTCGGTATTGGCCACGTACAGCGCCCGGCCCACCAAGGCCATGCCAAAGGGTGAATTCAGCCCGTCCAGCAGCACTGATCGAAAGTCGGCCACGCCGTCGCCGTCGGTGTCGCGCAGCAAGGTGATGCGGTTGGCGCTGGGCACACCCGCGCCGGCCCGGCCCATCACAAGTTTCATGATCCAGCCCCGCACACCCTTGGCATCGTCAGGGCGTGGCGGGCCATTGGTTTCAGCCACCAGCACATCGCCATTGGGCAGCACGTAAAGCCAGCGCGGGTGATCCAGCCCGGCTGCAAACGCCTGCACTTGCAAGCCCTTGGCGGGCTGCGGTTTAGCCCCGTCTGGCCACGCGTTAGCGGGGGCAATGTTGACCGTGGGCAACCACGATGACCGGGGCGGCGGCAAGCTGGGCCGTGCGCCGGTGCCCGCCGCCACCGGCAACAAGGCGTGCTCGGCGCAAGCCGTCAAGGCCAGCACCAGCGTTGCGCTCAGCACAGCAGGCACCCGCCTGCGCAACGCGCGGGTGCCCGGGGTCAAAGCCGGCCCATCAACAGCAGCACGATCACGATCACCACCACCACGCCCAGGCCACCACTGGGCCCGTAGCCCCAGTGTTGGCTGTGTGGCCAGGTGGGCATGGCGCCGACCAGCATCAAGATCAGAACGATCAACAGAATGGTGCCTAGACTCATGGTTTTCTCCTTCGGGGGTGGGGGGGGTAGATTGACCGCTTCAGCATAGGCGGCAGGCAGGCCAAGTTCGGTGCGTTTGCGCACACAACAGGGTCGGTGTTGCGCGGGGCCCCTGGCGGGTGCAAGGTCATGGCGATTTGCGCCGTTGGATCAAGCCCTGGCAGCCCGCCAAAGCTTGCGCTGCCGCCGCCTCGTCGCCCAGGTCTACCAGCGGGATCAAGGCGGCCAGCGGGTTGACCAGCGCGAGCAACAACGCGCCCGCCAGCTTGCGCGCCAGCGGCCCTCGCTCCACCGACACCTGGGGTGACGCGAAACTGCCGGTCACCCGCAAGGGCGCGCGCAGGGCCAGCGGGCTGAAGTCTTTGGGGGCCACCACGGCGCGCAGGTCCAGGGTTTCATCGGCCAGCGACAGGCTGCCCTCAAACCAGATCGTGGAGTCGCTGCTGTCAAGCACCATCACGCGCGGCCGCAGCACGCCATGCAGCGCCACCAGGTCGGCCACCGCGCAGGGCACGGCCAAGGCACGGTCGCCACGCAGCAGCACGCCCAGCGACTGGGCCAGATCGAGGCCCGCCACCTCCACGGCCAAGTGCGATACGGCGCCGCCCCGCAGATCGGCGCGCACGCTGCCCTTCAGGGTGCCCAGAATGTCGGCCGTGGAGCGGCCCTGCCCGGCCAACACAACGCGGCCGTGCAGTTGGCCAGACACGTACGGCGGCAGGCCAGTCGCGCGGGCTTGGTGGATCCAGCGCTCAAGGCGCAAACCGCTCCAGCGCAGATCCGTGGTCCACAGCGCCAGGTCGGTGCGGCCGTCCAGGCCCAGCTCGCCGCGCAGTTGGCCCAGCGCCGTGCGCGTGTCGATGTTGCGCACCGTCAGCACGCCGCCTTGCAATTGCAGGTGGGCACGCAACGGGCGCAGCGGCTCCAGCAGCGGCGTGTTCAGGTCAAGCGTCTGCAGGGCGATCAGCACGTTGGCGTCCATCACGCGCAAGGCGGCCAGGTCAAACGGGCGGCTGGGCAAAACCTTGGTGGGTTTGGACGATTTGGCGAGCTTGGTGGTCTTTGGTATGGCCATTGCCCTGGCCGCTGGTTTCGCCGAGGTGGGCGCCGGGGCGTTTGTCGAGGTTCTCGTCGATGAAGGCGCGGTTGATGGCGCCCCAGTCAACACCGTTGTTTGCCCCAGCGCCGGCACCGGCGCACCCACCACCGGCGCCAGATCCGCCAGCATCAAGCGGCTGCCACCCAAACGGCCCGACAGCAGCGGCACTTTGGGCCGGGTATCAAACAAAAAAGCCCCGTTCAGGCGGCTGGTGCCCACCGTGGCGTCATCCACCTTGATGCGCCAGAGGGCGCCCTGCTTGACCAGCACGCCACTGCCCCGAAAAGCCGCCGTGGTGGGCAGCGTGACGCCCACCGGATCACCCACGGCCGCAAGCGACGGCCCCGAGGCGCTGAAGTGGCCACTCAGCGCGCTGCCGTCCAGCGCAGCATCGGTCTGGCCGTCAAAGGCCAGCGTGGCGCGCCCCGCCGTGGCGTGCAGGCGCAGCGCCACCGGCACGGCCGCAGCCTTGGCCCCCAGCAGCGCGCCACTGGCAATCCAGTCCACCCGCACGGGCTGCTGCCGAAAATGGCCGCTGGCCTGGCCTTGCATCACGCGCGGGCCCGGGCTTGGCACAAGGCCTGGGCCTGGGCCTGGGCCGGGGCCTGATCCGATCACCGCCGCTGGTTTGGTCGACGCTGGCCCGGCTGCGGAGGCTGAGGCCGACGCCAGCGCCAACCCGGGCTGATCGCGCACCGACCACTGCACCTGCAGGTCCAGCGCCAGCGGAGCGTCCGTCACGGTCAGCGTGGCCTGGCTGACTTGCAGCTGGTCCACCACCGGCCAGGGCAGCTGCGGCTGGGCGGCGGCAGGCGCCGGGCTGGCGCCAAACAGCCAAGAGGCGCGGCCATCGGCCAGGCGCTGCAGGTGGGCGTCCAGCTGGTCCGCTTGCAGTTGCCGCACGCGCAGCGGCTGGCCGCGCCAGGCCCGCCAGACATCCTGGTAGCGCAAGGACAGCACCACGCCCCGTGCGCGCAACAAATATGGCGCTTGGCTCCAATCGGGCGCGGCAATCTCAAGCTGTGGCGCGCTGAGTTGCAGGCCGCCCAGAAAGTGCAACGCAAACGCTGGCGGCGCCAGGCCATCGTCAAGATCAAGGGCTGAAAAGCTGAGCTGGCGGTGCAGCGTGCTGGAGAGCACGCGCTGCAAAGGCGCGGCCAAAAAAGGCCAGCCCAGCCACTCGCCCAGCGCCAGGCCGGTGAGGCCCACGCTCACGGCCAACAGCAACGCCAGCCCAAGGCGGTGCGGGCCGCGTGGCCTGGCAAACCAGCGCCGTGGTGCGCGGGGTGAATTGACGGTGTCGACGGTCACTGGAATACCTTCGTGTCACGCACTCCGGAATTCGCCCTTGGGGCTGAGACCGGACGTGCAACCGTCCTGAGGACGGTTTCGCGCCTGTCGAGGGACTGCGGCCTCTGGCCGCAGGCGGCCCGGCGTGCTCATACGTGCCCGGGTTGCGCGCGCCAAACCCGTGTGGCGCGTCACGCCATCATCGGCCAACGTTGGCGCAACAACCATAGTCGGCCGCCGGCCAGGTTTGTGGGCCAAGGCCTACACCGCGCTGCTCACTGCCAACCAAAGCGCCGGATGTACAAGCGCTTCATCAGCGTGGTCAGCACGGCATAAGCCAGCAAGATCGCCAGCAGCCAGGGGAAATACGCCAGCGGCAGCGCTTGCAGTTTGAACGTGGCGGCCCAAGGCCCCATCGGCAAAAAGATGCCCACGGCCATGATCACCAGCGTGCTGAGCATCAAGGGCCATGCCGCCCGGCTTTGCACAAACGGCAGCTTGGGGCTGCGGATCATGTGCACCACCAAAGTTTGCGTTAGCAAGCCCACCACGAACCAGCCCGACTGGAACAGGTGCTGCCGGGCCAGCGTATTGGCATCAAACACCCACCACATCAGGGCAAAAGTGCACAGGTCAAACAGCGAGCTGATGGGGCCAAAAAACAGCATGAAGCGGCCGATGTCGGCAGGGTTCCACTTGAGCGGCTTGGCCACCAGCTCGGCGTCCACGTTGTCAAACGGGATGCCGGTTTGGGCCAGGTCGTACAGCAGGTTTTGCACCAGCAATTGCAGCGGCAGCATGGGCAAAAAAGGCAAAAAGGCACTGGCCACCAGCACCGACAGCACGTTGCCGAAGTTGGAGCTGGCGGTCATGCGGATGTACTTGAGCAGGTTGCAAAAGGTGCTGCGGCCTTCCACCACGCCTTCGTCGAGCACCATCAGGCTTTTTTCGAGCAGGATGATGTCGGCGGCCTCTTTGGCGATATCCACCGCGCTGTCCACCGAGATGCCCACGTCGGCCGCCCGCAGCGCAGGCGCGTCGTTGATGCCGTCGCCCATGAAGCCCACCACGTGGCCTTTGGCCCGCAGCGCCAGCACGATGCGCTCTTTGTGCAGCGGCGTGAGCTTGGCAAAGAGGTGGTGCACCTCCACCGCCTGGGCCAGCGCCGCGTCGTCCAGGCCCTCGATGTCGGCGCCCAGCAGCACAGGCTCCACCGGCAAGCCCACCTGGCGGCACACCCGCGCCGTCACCAGGGCGTTGTCGCCGGTGAGCACCTTGACCTGCACGCCGTGCGCGGCCAACGCTTGCAGCGCGGCAGCGGCCGACTCTTTGGGCGGATCCAGAAACGCGATGTAGCCGACCAGCGTGAGCCCCGCTTCGTCGGCCACCGAGTAGGTGGCCTGCTCGGGCGGCAGGGTCTTGACCGCCACCGCCACCACGCGCAGGCCGTCTTCATTGAACTCGCGGGTGATCTGGTTGATGCGCGCCAGCATGGCGGCGTCCAGCGGCTGGTCTTGGGGTGGGCCAGTGTCCGGGGCCGCCTCGGCGCCGTCCGTGTGCTCCGTGGTGTGCACTGCCGTACCCACTGTCACACGCACCATCGTGCACGCCGCCAACACCTCTTCGAGTGCGCCCTTGCACACCAGCTCGTGGTGATCGTCCACCAGCACGCCGGCTTGCATCACCCGCGTGGCCACCACCACCGACATGCGCCGCCGCTCAAAGTCAAACGGGATCTCGTCGATCTTGCGAAAGCGTTGCTCAAGTTGCAGCTCTTTGGCCAGCTCCACGTGGTCCAGCACGGCGCGGTCCAGCAGGTTCTTCAGCCCGGTTTGGTAGTGGCTATTGAGAAAAGCAAAGTTCAGCACCTCGTCGGAGGGGTGGCCAAACACGTCGGCCTTGCGGGCCAGCGCAATCTTGTCCTGGGTCAGCGTGCCGGTTTTGTCGGTGCACAGCACGTCCATCGCGCCCAGGTTCTGGATGGCGTCCAGCCGCTTGACCACCACCTTTTTGCGCGCCAGCAGCACCGCGCCCTTGGCCAGCGTGGACGTGACGATCATGGGCAGCATCTCGGGCGTGAGCCCCACCGCCACCGACAGCGCAAACAACATGGCCTCCAGCCAATCACCCTTGGTGAACCCATTGATCAACAACACGATGGGCACCATCACCAGCGCGAAGCGGATCAGCAACCAGCTCACGCTGTTGACCCCCGCCTGGAAGGCGTTGGGCGCCGGGTTGGTGGCCACCGCCTTGGCGGCCAACATGCCAAAGTAGCTGCGCGGCCCGGTGGCCACCACCAGCGCGGTGGCGGCACCCGACACCACGTTGGTGCCCATGAAAACCAGATTGCGCTGCTCCAGCGGGTTGGCGCTGCGGCCCGGGCTGGGGGTTTGCGTGGGCGTGGGCGTGGGCGTGGGCGTGGGCGTCGATTCAGGCGTGGCCTCGGCCGAGACGAACTTTTCAACCGGCAGTGATTCACCCGTCATGGCCGACTGCGCCACGAACAAATCACGTGCCGTGAGCACGCGGCAATCGGCCGGGATCATATCGCCCGCCGACAGCGCCACCAAATCACCCGGCACCACCTGGCGCAGCGGGATTTCACGCCGCGTGGCGGCGGCGGTGGTGGCCGAAGCAGCGGGCGGG
>JAYWDK010000071.1:0-7266 GCA_043779845.1 Betaproteobacteria bacterium | reverse complement strand
CGCGCTCGGCCAGGCTGATGATCACGCTGATGGTTTGCGCCACCTGCAGCACGGTTTGTTTTTCGCTCTGAAATGTGCCGCCTTCGTTGCGCAACTCGCCGCCGCAGCGCCGCGACATCCAGTCGATGAAGTCAAGCACGTTGCTCCAGCGTGATGCGGCGGCTTTTTCGCTGTCGTCGGTGTCGTAGAGGTGCTGCTCGTAGGCTATGTCTTTCAGCCAATCGAGCAGCAGCACCTTGGCGTCTTCGGCGCCTTGGGTGCGGCCGGCGCGGTATTCCAGGTCATTGATGTAGCGGCCAAATTCGTGCAGCTGGTCCAGCGCCTTGCCGCCCAGGTGCGCAGGCAGGCTCTTGGCAAACAGCGCCTCGAACAAGCTCACTTTCCACTTGCCTGAGAACTCGCCCAGCTTGCCCAGCGTGGTGTGGCCGATGCCGCGCTTGGGCGTGGTCACGGCGCGCAAAAAGGCCGGGTCGTCGTCCTGGTTGACCAACAAGCGCAGCCAACCGCACAGGTCCTTGATTTCAGCGCGGTCAAAAAAGCTCTGGCCGCCCGACACCTTGTACGGGATGTCGGCGGAGCGCAGCTTTTTTTCGAACACCCGCGCCAGGTGATTGGCGCGGTACAGGATGGCGAAATCGCCGTAGCGCACTTGCCCGCTGGCGCGCTCAATGGCCACCGCGCCGCCCTGGGCGCGCATGGATTGGATGAACGCCACCGCGCGCTCGGCCTCGTGCTCTTCGCCGTCGCACTCGACCAGGCGCACCGGGTCACCGTCGCCAAACTCGCTCCAGAGTTTTTTCTCGAACAGCTTGGGGTTGCCGGCGATCACGTTGTTGGCCGCGCGCAGGATGTTGCCGGTGGAGCGGTAGTTTTGCTCCAGCGGGATCAGCTTGAGCGTGGGCCAGTCTTGCGGCAGGCGGCGCAGGTTGTCGATGGTGGCGCCGCGCCAGCCGTAAATGCTTTGGTCGTCGTCGCCCACCGCCGTGAACAGGCCGCGCCGCCGCGGATCAGGATGTTCAACCAACAGTTTCAGCAGCTCGTACTGCACCGAGTTGGTGTCTTGGTATTCGTCCACCAGCACATGCCTGAACGTGCCCTGCCACTTGGCGCGGGCCTCGTCATCCCGCTGCAAGAGCTTGAGCGGCAGGCTGATCAGGTCGTCAAAATCCACCGCCTGGTAGGCCGCCAGACGCTCTTCATACAGCTTCATCACGCGGGCGGCCACTTGCTCGTCGGCGTTTTGGGCAACAGCCATCGCGGCGTCGCTGTCCAGGCCCTGGTTCTTCCAGCGGCTGATGGTCCACTGCCACTGCTGCGCCAGCTTGTTGTCGGTGGCGCTGCCGGCGTCGCGCAGCACGCCCATCACGTCGTCGCTGTCAAGGATGCTGAACTTTTCTTTCAGGCCCACTTTGCGGCCGTCTTCGCGCAGGATGCGCACGCCCAGGCTGTGAAAGGTGCTGACCACCAAATCTTTGGCCGCACGTGGGCCCACCAGGCTTTTGGCGCGCTCGCGCATTTCTTGCGCTGATTTGTTGGTGAAGGTGATCGCCGCGATCTCTTTGGGCGCCAGGCCCGACTGCAACAGCCGCGCGATCTTGTGCACGATCACCCGGGTTTTGCCCGATCCGGCACCGGCCAGAACCAGGCAGGGGCCATGCAAGTGGTGCACCGCCTGCAATTGGGCCGGGTTGAGGGAAACAGGAGCGTCGGCCATGGAATGCTGGGGTTGGGGCGGCGGATGATAGCGGCGCCCTGCCACACTCAGGAGCCCGTCGGGCTTGGGGTCGGGCCCGCGCCGGGGAGAGTTTCGGTGCCGGGCTAGACGTCGGCGAGACGTGTGGCCAAGCCACACAACGAGTCGGCAACGACGCCCGGTGCTGAAAATCTCCCCGGCCCTTCGGGTTGACCCTGAAAATGGGCTGATCCGTTGTTGCAAATGCTCGCCATACCCAACGGTATGGCTGCGTTTTGCGCCTAGGCTGAGCCCATTTTCGGGGTCAACGCGGGCCCGACCCCAAGCCCGACAGACTCCTAGAGGCTTGAACATGAACTTGTTGAACTTCGTCAGAAGAAACCCCGTTGTTTTTCCACTGGCCTGCCTGGTGGCCGTCGCGCTGGTGCTGATCAGCGAAGGCTCGTATTGGCGGGCCATCGATACGATGGACGACCTGGGCGCCACAGGCGCTGCGCGCACCAGCATTCGTGACTTGCACCTGGGTTTGGTCGAAGCAGAGACCGGCCAGCGTGGCTACCTGCTGACAAACCGCAAGCAGTACCTTCGACCCTACACCGAGTCGATTCAACACATCAAGTTGTCGCTGGACGCGCTGGACAAGTACTACGCCGGCAACGCGCAAACCGCCGTGATGATGGTCCGGCTGCGAGCTCTGACCCAAAGCAAGTTGGCCGAGCTGGATCAAACCGTGGTGCTGCGCGAGCAAGGCGAGGTGGAGGCGGCCAAGCAAATCGTGCAGAGCGACCTGGGCCTGCGGCAAATGGACGCCATCCGCTTGCTCAGCACGCAAATGCTGAACAGCGAGACCCAGCGCGTGCAGATCGGGCGACAGGCCTTGTACAAGACCCTGTCCATCAGCCGCATCGGCTTGGCCGCCTTGAGCGCCATTAGCCTGCTGGCCATGTTTTTGTACCTGCGACAAGCCCACGCGCTGCGGCTGCAACAACAGGAACTCAAGCGCAACGTGCAATTTGAACGCGACCGACTTGAGGTCGATGTACGCAACCGCACCGCGCAATTGTCCGCCCTGACCCAGCACTTGCTGACCGCCCGCGAGGACGAACGTGCCCGCCTGGCGCGCAACCTGCACGATGAATTGGGCGCCTTGCTCACGGCGGCCAAGCTGGACGCGGCGCGCATCAAATCACGCCTGGCCGGCGCCGCGCCCGAGGCGCTGGAGCGGCTGGCCCATCTGGTGGAAACGCTCAACGCCAGCATCGCGCTGGGGCGCCGCATCATTGAAGACCTGCGCCCATCCACCCTCAGCAACTTGGGCCTGGTGGCCACGCTGGAGATCCTGGCGCGTGAGTTCGCCGACAGCTCGGGCATCGTGGTGCACAACGATCTGGCCCCCGTTCGGCTGGAGCCCAAGGTAGAGCTGGTGATCTACCGGCTGGTGCAAGAGGCCATCACCAACATCAGCAAATACGCCCAGGCCAGCCAAGTGTGGCTGGGCTTGTCGGCGCACGGCGGCGTGGTGTTTGTGTCGGTGCGTGATAACGGCGTGGGGTTCGACACCAGCGTGCAGCCAGCCTCGACGTATGGCCTGGTGGGCATGCGCTTCAAGGTTGAAGCCGAAGGCGGCACGCTGGCGCTGACATCGGCGCCGGGGCAAGGCACGCTGATCCAGGTGACGCTGCCCGAATCAAGCTTGCCGCCACCGCCGTCGCTCGTTGACGTTCGTTGACGTGCCTGCCCGCAGGCCAGCGCAGGGAGCGCGCCAACTTGCTGGCGCCCCGGTTGGCGCCGAGCCTGGTTGAGGTTTGGGCCCCCCCAACGTCGGCGGCGTCCTACGCCGGCTCAGTCGGTCCACCGACAGGTTGTCGGACGCCCAACCTATCGCCACTGCGGGCCGGCGCGGCCACACTGGGGTCATCGCAGCCACCCACCGCTGCGTGAACCGGGTGCCTTGAAAGACACCCAACCCGCAACACCAGGAGCCCAACATGCTGCATTACGCCGTTGTCTTTTTTGTCATCGCCTTGATCGCCGCCTTGTTTGGCTTTGGCGGCATCGCCACCAGCGCCATGGGCATTGGCAAGATCCTGTTCACCGTGTTCGCCGTGCTGGCGATCGCCACCTTCCTGTTCGGCTTGATTCGCAAGAACTGACCCCAGGCGCTGCCCGGCAAGGGCACGCCCCACCCACTTTTTTAAAGGATTCATCATGTTCAATCGCAAGCCCGCAGACACCCTCCAAGACCTTCTTGATCCCGTGGTCCAGCAGACCGAGAACGCTATCCAGTCCACCCAGCACCTGGCCAATTCAGCGCTCGACGGCCTGTCTAACTCAGTGCATGACCTGCGTGACCAAGCTAATAAAACTACCGAGCAAGCCACCGCAATGATGCACCGCGGGGTGGACGCCGTGCGCGATACGTCGCTGCAACTGCGTGATAGGGCCCAGCGCGCCTCGGACGGCACCGTGAGCTACATTCAGCACGAGCCCGTCAAGGCCGTGTTGATCGCGGCGGCCACGGGCGCCGCCCTGATGGCTCTGGTCAGCCTGATGACCGGCCAGCGCGACCGCCGCTGAGTGCCCCCCCAACCAACACCCGGCGCTTGTTGATGCCCACCCTGCCCTGCTGGCGCCCGCTCGCCCAGTGGGGCTTTTTACCGTGCCACCCATGATCCAAGCCTTGCTGCACCTGATCACCCGCCGGCCGCAATTGCTGGCCGACCACGCGCAGGCCTACGCCGAGCTGGTGGCCGACGAATGGGGTCAAACCACTGCCGACTGGCGGCGCCGTGCCCTGCTCAGTGCGGCCGCGCTGTGCTGCGTGGGTGTGACCGCCGTGCTGGCGGGCGTGGCGCTCATGCTGTGGGCGATGATGCCGGCCGCGCCAGGACAAGTAACGTGGATGTTAGGCGCCGTGCCCTTGGCGCCTGCGGCCGGCGCCTGGTGGTGCCTGCGAGCCGCGCGTGCGTCCAGCCTGGGCGGCGCGTTTGACAACGTGCGCCGGCAAATGTCAGCCGACCTGCAAATGCTGCGCGAGGAGTCTGCGCCATGACCCGCAGCCTGCTCAGCCCGGCAGAAAAACTGGCCACCTCGCGTGAGCACCTGCGCCAAGCCTTGCGTGCGCCGCGTGCCGCGCCCGCCGACATGGGCTCAGGCAACGGCCGCCTGGGTGGCGCCGCGCAAGGCCTGGCTGCCGCCCTGGCGAACGGCCTGAACGCCCTGCCCGGCGGCCCCGTGCTGAGTTCACTGGTAATGGCCGCGCTGGGGCCGTGGTGGGCGCAACATCCCTTGCGCACTACCGCCGCGGCCTTGGGCGCTGCGGCCAAGACCTTGCTGCAACCGTTGGCCAAAAAGCACCCGCTGGGCTTGGCACTCGGGGCCATGGCGCTGGGCGGCGTACTGGCCTGGAGCCGGCCATGGCGGTGGGTGCTGAAACCTGCCTTGCTGGTAGGGCTGCTGCCACAGGTGCTGGCCCAACTGCTGAACAAGGTGCCGCCCGGCGCCTGGTTGGCGATGGTGGCCGAGTTTGCCAAATCGCAGGCGCGGGCCGGTGCACAAGACGCTGCGCAAGCACAAGCACAAGCACAAGCACAAGCACAAGCACAAGCCCACGCCCAACCACAAGCCCAAGCGCAGCCCGGGCAGGCCAATAAGCCCGCCCAGGCCGGGCCTCAATCGTCGACCAACTCGCTGAAAAAAGCGTAGCGAATTTGCTACCGCTTGGCGCGGTACATGGTGGTGTGGGCGTTCCTGAGCAACACATCGGGCGTGGTGCCGTCGGTCGGGCACATGGCAATGCCGATGCTGGGAGCCTGTCGGGCCCATCACCATGGGCGCGGCCACGGCGTCAAACAGCTGAGTGGCCAACTGGCCAAGCTGCGCCTGCTTGGGCAGGCCGCCCAGCAAGCAGCCAAATTTGTCGCCACCCAGGCGGCAGACCAGGTCTTGGGCACGCAGCGTGCGCGTCAGGCACGTCGGCACGATCTTGAACAGCTCGTCGCCCACGGCATGTCCATGCTCGTCGTTGATGGGCTTGAAGCCGTCGAGGCCGACAGTCAGAACAGCCAGTGCATGCTGGTGCGATACCGCGCGAGCCACGGCTTGCTGCAGGCGTTGCTGAAAAAAGCTGCGGTTTGGCAGCAGCGTGAGGCCATCATGCAAAGCCATGTGGCGGGCTTAATGCTCATCCGCCTGGGTGCCCGCCAGCTCGGCGCGGGCCTGGGCCAGCGCACTGTTGGCGTCCAGAACCGCCAGTTCAAGGTGGTGGCAACGGGCAAGCTCGTTGCGCAGGGTCGCCTGGAGTTGGTCCAGCGCGGCCACACACTCCAGCACGCTGACCTGCACCCGCCGCGCCGCGTCTGGGTGCGCCGCCAGGTCGGTCTCCGGTGGCGTGCCAACGCAGAGGCACAGCCTGGCTTTGACGGCGCTCAGCAGCGTGTCCATGTCCACCATGTCCACGTCCGGCCCCGAAGCCAAACGAGAGGTGGGCAGCTTGGCGGTGGCGGTGGCGGGGCGAGGTGCGACGTGCTCGGCGGACAGCGCCATCAGCACGCCCATCAGGCCAAGCCCTGCAAACGCAGGCGCCGTGCCAAGCCATGCCGCAACCGGCGTGGGCGCAGGCGGGTGGATTTGAAGCCGGTTAACAGCATGGCGGCGCCCTCAGTTCAGCGTTGGGAGCGCAGGGCCGCAGCTCCCAGGCCCCGCATCCTGGCAGCAGGGGCAGTACAACGCCATGGCCGGTTGTAAGGTCTCAAGGTCCAAGCGTCTGTACGCTGACGAACAAATACCTGCCCCAGGCAGAGCAAGGCATGGCCGGCTCAAAGCCAGTAGGCCCAGGCCCGGGAGAATGTCTCCTTGACGCGCTGCTCCCAGGGCCGGTGCCGCCATTGGTCCAGCAGCACCAGGTCTGAGGCCGCCAGATCCTTGTCAAACATGGCCTGCACCTGGCGGCCAAAACCGGCGCCCAGCACCACGGCGTTCAGCTCGTGGTTGTGCAAAAAGCTGCGCCAGTCGAGATTGGTGGATCCGATCGTGGCCCAGACGCCGTCGATCAGCACGGTCTTGGCGTGCAGGATCACGCCCCGCCGCTGGTAGATCTTGACGCCTGCCCGCAGCAGCGGGCCGTAGTGGCTGCGCCCGGCATGGAACACCAGCCCTGAATCGGTCTGGCTGGGCAGGATCAGCGTCACGTCCACGCCCCGCTGGGCGGCGGCCTCCAGGGCCGCCAGCAATTGAGGGTCGGGCACAAAGTAGGCGCTGGTCAGGTGCACGCTGGTCTCGGCGCTGCCGATGGCCGACAGCAGCGTGGCGTAGATCAGGCTGAAGGGCTCGTCGGGCGAGCTGCCGATGGCGCGCACCACTTGCTGGCCTGCGTTGACCGGCGGCGGAAAGTAGTTGCGGGACGCCAAGGGCTCGCCTCGCTGGCTGGCCCAGTTGGCGAGAAACAGCTTTTGAAACTCAGCCACCACCGGGCCCTGCAATTGCAGGTCGGTGTCGCGCCAGCGGGGCTGGGCGTTGGCCTTGGCCGGCGCATCCCCTGCCGCGCGGGCTTGCGGGCGCGCGGACGGCGCACG
>JAYWDK010000070.1:0-18593 GCA_043779845.1 Betaproteobacteria bacterium | reverse complement strand
CTGCTGATGCGCAGCGTGGCGCGGTCTTCCATCAGGCCGATGCCGTTGATGTCGGGCACCTTGCTGCAGCCCACGCCCTGGTCGATCCAGCGCACCACGTAGCCCAGGATGCCCTGGGCGTTGTTGTCCAGTTCTTGCTGTTTCTCAAGCTCGGTCCACTTGGCAGCCTGGGCGGGCTTGACCACGGGAATAGTCAGCAGGCCTTCTAGCAGCGCTGCCCGCTCGTGCGCTTGATCCGATTGGGCGTCGGCCTTTTCCAGCGCCTTCTGCACCGCAAACACGTCGACCTGGTGGTAGTGCAGCGCGTGCAGCGTGGCGGCGGTGGGGCTGGGCACCCAGGCGGTGTTGGCGCCGGCTTTGGGGTGGGCGATTTTTTGTTCCATCATCGCGGCCATCAGATCCGGCATGGCCCACATGCCCTTGCCGATCTGGGCGCGCCCCCGCAGGCCGCAGCTCAGGCCCACCAGCACGTTGTTGCGCTCGTAGGCCGCGATCCAGGCGCTGGTTTTCATGTCGCCCTTGCGCATCATCGGGCCGGCCAGCATGGCGGTGTGCATCTCGTCGCCGGTGCGGTCCAGGAAGCCGGTGTTGATGAAAGCCACGCGGCTGGCGGCCGCCGCGATGCAGGCTTTCAGGTTGACGCTGGTGCGGCGCTCTTCGTCCATGATGCCCAGCTTGACGGTGGACTCAGGCAGGCCTAACAGCTGCTCAACGCGGCCAAACAGCTCGGCGGTAAAAGCCACTTCGGCCGGGCCGTGCATCTTGGGCTTGACGATGTACACCGAGCCCCGGCGTGAGTTGCGCACTGGCTGGCCGGGGGCAGGCTTGAGGTCATGCAGCGCGATGGTGGTGGTGATGACCGCGTCCATGATGCCTTCGGGGATCTCTTGAACGGCGCCACCCACGCTGCCGTAAAGGATGGCCGGGTTGGTCATCAAGTGGCCCACGTTGCGCAAGAACATCAGCGCGCGGCCGTGCAGCACCACCTCGCCTTGGCCGGCGGGCGCGGTGTAGACGCGGTCGGGGTTCAGGCCCCGGGTGAAGCTGCTGCCGCCCTTGGCCACGGTCTCGGTGAGCGTGCCTTGCAGGATGCCCAGCCAGTTGGCGTAGGCCAGCAGTTTGTCGTCGGCGTCTACTGCGGCCACCGAGTCTTCGAGGTCAAGAATGGTGGACAGCGCGGCTTCCATCACCACGTCGCTGATGCCGGCGGCGTCCGATTGGCCGATGGTGGTTGTGCGGTTGATCAGCACATCCATGTGCAGGCCGTTGTGGGCCAGCAGCACTGATGTGGGTGCTGCCGCATCGCCCAGATAACCCGCCAACTGCGCGGCGTCTTTCAAGCCCGTGCTTCCGCCAGTCTTGAGCGACACCACCAGCTTGCCGTCTTGCACTGCGTAGCCCGTGGCGTCAGTGTGCGAGGCACCCACCAGCGGCGCGGCCTGATCCAGCGCGGCGCGCGCGTAGGCAATCACTTTGGCACCACGCACGGGGTTGTAGCCACCGGCGCGCTCGGCGCCGCCGGTCTCGGCGATCACGTCGGTGCCGTACAGCGCGTCATACAACGAGCCCCAGCGCGCGTTGGCGGCGTTGAGTGCATAACGCGCATTCAGAATGGGCACTACCAACTGCGGGCCGGCCTGCAGCGCCAGCTCGGCGTCCACGTTGGTGGTGGTGGCTTGTGTGCCGGCCGGCACGGGCTGCAGGTAGCCGATGCGCTCAAGAAAGGCGCGGTAGGCGGGCATGTCCGATATCGGGCCGGGGTTGGCGGTATGCCAGGCATCGATTTGAGTTTGCAGGCGATCCCGCTCGGCCAGCAGCGCAATGTTCTTGGGCGCCAGGTCACGCACGATGGCGTCAAACCCGGCCCAGAACGTGGCGGCGCTCACGCCGGTGCCGGGCAGCACGCGGTCTTCAATGAAACGCGACAGCGTGGTGGCCACTTGCAGACCGTGGTGGGTGGTGCGGGCGGTGCTGCGATCGGGCATGGTGAGTCCTTGAGAAGTAAGCATTCAGGCAGAAGCCGAAGTGGAAGCGGAAGCGAAATTCGATGGAAAAAATTCAAGCACGTCGCGCAAGCTGCGGCCGACGTGGGTGGGCTCCGTGCCCAGTTGCTCAAGTGGCAAGCCGGCGCGGTTGACCCAAAGCGTGGTGTAGCCAAACCAGGTGGCACCGATGGCGTCCCAGCCGTTGCTGGAGACGAACAAAATCTTTTTGGCGGGCAGATCGAAGGCATCGGGGCCGAGCTGGTACACCGCCGGGTCGGTCTTGAAGCGCTGCACAGTGTGGGCGCTGAGCACGGGCTTGATCAGCTCGCCAAAGCCCGCGCTCTTGACAGCCACCGCCAGCATCTCGGGGTCGCCATTGCTCAGGATGCCCGCGCGGATGCCACGCTGTTGCAGCGTCATCAGCACGTCGCGGTTTTCAGGAAACGCCGACAAGTGGCGGTATTGGTTCATCAGCCGGTCCTCGGCCACGCGGTCCAGCACCAGGCCCAGCCGCAGCGCGGCGTAGCGCAGCCCGGCGCGGGTCAGGTCCCAAAACGGCCGGTAGCGCCCGCTCATCGACGCCAGGCGCGTGTAGTCGATCTGCTTGTCGCGCCACAGCTGCGCCAGCGCATTGCCCTGGCCCGCAAACATCTGTTCGGCCAGCAAGCCCACGCTGTAGACGTCAAACAAGGTGCCGTAGGCGTCAAACAACACCGCCTCGGGCTGGGATAGATGGGAGTTTGTCATGATGAGTTGGCACTGTATTACGGTTGTGCACCGCTATTAAGTCACGTCAATTGCGTAGATTCATGACAAATTCAGACGTTATCAACCCCAGCGGCAGGCGTTGATTGATGACTTGTGCGCGTGTAATCTGCCGGCATGGATCGCTTAAAACAAATCGAATCGTTCGTATCGGTGGCCGGCAAAGGCAGCCTCACGGCGGCAGCGCTGAGCGAGGGCGTGGCGCCGGCGGTGGTGGGCCGGCGCCTTGACGCGCTGGAGCAGCGTCTGGGCGTGAAGCTGCTGCTGCGCACCACGCGGCGCATCACGCTCACGCACGAGGGCAGCGCGTTTCTGGAAGACTGCCAGCGCATCCTGGCCGACATCGTCAACGCCGAGTCCAGCGTATCGGCCGGCGGTGTCAAGGACAGCGGCTTTTTGCGTATCACTGCGCCGGCCGGTTTTGGACGCCGCCACGTGGCGCCGCTGGTGCCAGGTTTTTTGGCGCTGCACCCCGACGTGAACCTGTCGCTGAACCTGAGCGACCGCGTGGTGGACATCGTCAACGAGGGTTTTGACTGCGCGGTGCGCGTGGGCGACATGCCCGATTCCAGCCTGGTGAGCGTGCGCCTGGCCGACAACCGCCGGCTGTGCGTGGCGGCGCCCGCCTACCTGAAGCGTGCGGGTGTACCGCAGCAGCCGAGCGACCTGAGCCGGCATGAATGCCTGACGCTGTCGTCCGACGCCAGCCAGACCCGCGGCTGGGCCTTCAGCGTGGACGGGCAAACGAGCCATTTGCGCCCCAGCGGGCGCATTGATTGCAGCGATGGCCAGGTGCTGCATGCCTGGTGTCGGCAAGGCTTGGGCCTGGCCTGGCGCAGCACCTGGGAGGTTCAAAACGACATCGCCACCGGCGCCCTGGTGCCGGTGCTGGAGGCTTTTGCGGCGCCGCCCAATGGCATCTACGCGGTGGTGCCGCAGCGCAAACACCTGCCGCTGCGGGTGCGGCTGTGGATCGACTTTCTCAAGCACCACTACGGCGACCCGGCGTTTTGGCGCGCGGCGGCGGCCTGATCCCGGACCGCGCTCTGGCCCGGCACCCCAGCCACAATCACGCCCCATGTGGTTAGACGCCTGCCTGGCATACGCCCACCTGCTCGCCATCCTGAGCTGGGTGGTTTTTTTGTCCAGCACGGCCGCGTTGGCGCGCTGCGATTTGCACGCCGCGGCGCCCGCTGTGGCGTGGCCCACCGGGGCATCAACCCCCTTGCCGCCGCGTGATGCGCGCGGCGCACCTGATGCTGGTGCTGCCGTTGGCTGGCGTGCTGCTGGCGCGGGGCTTGTTGACGGTCTGATGCGGGCTTGACGCGCCAATCAAGTAGCGCCGGGCAACAACAACGCTGCCCGCAGGCGGCGCCACAAACAAAACCGCCACCCGAAGGTGGCAGCCCATTGACCAGACGCGCGCGGTGAAGCGCGCGATGTCCGTCGATTACTTGGCGTCGGCGGTGCACTTCTTGACGAAGCTGTTTTTGGCGGCACCGGCCAGTTTTTTCTCTTTGGCTTGCATGTTGCAAGCGTCAGCAGCAGGCGACATGGCCGCGCCGCCCGAGCACTTCTTGACAAAGCTGTTTTTGGCCGCGCCGGCCAGCTTTTTGTCGGCGGCTTGCTGAACGCAATCGGCGCTGGCGGCGGCCGGCGGGGCGGCGTGGGCCACGCCAGCACACAACATCATGGCGACGACAATGGTGGAAAGTTGCTTGAACATGGTGGGTCTCATCCTCTTGGGGGTTGGTGTGGCCCGGCGGGCCGACGCCGATTGGAGCAGAGCGCCCCGCCATCGGCAATGGTTCAACGCCGATGGCCAGGGTTGCGCGTACAAAACCGGCGGCCGGCAAAGCCAGGCGACGCGCCCGTCGTGATCGTTTTCACGAATTCACTGACAAGCTCCCAGGAGCCTGCCCCGCCGTGTGCGGCAGCCGTGCCCCACCCCACACCGCGCTAAAGAATGCGCCTCGGGTGCGCCAGCATTTCATGCGCGGCGTGCAGCCGGCGCACCAATACGCGGATGAAGGCCGCGTCAAACAGGTGGCGGGTGGTCGGGCTCAGGATCTCGATGGAGTCTGGCGTGAAGGCGATGGTGGTGGCTGCCGACGCCACCAGCACGTCCACGCTGTGCACGCGCAAGGCGGGGCTGGGCGCCAGGTAGGCCATCTCGCCCACCGACGTGCCCGCGCCCAGCTGCGCCACGCGCACGCCGTCGCGGTAAACCTCGATCTCGCCCTGGGCAATGATGTGAAAGGTGCGGCCCTCGTCGCCCTTGCGGTACAGCGCGGCGCCATATTTGTGGCGCTGCCAATGGCCGCGGTGCACCACCTCCCACAGCTCCACATCGCCAAAACCTTCAAAAAACTCCAGCGTGCGCAGCAGGTTGAAGCGCTCGGAGTCCAGCACGTCCTGCAGCCGACCCACGGGCACCTCACCGTTGGACACCAACAGGGACCAGCTGCGGGCAAAGTCATCCCAGCCCGCTGGGCGGTGCTCGGGCTTTTTGGACAAGGCCTGGCGCAGCAAGGCCTCCATGCGCGGCGGCACGCCGTCGCGCAAGCTGGTCAGCGGCGGCGCTTCGGCGTTGTAAATCTGGTGCATCAAGGCCATTTGATGGGGCGCGTCAAAGGGCGGGCGGCCGGCAATCAAGTGGTACAGCACCGCCGCCAGCGAGTACATGTCGGCGCGCGTGTCCAGCGTGCTGCCGTCCAGCTGCTCGGGCGACATATAGGCCAGCGAGCCCACCCGAAACACTTGCGTGCGGTCGCTGCCGTGGTCAAACACGCTGCCAAAGTCGCTGATCTTGATGTCAACCACCAGGTCATTGGTGACCATGGCCAGGATGTTGGCGGGCTTGATGTCGCGATGGATCAAGCCCAGCCGCGCCACGTAATTCAGCGCCATCGCGCACTTGAAGCCGATCTCCACAATTTGCGCCAGCGACAGCAGCGAATCAGGCCGGCAAAAGCGCCGCAAGGTGTCGCCGGGCACGTATTCCATCACCAGATAGGGCTGGATCGGGTCGGCCACGGCGTCAAAAATCTGCACCACGTTCGGGTGCTGCAACTTGCCCACCAGCGCGGCCTCCGCCGCAAAAAACCGCTCGCGGTAGTGGTTCTCCACCTGGGTTTGCTGCGTTTCACCGAGCGACGCCAGGCGCACACGCTTGATCGCCACGCGCTGGTGGTGAAATTCATCTTCGGCGAGAAACACCTCGCTGGTGGCGCCCTCGCCCAAGCGTGAGATCACCCGGTATTTGCCGATGCGCTGGGGCAGGCCCAGGCTTTCCGGCAAATCCGGGTCGGCGGTCAACAAGGGCTGGGTGGCGGCAAAAGGCGATGCAAACAGTTGGCGAGCAGACATGATGTTCCGCGAGTTCAGCCCCAGGTTTCGGCAACAAACGCATAAAACTGAAATCCGGTGCTGGCGCATCGGATTCCTTCTCAAGCTCTGATGCCCCGGCGCACGGCGGCCCCACCACCCCCGAACCGTAGAATCGCCGCCCATGATTCAAGCCAAAGTAGCACTGCTGGAGGCCTTGGCCACCGCCGTGCATCAGCTCGCCCCTGACACCGTTTTTGAGCCCGCCTTTGAGTCGCCCAAGCAGGCGGCCCATGGCGACTTTGCCATCACCGCGGCCATGCAACTGGCGCGCACACTCAAGCGCAACCCGCGCGAGCTGGCCACCGCCCTGGTGGCCGCGCTGCAGGCGCAGCCCGCCGTGCAGCATTGGGTTGAAGCGCTGGAGATCGCCGGCCCCGGTTTCATCAACCTGCGCCTCAGTGCCGCCGCCAAACAAGCCGTGGTGGCCGAGGTGTTGGCCGCAGCTGGGCACTTTGGCGAGCAGCCGCCCATCCACAAAAAGCTGATGGTGGAGTTTGTGTCCGCCAACCCCACCGGCCCGCTGCACGTGGGCCACGGCCGCCAGGGCGCCCTGGGCGACGCGATTTGCCGGCTCTACGAGAGCCAGGGCTGGGATGTGACGCGCGAGTTTTATTACAACGACGCCGGCGTGCAAATCGCCACGCTGGCCCAGTCCACGCAGGCGCGGCTGAAAGGCCTGAAACCGGGCGACGCCGGTTGGCCAGCGGACGCCTACAACGGCGACTACATCGCTGATATTGCCGCTGATTTTTTGGCCCAAAAAACCGTGCACGCCGACGACCGCGCCTTCACAGCCAGCGGCGATATCGACGACATCGATTCGATCCGCCAGTTTGCCGTGGCCTATTTGCGCCACGAGCAGGATCTGGACTTGCAAGCTTTTGGCGTGCAATTCCAGAACTACTTTCTGGAGTCCAGCCTGTACAGCGAAGGCCGGGTGGCTGATGCCGTGGCGCGCCTCACCGCCGCTGGCAAAACCTATGAGCACGAAGGCGCGCTGTGGTTGCGCAGCACCGACTACGGTGACGACAAAGACCGCGTGATGCGCAAGACCGACGGCACGTTCACCTACTTTGTGCCCGACGTGGCCTACCACATCAACAAGTGGCAGCGTGGGTTCGATAAGGTCATCAACTGCCAGGGCAGCGACCACCACGGCACGATTGCCCGCGTGCGCGCCGGCCTGCAAGCGGCCAACGTGGGCGTGCCGCAGGGCTGGCCCGAGTACGTGCTGAACAAAATGGTCACGGTGATGAAGGGCGGCGCCGAGGTCAAGATCAGCAAACGCACCGGTGGCTACGTCACGCTGCGCGACCTGATCGAGTGGACCAGCCGCGACGCCGTGCGTTTCTTCTTGATCAGCCGCAAGGCCGATACCGAGTTTGTTTTTGACGTGGACCTGGCGCTCAAAGCCAACGACGAAAACCCGGTGTTCTACGTGCAAATGGCGCACGCGCGCATTTGCTCGGTGCTGGCAAAGTATGCCGAGCGCCTGGGCGCAGCCGTGGCCCCCGAAGCCAACTTGTCGCTGCTGACCGCGCCCACCGAGCTGGCCTTGATGCTCAGGCTGGCGGCTTACCCCGACATGCTGAGCGCCGCCGCCGCTGACCTGGCGCCGCATGACGTGGCGTTTTACCTGCGTGACCTGGCTGCGGCCTACCACAGCTATTACGGCGCCGAGCGCTTGCTGGCCGATGACGCCGCGCTGGCTGCGGCCCGCATGGCCTTGCTCACCGCCACTCGCCAGGTGCTGCGCAACGGGCTGGCCATGATGGGCGTGAGCGCGCCGGAGGCTATGGGCCGCGACCAGCCGCCAGACGATGCTGGCACCGCCCCCGAGGAGACGATCTGATGAAAGCCCAAAACGGTGGTTTTGTGACGGGCTTGGTGATCGGCCTGTTGGTCGGCTTGGCCGTGGCCCTGGGCGTGGCGCTCTACATCACCAAGGCACCGGTGCCGTTCGTCAACAAGGTGCCTGGCCATTCAGCCGAGCAAGACGCCGCCGAGGCCGAGCGCAACAAGCGCTGGGATCCCAACGCGCCGCTGGCGGGCAAAACACCCGCGCGGCCGCACGCCGTGGCCTCGGAGCCCGTTGACAACGAGGGCGCCGCCGGCACGGCAGCACCCGCCCCCGCAGCAGCCGAACCGGTGACAGCCTCCAGGGCGTCGGCGCCCTCACGCAGCGCCTCGGCCGCGCGCGCCAGCACGCCAGCGGCCAGCACGGCCGCCAGCGCCGTGCGCAGCCGCCGCGATCCGGCAGCCATCCTGTCGGCCGAGCCGGGTGCTCAAACCGGCGCATCCGCCAGCGCAGCCCCCAGCGCCAAGCCCGCATCGGCCGCCAAAGCCACTGGCGCAGCCGCCACCACCTTCTTTGTGCAGGCCGGCGCGTTTGCGCGCACCGACGACGCCGAGGCCCAGCGCGCCAAGCTGGCCTTGATGGGCCTGGGCGCCAGGATCACCGAGCGTGAGCAATCTGGGCGCACCGTGTACCGGGTGCGCCTGGGGCCGTTTGACAGCCGCGACGAGGCCGAAGAGGCCCAGGGCAAGCTCAGCGCTGCGGGCATCGATGCCAACCTGGTGCGCATTGAGCGCTGAAGGCCGTGAAAGTAGCTTGAACCTCCGTCCACCGGCGTTGTCCATCCCGCGTTGATTCTTTGTCCGTCCAAAAAGGTGAAACATGAACCGTCGTGATTTGATGATCTGCACTGCCGGTGGGGTGCTGGCCAGCCTGAGCAGCCCGCTGTGGGCGCAAGGCGCGCCGCTGGAGGGCAAAGATTTCCACCGCGTGGCACAGCCCGTGGCCGTGCCCGAGGGCAAAGTGGACGTGGTCGAGTTCTTCGGCTACTGGTGCCCACACTGCAACGCCTTTGAGCCCCAGCTGGATGCCTGGGCGCGCAAGCTGCCCACCGCGCAAGTCAACTTCCGCCGCGTATCGGTGGCCTTCAACGCGGCCCAAGAGCCGATGCAGCGGCTGTACTTTGCGCTGGAGGCCCTGGGCCTGGTCGACACGCTGCACCGCATGGTGTTTGCCGCGCTGCACGTGCAGCACCAGCGGCTGGACAAAGACGCCGACATTGCGGCCTGGGCCACGGCCAATGGCGCCGACGCCACCAAGATCATCGACACCATGAAGAGCTTCTCGGTGGCCACCAAAGTGCGGCAAGCGCGCGCCCTGGCCGAGGGCTTCAAGATCGAAGGCGTGCCCACGCTGGGCATCCAGGGCCGCTACATGACCTCGCCATCGATTGCCGGCACGCCCGAGCGCGCCCTGGCCGTGGCCGACGCGCTGATTGCCCAGTCACGCAAGCCTTGAGGCCCGCGCGGCCGCTTGCGGCGGCCTTGGGGGCGCTTTCAGCCCAATACTTTGGCCACGGGTGCCGGCCGCAGCCGGTAGGCGTCGGGCAAGCCTGAACCCAGCAGCGGCCGCAGGTACATGCGGAAAGCATCGGTCACGTCGGTGCCGGCCTCGTTGATGAACGCGTCGTCCATCACCCGGGTTTTGCCGGCCACGTCGGTGAGTGGCAGCAACGTGTAGTCGGCCGAGTAATAACCCGTGCGCTGGATGGCCACAGAGCCACAACGGTGCTCGCCATTGACGCCCCACATCGCAAACTGCACGGCCTTTTCGCCCACCTCGCGGGCCTCGCGCTGGTCCACGTCGGATACGCAGCCGATGAAGCAGCGCTGCAAGTAGCCAAAGGTGTCGCCGCGCACGCGCTTGATGCCGAGCTTGGATTTGATCTCCTCGCACAGCAGATCAGCCAGCGCGCCATTGCCTGACAACTGCACGTTGCCGTGGGCATCAACTTCCAGATCTTTGGCCAGCTGGGCCAGGATGGGTTGGCCCGCGGCGTCGTGGATGCCCTCGCTCACGGCAATCACGCAGCGGCCAAAACGGGCGTAGCTGGCTTTGACGTCGGCCAGGAACTGCGCCAGCACAAACACGCGCTCGGGCAGGTAGATCAGGTGCGGGCCGTCGTCCGGGAATTTTTTGCCCAAGGCCGACGCCGCCGTCAAAAATCCGGCGTGCCGGCCCATCACCACGCCGATGTAGACCCCGGGCAGCGCCGCGTTGTCGAGGTTGGCGCCCGCGAAGGCTTGCGCCACGAACCGCGCCGCCGACGGGAACCCGGGCGTGTGGTCGCTGCCCACCAGATCGTTGTCAATGGTTTTGGGGATGTGGATGCAGCGCAGCGGGTAGCCGGCTTGGCGGGCTTGCTCGCTGACGATGCGCACGGTGTCCGACGAATCATTGCCACCGATGTAGAAGAAGTGGCCAATGCCGTGCGCCTTGAGCACCTCAAAGATCTTTTGGCAATACGCCAGGTCGGGCTTGTCGCGGGTGCTGCCCAGGGCCGACGAGGGCGTGGCCGCCACCAGCTCCAGGTTGTGGCTGGTCTCTTGCGTCAGGTCCACAAAATCTTCATTGATGATGCCGCGCACGCCGTGGCGCGCGCCGTAAACCAGGTCAATGCCCTTGTGGCGCCGAGCTTCGAGCACCACGCCCACCAGGCTTTGGTTGATCACGGCGGTGGGGCCGCCCCCTTGAGCGACAAGAATTTTGTTCAAAGCCATGCGCAACTCCCAAGCGCCACAACGGCGCGCTGCAAAGTCCAAAGGGTAGCGGTTTTCAGGCGGCCTGGGCCCGCCCCAAAAGCGAGTACTGCTGCCGTATGCTGCGCCACCCGCCCCGAGAACAAGATGCACTCTTCAAACGCCGATCTTGCTCGCTGGCCTCCGAGGCTGGCCCTGGCTATTGGGCTGTATGGCTGTCTTTGCGCCGCCAGCGCCTGGGCTCAGCCTCCTGGCTTGCCGGCCAGCGCCCCGGCGGCACCGATCACCCAGCTGCGCATCGTGGGCGGGCTCGCCAATCTGGGTCCGTACACCCACCACGAAGAGCCTTTTTGGACGCGCACGCTGCCCGCGCTCACACAGGGCCGTGTGCGGGCCGAGACCGTGCCGGCATCCGTGGCCAGGACATGCTGCGCCTGATGCAGCTCGGCGTGGTGCCGTTTGGCACCGCCACGCTGACCCTGTCGATGGCCGAGGAGCCGCTGCTCGGCGCGCCCGATCTGGCCGGCCTGAATCCCGACATGGCCACGTTGCGGCGCACGGTGGCCGCGTACCGCCCGGTGCTGGAGTCGCAGCTGCGCGGGCGCCACGGCCTGGAGCTGCTGGCCATCTACGCCTACCCGGCGCAGGTGATTTTTTGCAACCAGGCCTTCGCCAAGCTCGATGACCTGGCGGGCCGCCGCGTGCGGGTGTCGGGCCTGACCCAGGCGAACCTGATCGACGCCGTGGGTGGCCTGCCCGTGACGACCACTTTTGCCGATCTGATGCCGCGCATGCGCGCGGGTTCACTGGACTGCGCCATCACGGGCGCCATGTCGGGCAACACCATCGGGCTGCATGAGATCACCAGCCATCTGCACACTCTGGCCATCGGCTGGGGCCTGGCGGTATTTGCCGCCAATAGCGTGGCCTGGGGCAAGCTAAGCCCTGAGTTGCGTGGCCTTCTCAAGCAGCAATTGCCCCTGCTCGAACAAGCCATCTGGACCGAAGCCGACCGCCAAACCGATGAAGGCATTGCCTGCAACAGTGGCGCGGGCACCTGTACCGCCGGCCGCCGGGGCAAGATGGTGGTGATCCGCCCCACCACCGCCGACCAGAAGCGCCTGCGCGAGCTGCTCACCAGCAACTCGTTGCCACGCTGGGTGGCGCGCTGCGGCGCCCGATGCGCGGAGGTCTGGAACCAATCCATTGCGCCCGTGGCGGGCATTGAAGCCGTGCCTTAGCGCCATGCGCACCGAACGCTGGGTCCTGGTCGTGCTGTGGAGTGGCGCGGCGCTGTTCATCGCGGCCGTGGTGGTGATCGCCGCCATGCTGCTGCGCATGCAGCAAACCGACACGCTCGCCGGCAGTGAAACCCGTGTCATGCGGTTCGTGAGCGGCGCCGAGGCCGCCATCAACCGCAGTTTCTTGGGGCTTGACGTGTTGCTGGCGGGCCTGGCCGAGCCGCTGGCCGAGGCGGCGCCCATCGGCCCCGACACCTCCGCCGACCGTGTCAACCGGCTGCTGAGGCAGGTTTTGCGCCAGAACCTGATGCTGCGTGACATGGCCTTGCTGGCGGCCGACGGCCGGGTATTGGCGGCTGGGCGGGACAGCAGCCATCGCCTGGGGATCGGGCTGCCACCCGCGTTCATTGCCGAGGTGCTGGCGCAGGCCACGCCGGCCTTGGCCATCAGCGATCCGGTGATCAATGCCGCCACGGCCGAGGCGGCCTTGTACTTTGCGCGGCCGCTGCGCCTGGGCATGCACGACGTGCTGCTGGTGGCCGAGGTGCCGGTGTCGGTGTTGGCCGGCATTGCGGCGCAGTCGGCCGACATTGCCGGCCTGACCGTGACCGTCGAGCGGGCCAACGGTGGCTTGCTGGTGAGTGTGCAACCCGCCGAGCCCGCCACGCCGGCCCGCCTGCGGCCCGCACTGGCGGCGGCCTCGTCCACCGGCCAGGCTTGGCGCGCGGCGGGCCGGCTGGACCAGCAACCCGCCATCCTGGTGGCCCGGCCCACGCTTTATCCCGGCGTGATGCTGGCCGCCAGCTTGAACCTGGACGTGGTGCTGCGCGATGGCCAGAGCCACCGTCGGCTGATCATCGTGCTGGCCGGCGGCTTCATCGCCATGCTGCTGGCGGCCGCCGCGTTGGGCCATGCCCATGTCAAGCGCCTGGGCCGCGCGCGCGCCGAGCTGGCCGCCTCCAAAGCCACTTTGGACCAGGCCCTGGCGTCGATGAACGATGGCCTGCTGCTGCTGGACCGTGACAGCCGGGTCGTGACCTGGAACCGACGTTATGTCGCGCTATTTCCGTGGCTGGTGCACACCCTGCGCGTGGGCGTGCCGTTCCAGACCTTGGCCGAGGTGGCCGCCGCCGCGCTGCTGCCCGACGACACGCCCGAGGCCAGACAGGCCTGGGTAGCGCAACGCCACGCCATGCGCCTGGAGGCCCACGGCGAGTACGCGCTGCCTTTCGGCGGCAACCAGAAGGTGATCCACGTCATCGAGCGCGGCACACCCGACGGCGGCACGATCGGCGTCTATCGCGACGTCACCGAGGCCGAGCGCGAGCTGACGCGCGCCAAGGGCGCGGCAGAGGCGGCCAACGAAGCCAAGTCCCGTTTTCTGGCCACCATGAGCCACGAGATGCGCACGCCGCTCAATGGCGTGCTGGGCATGATCGGCCTGCTGCTCAGAGGCCGGCTCAACCCCGAGCAACAACGCCAGGCCGAGCTGATTCGCAGCTCGGGCCAAAGCTTGTTGGCAGTGCTCAACGACATCCTCGATCTGTCCAAGATCGAAGCCGGACGCATGGCGCTGGAGCTGCTGCCGTTTGGCCCGGTTGACACGGTGCAGGAGGTGGTGAGCTTGTTGGCCGAGCGTGCCGGGGCGCGTGGCCTGACGCTGGCGCTGCAGCTGCCGCCCGGCTTGCCGCCCGCCCTGCGGGGTGACGCCAGCCGGCTGCGCCAGGTGCTGTTCAATCTCATCGGCAATGCCCTGAAGTTCACCGAAACCGGTGGCGTCACGGTGGCGCTCTCGCACCGGGCCCTGGACGACGGGCTGGTGGAGCTCAGCATCAAGGTCAGCGACACCGCATTGGCATCGATGCCCGCGACCTGCCACGGCTGTTCACGCGTTTCAGCCAGGCCGACAGCAGCACCGCCAGGCGCTACGGCGGCACTGGCCTGGGGCTGGCCATCACCCGCGAGATCGTGTCGCTGATGCAAGGCAGCGTGGCGGTGCACAGCGTGCTGGGCCAGGGCAGCTGCTTCACCGTGGTGCTGCCCTTGCCCCGGTGCGCGCTGCCTGACCTGCCCGCCGCAAGCGGGGCACAGGGGCCGCCCGCCAAACCCGAGCCCAGCCAGGCGCTGCGCGTGCTGGCTGCCGAAGACAACGCGGTGAACCAGATCCTGATCAAGGCCCTGCTTGAAAAACTGGGCCACCACTGCGACGTGGTGGAAACGGGGCGCGAGGCCGTGCGTCAGGTTCAGCTTGCACCCTACGACCTGGTGCTGATGGACATCCAGATGCCCGACATGGACGGCATCGACGCCACGCGGGCCATCCGCCGCATGCCTGGCGCGCCGGGCCAGATCCCCATCCTGGCCATGACGGCCAACGTGATGCGTGAGCAGCAGCACCAGTACCTCGACGCCGGCATGAACGGCGTGGTGGCCAAGCCGTTCGACGTGCCAGCGCTGGCCGCGGCCATCGAGCGCGCCGTGCGCCCTGCATCGGCCATCGAGGCCACCGCCACGCCGGCCTGCTAGGCGCCTGTCAAGCGACCTTGACTTCGCAGATTTGCAGCACCGGCTGGGCGTCGGTGTAGTTGGGGATGTCGCCCATCACCTCGGCCCCGTGCTGGGCCATGGCGGCGCCAAAAGCCTCGGCCGAGGTGCACAACAAAGCCCCGATCGCCACGTAGGGCGCGGGCTGGCCAGGTGCGCCGCCGGCCAAACCGGCATCCACCGTGAAGCCCGTGCAAGCCGCGCCCAAGCGGGCCTTGACCATGGGCATGTGGCGCTCACAGTAGTACGCCATGTCAAAGCGCACGCCCGGGTTGTTGGGGTAGAGGATGTAAACCTTGATCATGCGGATCTCCTGGGGTGTTGGGGCGGCAGCGCCGCTGGATGACAACCCGGGTTATCGCACGCTGGCCTGCGCGCCGCCTCAGGGATCGCCCGCATGCCCCGTCAACAAGGTGTTCCAGACTGGCAAAAATGGGCCGCCTCGCCCGCTGCGTGTCGCTTGGTCACTGGCCCATCGCAGCCGTTCGCACCCATCGTGGCCATGGCGGATCTTCGCCTGAACGAAAGATGCCGGTTCACCGAACAGCCGCTACCCTAGGCGCCTGCCGCGCTTGGCAACAATCGCGCCGACGGGCCTCTCTGGATACTTCATGCGCGCTTTGGTGATCGACGACGAACAACGGGAGCTAGGAGCCTGTCGGGCTTGGGGTCGGGCCCGATCCCAAGCCCGGCAGGCTCCCAGGGTTTGCCCCGGGCCGTGGGGGTTGCAAAGTTGATAACGCCGCGTTGACGGCCGCCTCTAGCATCGGCGCAGGCGGCCAGGGCCAGGGCCGCTTTGCCCGCAACCACCCGCTCCACCCGCCCCGAACCCCATGACCCCCACCGACTTGCTCAATCGCGACAACGCCCGGTTCATCTGGCACCCCATGGCGCACCCGGGCGCGATGAAAAAAGCCAAGCCCGACATCATCCAGCGCGGCGAGGGCTGCTGGATCTGGGACGTGGATGGCCACAAGATGCTCGACGGCGTGGCCGGCCTGTGGAGCAGCAACCTGGGCCACAGTGAGCGCCGTGTGCGCGACGCGATCGTGGCGCAACTCGACGAGCTGCCCTTCTTCAACACCTTTCGCGGCACCACGCACCCGCGCGCCATCGAGCTGAGCGCCGCGCTGGTGGACCTGATGCGCCCCGACGGCGTGGCCGCGGTGATGTTCAGCAATGGCGGCTCTGACGCCGTGGAGAGCGCGCTCAAGATCGCGCGCCAGTTTCACAAGCTGCGTGGCGACAAAGACCGCAGCAAGTTCATCGCCATGCGCCAGGGCTACCACGGCGTGCACTTTGGTGGCATGAGCGTCATCGGCAATACCAACTTCCGCCGTGCCTACGAGCCGCTGCTGCCGGGCTGCTTTCACATTGACTCTCCCTGGCTCTACCGCAATGCCTATACGCAAGACGAGGATGAGCTGGGCCGCATCGTGGCCCAGCAACTTGAGCGCGAGATCATCTTCCAGGGCCCCGACACCGTGGCCGCCTTCATCGCCGAGCCCATCCAGGGCGCGGGTGGCGTGATCGTGCCGCCGGCCAACTTCTGGCCGCTGGTGCGTGAGGTCTGCGACCGCCACGGCGTGCTGTTGATCGCCGACGAGGTGGTCACCGGTTTTGGCCGCACCGGCCACCTGTTTGGCACCCGGCTGTGGGGCGTGCAGGCCGATCTGTGGTGCCTGGCCAAGGGCATCAGCCCGGGCTATGTGCCGCTGGGCGCCACGGCCATCGGCGACCGGGTGGCCGACGTTTTTGACGCCGACACCACCGGCGGGGCGCAAGTGGCCCATGGCTACACCTACAGCGCGCACCCGGTGGCCGCCGCGGCCGCCATCGCCACGCTGGGCATCCTGGTGGCCGACGACATCGCGGGCCACGTGGCGCGTATCGGCCCGGCCTTCCAGCAGCGGCGATGCGCTGTGGCGCGACATGCAGGCCGACCGCATCAGCGAGCGTGATTACTGGTTGGCGCGCACCCGCGAGGTGGGCCGCCTGGTGGGCGAAGAGTGGACCGAGATGCAAACCTTTGTGCAGCGCGCGCGCGGCGCCGACGTGCAGGCCGTGATCCGCCCCGAGGCGGTGGCCGCCATCCACGCGGCCAAGGCGGCGGGCTGCCGGCTGGCCATCCTGTCCAACGAGCTCGACCTGTTTTATGGCGCCGGGTTTCGCAACCGGCTGCCGCTGCTGGATTTGTTTGACCTGGTGTGCGACGCCACCCACAGCCACATCCTCAAGCCTGATGCACGCGCCTACCAGGCTTGCCTGGATCAACTGGGCCTGCCCGCCGAGGCCTGCGTGTTTGTGGATGACCAGGCCCGCAACATCGGCGGCGCCCAGCGCGTGGGCTTGCGCTGCGTGTTGTTTGACGTGGGCCAGCCCGGCGCATCGTTCCAGCGCGCGCTGGCGCTGCTGGGGGTGGCGCCCGGGCCGGCCTAGGAGCCTGTCGGGGCAGGGCCGGCATGCACCGGGCCCGGTTTTAAGATGGGCCGATGCCAACACCACGCGCCGCCAGCCCAAGCACGCTGGGCAAACTGCGGCGGCCACGGCTGGGCCGGGTGTTTGAGCGCGAGGGCTTGTTTGACGATCTTGACGCCGCGGCCGCAGCGCCCGGCACCTGGATCAGCGGCCCGCCCGGCATGGGCAAAACCACGCTGGTGGCCACCTATCTGCAGGCCCGATCCACGACCTGCGCCTGGCTGCAACTGGACGCCGGCGACGCCGACCCCGCCACCTTGGTGCACTTTTTGGGGGCCGCCACCACGCTGGAGACGCCGCCCGCCGGGTTGCCAACATCGCCGCCCTCGCAACGCCCGCCGCCCTCGCCCTTGCCGCCCCCCACGCCCGACGACCTGCGTGATTTCCCGGCCTACCTGCGGCGTTTGTTCAGGCACTTGGCGGCCCAGCTCGATCTGCCTTGGGCGCTGGTGCTCGACAACGTGCAAGCGCTGGGCTCGGCCCCGGTGGTGCATGTGGGCCTGGCCGCTGTGTTGGCCGAGCTGCCCGAGCGCGCCCGGGTGTTTTTCATCAGCCGTGATCCACCGCCCGACGCCTACGCCCGTGCGCTGGCCGGCCAGCAACTGGCCTTGATCGACGAGCGCGCCTTGCGCTTCAGCGACGACGACACCCAGCGCCTGCTGGCCTTGCATGGCCGCGACTGGCCGGCCGCCGACTTGCAGCAAGCCACCGATGGCTGGGCGGCGGCCATGATTTTGCTGCTGGCCACGCGCAACCAGCCCAGCCTGGACGCGGCCCTGCGCGGTGGCCTGGCGCGCGGGCGGTTGTTTGCATTTTTTGCCGGCGAGGTGCTGGCCGGCATGGCCGCGCCCGACGCAGCTGCATTGATGCGCATCGCCTTTTTGCCCAGCGCCACCGTGGCCATGGCGGTAGCCGCCAGCGGCGATGCGCGCGCCGGTGAGCTGCTGGATACGCTGGCGCGCCGCAGCCTGTTCACCGAGCGGCGTGACGGCGCGCCGCCGGTTTACACCTTCCACGCGCTGTTCAGCGAGTTCCTGCGCGCCCGTGCCGCCGAGCTGTTATCGGCCGAGGCCTTGCTGGCCTTGCGCACCAACGCCGCGCGGCTGCTGGCCCAGCACGGCCAGCCCGACGCCGCCATCACGCTGCTGATCGAGGCCCGGGCCTGGGGCGAGGCGCTGGACCAGATCCTGGCCCAGGCCGGCCCCCTCCTGGCCCAAGGCCGCGCCGCCAGCGTGCGGGCCTGCCTGCTGGCCATCCCCGAGCCCCAACGCGACCACGCCCCCGCCTGGTACTGGCTGGGCTGCTGCGAGCTGGCCAGTGATCCGGCGCTGGCCCTGCGGCACTTTGAGCGCGCGCTGCCTGGTTTTGCCACCCACGCCCAGGCTCACGGCCCAACGGCATTTCAAAACGCCGCCGCTGCGGCTGACGCCATCGTCTCCATCGGCGCCAACCTGCACGCGCTCAGCCGCTGGATGCCGCTGCTGCACCAGCACGCCGGCCCCTACCTGGCGCTGCATGACGACGAGTGCGACCTGCGTGTTTTGCCGGGCTTGCTGGCGGCCTTTGTGCACCGCGAAACCGCGCACCCGCTGACCGCCCAGCTCGCCGACCGGGCCGAGCGCCTGCTCGATCAGCC
>JAYWDK010000069.1:0-18604 GCA_043779845.1 Betaproteobacteria bacterium | reverse complement strand
CCGTCATGCCAATACTCCACCAACAGGCTTTGCTGCTGGGCGCCGGTCCACTGGGCACCTAGCAAACCCTGGTTGGCTGCGCCCAGGGTGGTTTGCTGCCACGGGTTGCTGGCCAAAACGCGGCTGTCGGCGCCGGCGGTGGTGGCCCAGCCGTCATGGCGTTGAAGTAGCCGCATGGAGGCGTGCAGCTCAAGTGAATCGCTCGCCACCCAGGCCAGCGCCGCGCCCAGGCTGGCGCCGGTGTGGGTGCCCAAGCGGCCAAAAGCAAACCAATCGGCGGCGCCCTGGCGTTGATAAAAGCGGGCGGCCAGCGCGCTCTCGCCCGCGCCCCGGCTGTTGGCCTCATGGGTATTCAAGCGCTGCGGGTTGACCCATACCAGCGTGGCGGCGGTGTCGCCTGCAAAGTGCTCAAGCTCGATCAAGGGCCGGCCTTCTGGCATGACCGCAAGCAGGTTGCGGCGCAGCTCTTGCTGCACAACATCGTTGGGCCGAAAGCCGTAGCCCACATCCCAGCCGAGCACTTTTTTGCCTGCGGTGATGGATGCAAAGTCCAGCTCGGCGCTGGCGTTCAGCTCGTTGAACCGCGCTTTCGATGCCGCCGCGCCGCCTGCGGTTTGTTGCTGCCACGCCAGGGTACTGGCGGCCAGCGCCACCGGCACGCCGCTCAGCTGGATGGGCTTGGCAAAGCGCAGCTCGGCCTCGGCCAGCAAGTTGTTGGGCGTGCTGGCGTTGACGCTGGGCAGCAGCGTTTGGGCGCGGGCCAACACGCCGTTGGCGTTGGCGCGGCGGCCGTCCCAGTGCAGGCGCAGCTCGCCGGTGAGCTGCGCCGTCGACGACGGGGTGGTGCCGGTGCCGGTAGTTGTGGTTGTGACACTCCCAACCGCACTCACACTTGCCGCCGGATCAACTTCAGCCTGAGCGCTACTGGCCACCAGCCATGCCACGGTGGCCAGCAGCGTGGGCGTGCACCCGCCCGCGGGCCAAACCACGGGCGCGCGCGCCTGCCCGGCCTCGCGTGGCTTGGTGTTTGGCCAGCAGGCCGCATGGCGTGCTGTTTCAACCGTCAACAAAGCCGCTGGCATGACGGTCACTCCAGCGCCGGGCTGCGCGCCAAAAACATCGGGTTCAGCCAGTTCTCAGGCACCTGGCGCACCTGGCGCGACAGGTACTTGATGCGGGTCTCCTTGTGCGAGCTGAGTTGGTCGGCCAGCACCATCTCCGTCACGGTGGTGGGCGCGCCGGCCTTGTCCATCACGAAGCGGGCCTGCTTGGCCAGCTTGTCGGACAGCACGTACAGATCCGCCCGCAGCGGCTCGTGGCGTTGTTTGCCCAGCCACAGCTCGATGCGCTGGTAGCTCAGGCCCCGGCGCGCGCCTTGCAGGCTCAGGTGCAGGCAAGGCCGCGTGGCATCACCCGGGGCCGCGCCCTCGCAGCTTTCTTCGCCCACCAGCGCGCCGGTGTAGTCGCCCGCCCAGCTCAGCGTGGCGATGTCGCCGGTGGACGCGTCGCCCAGCAGTTTTTGCATCGGCGTGATGCGCAGCCCCCGGCTGCTGCCAGGCAGCAGCAGCCAGTAGTCGTCGCCCAGCATCAACACTTTTTGCCCCGCCTCGGCGGGTGAGCGCATCAGCACCAATGAGCGCTGCTGTGCCTGCGTGAACACGGTGTAGCGGCGCTCTTTGTCGACGCTGCCGTCGCGGTTGAAGGTGGTGACCTGGGTTTCGATTTGCAGGTTGTCGCTGGCTGCGCCCGTGCGGTAGCGGTCGGCCGCCTTGAGCAGAGAGGGCACGTCGTCGGCCGCCGCCGCGACGCTGGGCAGCAGGCTGGCCACCCAGCTGGCGAGCACGAGGGCTAACGCGCTGGTGACGCGTACAAAACGGGGCGCTTGGTTCAAACCTGGCCCGTTGCGCCCGCTGGTGGGTGGACTGTCGGACGGGCTGATGAATGGGCTGGCGAGGTGACTTGAAACGTGTGCGGTGGGTGTCATGGTCAGTTCTTCAAACATGGGCCAGTGCCGCCACGATGGGTTGCTTGACGGTGCGCCGCGCCACCCAGGCCGACGCCAGCGCCGCCAGCAGCAACATGGCGCCCAACGTGCCCAGATACAGCGTGGTGTCGACGGACACCAGCAGCGGGTAGCCGGTGCTGCGGCCCGGTGGCGGCGGCATTTGCACCGGGAACACCAGCAGCGCGGCGGCCACGCCCAGCGCCAGCAGCGCGCCCAGCACGCCGCCCACGCCGCCCAGCATCAGGCCCTCCAGCGCCAGGCTGCGGATCAGCTGGCCCGGGCCGGTGCCCAGCGCGCGCAGCGTGCCAATTTCACGGGTGCGCTCGATGATCGCCATGGCCATGGCGTTGCTCACCACAAACACCACGATCACGCCAATGATCACGCCCAGCGCGCCAAAAATGCGGTTGTAGAGATCCTTCACGCTGCGGTAAAACACCGCCTGGTCCAGCCAGGTTTGCACCGCCAGCGTGGGCATCAGCGCGCGCAACTTGGCCTGGGTGGCGTCGGTCTTGTCCATGCGGTCAAGAAACACGCCCAGGCTGCTGATGCGCTGGGTCGCCAGCAGCTTTTGTGCGGTGGCCACGTCGGTGTAAACCAGGCGCTTGTCGATCTCGGGCACGCCGGTCGAGAAGATACCCACCACCGTCACGTCCAGCGCGTTGAGCACACCCTCGGTGGTGCCCGCCATCAGCGTGAGGCCGCTGCCAGTGTGCGCTTTCAGGCTTTTGGCCAGGCCCTGGCCCAGCATCACTTGCAGCGGCTGGCCGGATGCCAAAACCTGGCCTTCTTGCATTGTCAAAAACGGGCCTTTGACGGCAAATTCGGCGTCGGGGTTGATGCCGGCGGCCATCATCACGGTCGATTTGTCGCCGTTGCTGATGAGGCCCGAAAACTCCACGCGTGGCAGCACCTGGCGCACGCTGTCGTCTTGCAGCAACTGGGCTTGCAGGGCGGCGGCGTTGTCCAGGCCATGCTGCAGCGGCGTGTCTTCGTCGCGGCTGAACTGCTCGGGCTTGGCGATCACCAGGTGGCCGGTGGTGCGCGCGGCGGCTTCGGCCAGGGCGTGGTAGCTGGACAGCGCAAAGCCACCCGCCAGCAAGATGCCGGCCGTGCCCAGCGCGGCAATGGCCACCGTGGTGGCCGATCGGCGGCGGTTGCGTAGCGTGTTGAGCCAGGCGAACCTGAGCCAGGGCAAGAGGTGTTGCGGGGTCATGAATGTTGTCCGGTTTCGTTGATCAGACCATCGTCAAGCACTAACACGCGGTCGCAGCGGCGCAGCAGGCGGGCGTCATGGGTGGCGATCAAAAAGGCAGCGCCCTGGGCATGGCCTTGCTCACGCATCAAGTCCAGCACCAAGTCGGCGGTGTGTGAATCGAGGCTGGCGGTGGGCTCGTCGGCAATCACCAGGCTGGGCCGCTTGACCAAGGCCCGCGCAATGGCTGCGCGCTGGCGCTGGCCGCCCGATAGCGCGTCGGGCCGGTGCGCGGCGTGCGCGTGCAGGCCCACGGCGCGCAGCATGTCGGCCACACGTTGGGCGCGCTCGGCGCTGGGCACGCCGGCGATGAAGAGCGGGTAGTCCACGTTTTCGGCCACCGTCATCACCGGCACCAGGTTGAAGCCCTGGAAGATGAAGCCAATCGTCTCGCGCCGCAGCCGGGTGGCCGGTGCCTCGGCCAGCGCGGTGACCTCGTCGCCGCGCAGCTGGATGTGGCCGCTGTCGGCCTGGTCGATCAGGCCGGCCAGGTTGAGCAAGGTGGATTTGCCGCTGCCCGATGGGCCGGTGAGCGCCAGCAATTCACCGGGGTAGAGGTTCAGGCTGACGCCGCGCAAAGCCTGCACGGTGTGCGCGCCCAGCTGGTAGGTTTTGTGAACGTTTTGCAGCGACAGCACGGCGTTGGCCTGGTCAGGCGCGTCGCGCACGTTGCGGGGTTCGGGTGTGGTGGCCATATCACAGCGCCTTCAGGCGGGCCTGGGCGTCGGCGGCTTGCGGCGCACCGCTGGCGGCGATTTTTTCAAGCCACTGACGGGCGTCAGTCGGGCGTTGCGCCTTGGTGGCGTCGTCGGCCGCGCGTTGCCACACTGCGGCCCTGAAGCCCAGCGGCGACGCCGCCAGCAGCGGGCTCTTGAGCACCTCGTCCATCAGCCTGGCGCCGCGGTCCCCGCGGTTGAACATCGCCGGCATGGCGTTGAAGGTGCCCGCCGCCGTGAAGCGCACCAGCAAGCTGGCCGGCACGCCGCCTTGCAGTTGGGTGTCATGCGCCGGAGTGAGCTGGCCCAGCGCCTTGTCGATCAGCGCCAGGCCGTCGTCGGCAAAGCCCAATTTTTTCCAGGGCAACAAGGTGGTGCGCGCCTGCAGGGCGGTGGCCGCGCCCGTGTAGGCCCGTGGCACGGGGTTGCCGGGCTCGGCCGCCATCAAGGCCGACCATTGCGACAGGGCCGTGCCCACAGCCGATTCTTGGCCCGCCAGGGCGCGATTGAAACTGGCCAGCGCGTCGGCGTAGGCTGCCGCGCTGGCAGGGGTAGCGGTGTCTGCGGCGGTCGCCGAGGCGTCGGCCGCGTGGCTGGTTTGAGGTGCCAGCACGAGGCCAAAGCTCAACACGGCCAAGGTGGCCACCAGCTTGACCGCCATCAAGGCCAGCAAGGTGTTTCGGCTGGCCGGCAAGGCCGGTTGCCAGCGAGATTTGACGGCGGAAATCAGCCGGGTTGGCGACATGGGTGGGCTCCAGAAGTGGTCAAGAGCCAACAGTCTGCTAACGCCGCGAGCCGCTGGCGGCCCCGGTGCGACAAAGCTGGCGCGGCTGTCGCCAAATGGCGCTGGGTGGGCGCGAGTGGGGGCGCCCGGCGCCGCGTTCAGGGCCCCAACAAATCTTTTTGCAGCGCGGCGCGGTCGCCGTCAGTGGCGGCGTCCAGCAACCGTGCAAACAGCTGTGATCGTGTCTTGGCCTGGCCGCTGGCTCGCTTGAGCAGGATCTTGGCGATGGGCCCCAGGTGGCGGGTGAGCACGCGCAGCGCGTGCGACAGATCAGCGTCGGTCAGGGCCTGGTCGTGGGCCGCCCCGTGGGTCGATGCTTGCGCGCCGCCGTGGCTTCTGGGCGCCGAGGTGGGCGCGGGCGCAGCGCTTGGGCCGGACCTGGGTGCGGCCGTGCGTGAGCGAGCCGGTGCCGGTGCGGGCGTATTCAACGACCCCGCCGTGATCTCGCTGATGAAACGATCCCGCTGCGGCCCGGCGCCAATGTGCCGCGCCACGTCGCTGGCCAGGCTGGCCACGTCGCCGCAGCTGCGCGCCGCCTGGCTCACCATCATCTTGGCCATCGGCCCCACGTAGTGGGCCAGCGCCCGCTCGATGCGGCCCAGCGTGGCGTTGTCAAGCGGGGCCGGGTGCAGCGCGGTGGCCAGCCGCGTAGGCTCAAATGCGTGCAGGTCAATGACCCGGGTGGCGTGGGTGGCGTGGGCGTCGGCCGCCCAGATCGAATGCGCGCTCAGCACGGTGGGGTCACTTGACGCGCCCGGGTACACCGTTTCGGGATGGCTGACGGTGGCCCGCAGCGCCTGGCGAAAGGTCTGCGCGCTCTGAAATCGGTCGTCGGCCTGCTTGGCCAGCGCGCGGTGCATCAGGCCGTCGTAGTGGCCATCCAGGCGGCGTGGGCTGGCCTGGCTGGGCGGCGTGGCGGGCTCGTGCAGGATTTGGTACATCACCGTTTGCGCGTCGCCCTTGAACGGCTGGTGGCCGGTGAGCAAGCGGTACAGCAGCACGCCGCTGGCAAACAGATCGGCGCGGTGGTCCACCTGCTTGCCCCGGTATTGCTCGGGCGCCATGTAGCCCGGCGTGCCGATCATCGACGACACCTGCGTCAGGCCCTGGTGCTCGATGCGGGCAATGCCAAAGTCAGTGAGCTTGAGCTGCCCGCTGGTGGCCAAGATCAGGTTGGCGGGCTTGATGTCGCGGTGCCACACGCCGTGCTGGTGCGCACACACCAGGGCGTCAAGCAGCTGGTCCATGATGCGCAGCACCTGCGGCTCGGGCAGCAGCGGTTCGTCGGTCAGCGCAAATTCGAGGTTCTGGCCCTCCACGTATTCCATCGCGATGAAGGCGGTGTCGTCGTCTTCGCCAAACTCATAAATCGCCACGATGCCCGGGTGCGCCAGCCGGCCCACGGCCTGCGCCTCGTTGCGAAACCGCGCCGCCACCGAGTCCAGCGCGGCAGCATCGGCCAGCAGTGATTTGTGGATGGTCTTGATCGCCACCAGCCGGTGGATGTGCGGGTCAAACCCCTTGTAAACCACGCCCATGGCGCCGCGCCCCAGCACGTTGGAGATGCGGTACTTGCCGATTTGCGTGGGCAGCTGCATCAGCCCTCCAGCAGCTTCATGGCGTGCTGCAAGCTTTTGCGCATGCGGCCAAACGAATCAGCCAGCACGCCGATTTCATCTTGCGATTTGGCGGCAAACTCGGGCGCGTCGAGCTCGCCCAGGCTCACCCGGTCGGCCAGTGCCGACAAGCGGCTCACGGGCTGGATCACCAGCTTCCAGAGCATGAAGTTGAGCGTGGCGCCCACACCCAAAAACACCGCCGCCAGCACGCTCATCACCACCATCAGCGCGCGGTCGGCGCGCTGCAAGGGCACGGCCATGGGCACCGACACCACCTGCACGCCCAGCGTGTCTTGCAGGCGCCAGCCAAAGCCGTTGGACGGGCCGTAGCGGTCTACCAAGGTCTTGGGCGCGGCGTCGGGCGTGCTGTGGCAGCTCAGGCAGGCCGGGTTGCTGATGCGGATGGGGCGCGCCACGAACAGCGACAAGCCGCCCGGCGTGTCGCGCTGGCCGATGAATTCTTTGAGCTCGGCGTCGCGGCGGAACTGCGAGATCACGTCTTCTTCCCAGGCCACGGCGCGGTCGCGTGGGTTGGTGGGGTTGAGCATGGCCGACTTGAAGCTGTACTCGGGATACGATTTTTGCAAGCCCGCCAACACCTCGGCAGACGAGTACGAGGGCACCGACTGCGGCAAAAAGGTGGTTTTCATTTGTTCAAGCAGCAGCGGCCGGATCTGGTTGGCGGTGTAGGCGCTGACCACATTGGCTTTTTCCATCAGCAAGCGCGCCCGGTCGGCCACTTCGTCTTGGGCCTCGCGTTGCAGCAGGCTGCGCGCCACGCCACCGGCCACCAGCAAGCCCAGCGCAAAAACCAGCAAAAAGATCAGGTTGAACTTGACGAGCAGTTTCATGGGGATGGCGTGGAGTCGGGTGGGTGGACGTTGGCCGGGCGCCGGCCGCTGCGCGCAACGGCGTTGAATGTATCGCCCGGTCTGACCGAGGCCTATCCCTGAAAAAATGCCGACGTTGGCTGCGGCGCGTTTGCTGCGCCCGCTTAACGCCGCCCGCCGCCCGGCCCCGTGCGCCCAGCTCGGTGATGGCGGTTTCCACGTCGAGTTTTGGGTGGCGCGCAGGGTGCTGGCCGCCGCCTTGACGGCTTTTTTGATCCCGCGGCGTGAAGGCGCGCAGCGCGTGCTGCACCCGGTTGCCCAGCTGGACCAGCACGGTGTCGGGCAGATCCAGCGGGTTTTGCGTCTCAAAGTACACGCCCACGCCCTTGCTGCGCACCAGGCGCACCACCGACTCGATGCGCTGTACCAGCGCGGCGGGCGCGTCATTGAACAACAAGTGCGCTTCATCCAAAAACACCGGTTTGGGCTTCTCTAAATCGCGCACCTCGGGCAGTTGCTCAAGCAGCTCCGACAAGCTCCTGGGTATAGATGCGCCTCCTTGGGGGGCCGTCGCCGAAGGCGACTCAGGGGCAACGGCATTTCAATGGTCTGCATGAAAACGGCGATGTTGAGCATCGGGTCGCCAAAAAAATGGTCGCCGCCATGCTGCTCGATCTGCAACAGCCCCCGCTGGCTGGCGCGGATGGACGCGGCGCTGACGTTGCCGTATTCGGTGGTGAACCTGCTGGCCTTGTCGCCCACAAATTGCAGCATCGCGCGCAGGTCTTTCAGGTCCAGCAGCAGTCCTTCGTCGTCGGCAATCTTGAACACCAGCTTCAGCACGCCGGCCTGGGTTTCATTGAGCGCGAGCAAACGCGTGAGCAGCAGCGGGCCCATGTCAGACACGGTGGTGCGCACCGGGTGACCGGCCTCGCCAAACACCTCCCACAGCGTGGCGGGCCGGTTGATAGGCCTGCGCCAAGCCAACACCCCCCGATTTGAGGGGGTTGGCAATGTCAAGTGATGCGGGTTTGTGGCCACCAGCCGAGCGTAGGACCGGATAATTTAGTCACATATTTATTTTTAGGGTCGTCATGAAAACCGCCGAGCTCGCCCCCGGTCTGGCCGCGATCACCGCCATTGCCGCCACCGTGCTGGCCTTGCCCGCCGCGCAGGCCGCCAGCGCGTCGGCCACACTAACGGGTGGGTACATCCAGCTGTTCGACCTGAACCCGCTGGACGGCATCACCGCCGCGATCAGCTTCGATTCCGGCGGCGTGCAGGGCAACGGTTCGGCCACCAACGCGCCGGTTTCTTACAGCTTTAGCGGGGCAGCGGGCGTTGCCTTGTCGGGCTCGGCGGGCAGTGGCGCGGTGATGTCGAGCTCGGCCGTGACGGCGGGCAGTGTGTTTACGCTCGGGTCCGGCCCCAGCGCGTCAGCGTCGGCCGCCGCCAGCGGGCTGAACACCAGCGCCGATAGCATCGGCTGGGTTCTGGGCACCAATTTCACCTTGACCGCCAATACCTTGGTGGTGATCACTGCCACGGCCGATGCGGCGGCCTCGGCGGCGCTGGGTGAAACCGCCTCCGCGTCGGCCTACCTCCAGCTGAGCGACAGTGCAGGAAATGCCTCGACCGGCCAGGCTTTCAAGTACATCTACGCCGATGGCAGCACCTACAGCGGCGTTGCCAGCCCATTGCTGGCGCAGGCCTCGTACGTGAACCTTGCGGGCGTTGATGCGCACGGTTTCATCGCGGCCTACGCCAATGCGTCTGCCACTGGCGTGACGGCGGTGCCCGAGCCCACCACCTATGGCTTGATGGCCGCCGGCCTGTTGGCCCTGGGCTTCGTCGCCCGCCGCCGCGCGCGCTGAGCGCCGGCCTGCACCCTAACGCAGGCGGTTTGACCCAACGCGGGCCTTCGGGCCCGCGTTTGTTTTTCAAGCGGATGCAGCAGCGCTGGCCATCGGGGCAGGTTGGCGCCAGCACCGGCGGCGGGCCAAGCTGCAACGGCCACCCGGTAGAATCCCCGGTTGATTAAAAAATTCTGGGGGTCCTCGCGTTGCATCGCGGATTGCCAGCAGCGCAAGAAAATGCGCAAACACGGCGCAAACACGGCGCAAACATAGCGCAAACATTGCGCAAACATTGCGCAAACAGAGGACAGCATGGCCGGACATTCCAAATGGGCCAATATCCAGCATCGCAAAGGCCGCCAAGACGAGAAGCGCGGCAAGATCTGGACACGCATCATCCGCGAGATCACGGTGGCGGCCCGACAGGGCGGCGGTGACATCAAAGAAAACCCGCGCCTACGGTTGGCCGTGGAGCGGGCCAAGGCGGCCAACATGCCGGCCGACCGTATCAAGTACAACATCGACAAGGCCTCGGGTGCGCTCGAGGGCGTGAGCTTTGAGGAAATCCGCTACGAGGGCTACGGCATTGGTGGCGCGGCGATCATTGTCGACACCATGACCGACAACCGCGTGCGCACCGTGGCCGAGATCCGCCACGCCTTCAGCAAATACGGTGGCAACCTGGGCACCGAAGGCTCGGTGGCATTCCAGTTCAAGCACTGCGGCCAGTTCATTTTTGCGCCCGGCACGTCCGAGGACCGGGTGATGGAAGTGGCACTTGAAGCTGGCGCCGACGACGTGGTGACAGGCGACGATGGCGCGATCGAAGTGCTGTGCGCCGCGCCGACGTTTGAGGCCGTGAAAATAGCGCTTGAAGCGGCGGGCCTGAAGCCCGACATGGCCGACGTGACCCTACGTGCCGAAAACGCCATCCCGCTGGCCGGTGAAGACGCCGAACGCATGCAAAAACTGCTGGATGTGATTGAAGACCTGGAAGACACGCAAGCCGTGTTCCACAACGCCGAGCTGGATCAATGAACGTATTAGTCATAGGTGGCGGTGGCCGCGAACACGCACTGGCCTGGAAGCTGGCGCAAAGCGAGCGCGCGCAAATGGTTTACGTGGCGCCGGGCAACGGCGGCACCGCGCGCGACAGCCGGCTCACCAACCTGCCCATCACCGACCCCCATGCGCTGGCCGACTTTGCCGAGGCGCAAAAGATCGGCCTCACGGTGGTCGGCCCCGAGGGCCCGTTGGCCGCTGGCGTGGTCGATATTTTCCGCGCCCGGGGTTTGCGCATTTTTGGCCCGACGCAAGCCGCCGCCCAGCTTGAAAGCTCCAAGGTTTTTGCCAAGGATTTCATGCAGCGCCACGGCATCCCCACGGCGCTCTACGCCACCTTCAGCGACGCCAACCTGGCCCACGCGCACGTTGACAAAGTGGGCGCGCCTATCGTCATCAAGGCCGACGGCCTGGCCGCGGGCAAAGGCGTGGTGGTGGCCATGAACCTGGCCGAGGCGCATGAGGCGATTGACTTCATGCTGCAAGACGACGCGCTGGGCGTGCAGCACAACGCCGGCGTGGCTCGGGTGGTGATCGAAGAGTTTTTGCAGGGCGAAGAAGCCAGCTTCATCGTCATGGTGGACGGCAAAAACGTGGTGGCCATGGCATCCAGCCAGGACCACAAGCGCTTGCTGGACGCCGACCTGGGGCCGAACACCGGCGGCATGGGCGCGTATTCGCCGACGCCGGTGGTCACGCCCAACGTGCACGCCAAAGCCATGCACGAGATCATCCTGCCCACGGTGCATGGCATGGCCAAGGATGGCATCGTCTTCACCGGTTTTTTGTATGCCGGCCTGATGATCGACGCACACGGTGTACCCAAGGCGCTGGAGTTCAATACCCGCATGGGTGACCCCGAAACCCAGCCCATCATGATGCGGCTCAAGAGCGACCTGATCGAGGTGCTGCTGCACGCCACCGACGGCACGCTTGACCAGGTTGAGCTGCAGTGGGATCGCCGCTTTGCGCTGGGCGTGGTGATGGCCGCCGCTGGCTACCCTGCGGCACCGCGCAAGGGTGACGCGATCACCGGTTTACCGGTGGACGCCGAAGACGCGGTGGTGTTCCACGCCGGCACGGCCCTTGACGACGGCAAGCTCAGCGTCACCGGTGGCCGGGTACTTTGCGTCACGGCCCTGGCTGATTCAGCCAAGCTGGCGCAGCAACGCGCTTACGACGCGATGCGTGGCATCCACATCAACGGCGTTCAATACCGCCGCGATATTGGCTACCGCGCCATCAAGCGTTGAGTTCATGAACACCCAAGCCGTTCGCGACTACCTGTTGGGCCTGCAACGCAGCATCATCGATGCGTTACAACTGGCCGATGGCCAACCGTTTTTGACGGATGCCTGGGTGCGCGAACCAGGCGAACGCCTTCAGGGCGACGGCCGCACGCAACTGGTGGAAGAGGGCGGATTGTTTGAGCGGGGTGGCTGCAACTTCAGCCACGTCAAGGGCCCATCGCTGCCACCATCGGCCACGCAACACCGGCCCGAATTGGCCGGCGCGCGGTTTGAGGCCATGGGCGTGTCGCTGGTGCTGCACCCGCGCAACCCGCACGTGCCCACGGTGCACATGAACGTGCGCATGTTTGCCGCGCTGCCCGAGGGCCGCCCGCCGGTGGTGTGGTTTGGCGGCGGCATGGACCTGACGCCGTACTACGGCCATGAGGCCGACGCCACGCACTTTCACCGCACTTGCCACGACGCGCTGGCGCCGTTTGGCAGCGATCTTTACCCACGCTTCAAGCGCTGGTGCGACGAGTACTTTTTTCTCAAGCACCGCAATGAACCGCGTGGCATCGGTGGCGTGTTTTTTGACGACTTTGCCGAGCTGGGCTTCGACGACAGCTTTGCCATGATGCGTGCCGTGGGCGATGCGTTTTTGCCGGCCTACCTGCCCATCGCCCTGCGCCGCCGTGATGCGCTGTTTGGCGAACGCGAGCGTGATTTCCAGGCCTATCGCCGTGGGCGTTATGTCGAGTTCAACCTGGTGTTTGACCGCGGCACGCTGTTTGGTCTGCAGTCGGGAGGTCGCACCGAGAGCATTCTGATGTCGATGCCGCCCGTGGTGAAGTGGCGCTACAACTGGGCGCCCGAGCCAGGCACGCCCGAGGCTTTGCTGTACACCGATTTTTTGCGTGCCCGTGATTGGGTGGGCCCGGTTTGACGGCCACCGCCCGCATCGGCTTGTTGGGGGGCAGTTTTGACCCACCGCACCTGGCGCATCTGGCGCTGGGCCGGGTGGCCTTGCAGGCGCTGGCGCTCGATGAGCTGCGCTGGCTGCCGGCGGGCGCGCCCTGGCAAAAAGCCGGCCGGCTGCTGGCCCCAGCCGAGCACCGGGTGGCGATGTTGGCCGCGCTGCTGGCCGACGAGGCGCGCTGCGTGATCGACCCGCGTGAACTGCACCGCGCAGGGCCTACCTTCACCATCGACACCGTGCGTGAACTGCAAGCCGAAACGCCCGACGCCGATTGGTTTTTGATCATCGGCCAGGACCAGTTCGCCCGGTTTGACACCTGGCGCGATTGGCGCGAACTGATGCAAGGCCTGACGCTGGCGGTGGCCGGTCGAGCCGGCAGTGCGCCCGTGGCGCCTCCCGCCGTGGCGGCGCTGCTGGCACAAAAAACCACCCACGTGGTGGCGCTGGACCTGCCCAGGCAGGACATCGCCGCCAGTGACATCCGGGCGCGCGTTGCGGCCGGTCAACCAGTGGCAGCACTGGTGGGCGAACGCGTGGCCGGCTATATTGGCCAACACAGGCTCTATCAACAGGGCAATCTGGGCACGACCCAAAACACACAACAGGACACCCGGGGCTGAATGGACATTCGCAAATTACAACGGGCCATCGTCGATGGACTCGAAGACGTCAAGGGCCAGGACATCCTGGTTTTCAACACCGAGCATTTGTCGGCGCTGTTTGAGCGCGTGATCATCGCGTCGGGCACCAGCAACCGGCAAACCAAGTCGCTGGCATCGGGTGTGCGGGCGGCGGTGCGCGAGGCCGGTTTCCCGGTACTGGCCACCGAAGGCGCTGAAAACGGCGAGTGGATCATCGTGGACTGCGGCGCTGCCGTGGCGCACATCATGCAGCCCGCCATCCGCGAGTACTACAGGCTCGAAGACCTGTGGGGCGGCAAGCCCGTCAAGATGAAGCTGGGCGACAGCACGCGTGGTTTGGTCAAGGCGTCTGAACCCGACGACGACGAAGAAGACGACGAGCCGCGCAAAAAGGCCCCGGCCAAAAAGGCTGCCGCCAAAAAGACGGCTGCCAAACCGGTGGAATCACGCCAGGCCGTGGCCCAGAAGCAGCCGGTTGGCGCGGCCCGCAAGACCGTGGCCACCAAGCTGGTGAAGGGCAAATCGGTGCCCGTCAAAGCGCCCGTCAAGTCAGCGGTCAAACCAGCGGTCAAGGCCGCCGCCAAGTCAGCGGCCAAGAAGGCGCCTGCGCGCAAGACAGTAGCCGCCAAAGAGCCCGCAGTGCAAAAAGTGGTCGTCAAGACCGCCGTGCGCCGCAAGGTGTCGCCCGCAGCACCCGCCCCACGCCGCGCACCGCCTGCCGCTGCGCCTGTGGCACGCAAGGTGGCGCCGGCCCGCAAGGTGGCCACTGCTGCTGCGCCAGCGCCGGCCCGCAAGGCTGCACCTGCCCGCAAGACCGCGCCCAAGCGTGGTTGATGGCGGTTGAACTCGGGCAGGCGTTGTTGAGCTTGTCAGTGCTCTTGTCCGTGCGCTTGCCCCTGCGCTTGCCCGCCAGCTTGCGGGCCTAGCCATGCGCCTGGTATTGGCTGCGGTGGGGCAGCGCCCACCCGCCTGGGCGGACACCGCCTTTGAGGACTACGCCAAGCGCTTTCCGCCCGAGTTGAAGCTGGAGCTGAAAGCGGTCAAGGCCGAGCCGCGCACGGCGGGCAAAACCGCCCAGCAGATGATGGCCGCCGAGGCCGAGCGCCTGGTGGGGGTCATCCCCAAGGGCGCGCGCCGCGTGGTGCTGGACGAGCACGGCACCCGGCTCACCACCCCCCAGTTGGCCGAGCGCCTGCGCTTTTGGTTGGGTGACGGGCGTGACGTGGTGCTGCTGGTGGGCGGGCCCGACGGGCTGGACCCTGCTCTCAAGGCCAGTGCCGACGAAACCCTGCGCCTGTCTGATCTGACCTTGCCGCACGCCTTTGTGCGCGTACTGTTGGCCGAGGCGCTATACCGCGCCTGGAGCGTCACGGTGGGCCATCCCTATCACCGGGAGTGAGCGACTCATAATGACCCGGCAATTGACCTTGCAAGCCGCCCCGAACGCACCGAGTTGTCCATGAACGGCCCGCCCAACTTCATCTACCTTGCGTCCCAAAGCCCGCGCCGCCGCCAGTTGCTGGACCAGCTCGGCGTGCGCCACGAGCTGCTGCTGCCGGGCCCCGACGAAGACGCCGAGGCACTGGAAGACCTGCTGCCCGGCGAGCTGCCCGCGGCCTACGTGCAGCGCGTCACCGAACTCAAGCTGGGCGCCGCCCGCGCCCGGCTCAAGCGGCGAGGCCTGCCCAGCGCGCCCATCCTGTGCTCAGACACCACGGTGGCGCTGGGCCGGCGCATTTTGGGCAAGCCTCTGGATGCCGCGATGGCCACGGAGATGCTGGGCGCGCTGTCGGGCAAAAGCCACCGCGTGCTCACCGCCGTGGCGCTGCAAGTTGGCCGCAAAACGCTGGCCACTATCAGCACGTCCCGGGTGCGATTTGCGCCGTTGAGCCCCGCCACCATCGCCGCCTACGTGGCCAGCGGCGAGCCTTTTGGCAAGGCCGGCGCCTATGCCATCCAGAGCCAGTTGGCGGGCTGGATCGCCCATATCGACGGCAGCTACAGCGGTATCATGGGATTGCCTCTCTTCGAGACGGCCCAAGTGCTGAGACAAGCGCGCGTGAGTTTCTAGCAGGCCGAGGAATCCGGCGCGCCGCCACCGGAAGTGAACCCCCCGCCATGCATGACATCCTGATCAATTGGGCCCCGCAGGAAACCCGCGTCGCCGTCATCGAAAACGGGGCCGTGCAAGACCTGCACATCGAGCGCGCACTAGAGCGTGGGCTGGTGGGCAACGTCTACCTCGGCAAGGTGGCGCGGGTGCTGCCCGGCATGCAAAGCGCCTTCATTGAAGTGGGTCTGGAGCGCGCCGCTTTTTTGCACGTGGCCGATCTGCACGGCGGTGGCCATCACGTGCCGCGCATCGACGCGCAGGCGCTGGTGCCGATTGAGCGCCAGGTGTTTGAGGGCCAGACGCTGATGGTGCAGGTGATCAAAGATCCCATTGGCACCAAAGGCGCCAGGCTGTCCACCCAGATCAGCATTGCCGGGCGCATGCTGGTGTTTTTGCCGCAAGACACGCACATCGGCATCTCGCAAAAAATTGGCTCGCCCGAGGCGCGTGAGCAACTGCGCGCCCGCATGCAGCAGCTCACGGTCACCACCGACGGCAGCTCGCCCGGCGGCTTCATCTTGCGCACCAATGCCGAGGATGCCAGCGACTTGGAGCTGACCGACGACATTGCCTACCTGCGCAAGGCTTGGGCCATGATTCGTGTGCAAGGCCTGAACAAACCGCCAGGCTCGCTGTTGCACCAGGATCTGAATCTGGCCCAGCGTGTGCTGCGGGATCTGGTCAACGACAGCACGCAGACCATCCGCATTGATTCCAAATTGCAGTTTGACGCGCTCAAGGCCTTTGGTGAGGCCTATACCCCATCGTCAGCGTCCAAACTCGACCTGTACAAAGGCGAGCGGCCCATCTTTGATCTGTTTGGGATTGAAGAAGAAATTGCCCGCGCGCTGGCACGCCGGGTCGACTTGAAGAGCGGTGGCTACCTCATCATCGACCAGACCGAGGCCCTGACCACGGTCGACGTAAACACCGGTGGTTTTGTGGGCGCGCGCAATTTTGACGACACCATCTTCAAGACAAATCTCGAGTCGGCCGGTGCCATTGCCCGCCAACTGCGGCTGCGCAACCTGGGCGGCATCATCATTGTGGATTTCATTGACATGGTGCGCGACGAGCACCAGGCAGCGGTGCTGTCCGAGTTCAAGAAGCAGTTGGCCCGCGACCGCACCAAGGTGTCGGTCAGCGGTTTTTCACAGCTGGGTCTGGTGGAGATGACACGCAAGCGCACCCGTGAAAGCCTGGCCCACATGCTGTGCCAGCCGTGCCCCACCTGCGCCGGCCGTGGCCAGGTCAAGACCGCTCGCAGCGTGTGTTATGACGTGCTGCGCGAGATCCTGCGCGAGGCCCGGCAGTTCAGCCCCAAAGAGTTCAGGGTGGTGGCCAGCGTGGCCGTGGTGGAGATGCTGCTCGACGAAGAAAGCCAGCACCTGGCGGGTTTGTCCGATTTCATCGGCAAGCCGATCTCGCTGAGCACCGAGCCCTCGTTCAGCCCCGAGCAGTACGACATCGTGTTGATGTGAATTGGCGCTTGTTTGCGACAACTTGTTGGTGCCAAAACATCGATGTTGTTCATCGCCGCCAGCGTCAGCACAACCAGACGGGAACCTGTCAGGGTGACTGACGGCGTCGGGCAGCGCCAGCAATGCCGACCAATTTGATCAGCAGCAATCCAGCTGCAGCAGGTTCTGGCACCGCGCTGACATTGCCGTCAACCAAAAACCGGGTCAAATCGCTGGCCTCGCTAGCGTTGGCATTGATCGCAAAGTCAAGCTTGCTGCCGACTCCGACGGACGCGGCCGTCGCAAAGCGGGTATTGAGCCCTGTAAGTGCCACCGATCACCGTGTCATGGGTCGGTGGCAGCACTTTCGGGCGGCCACACCGACAGATCACTCAATCGCTGGTGAGCCGCGTCATCCCAAACAACGGGCAACTGGTTTTTGGCCCGCAGATAGTGGTGGGTGAAGACATCGAGATAGGCCTCCAGCGTTTGTTCGGCCACCGGCTCACCCGCCAAGTGCAGGCACAGGGCGGCCACCTCGCTGGTGCAGAAGTGGTCGTCGCGGCGGGAGCGGCGCAGCTTGTATTGCGATATCTGGTCGGGCTGCAGGCTGAGCACCGGCAGGTGGTCCAGGTAAGGGCTTCGTCGAAACATCTTGCGCGCCTCGGTCCAGGTGGCGTCCAGCAGGATGAACAGCGGGCGCTTGCCAGCAACGCCACCGAGCGTGCTTGGCGGCTCAACAGCATGCACCACCCGCTCGGGCGCCGCATATTCGCCCGGAAACACCACGTAGGGCTGCCACTGCGGATCAGCCAGCAAGGCCAGCAAGGCGGGGTCAGTTTCAGTGCGTGCCCAGCCGAAGGCAAAGGTGTCGGCCAGCACGTCGGCAATCAACCAGCCCGTGTTACTGGGCTTGAGCGGCTCGATATCGGCCATCAGCAGGCACACTCCCGAGCGCGTAGGCACCGACGGGCGCAAGGCGCATAGGCAGTGGCTGGGCAGCAGTCGGCAACCCGCACAGCGCTCACGCTTGAAGCCACCACGGGCGAGAAAGGGTTTGGTGGCGCGCGCCAAACGGGCGGTGCGCAGACGGGAGACGGCGTGGGGCATGCGGATTTATCAGGGATGGCGAGCAATACGCGCCAGCGTGAACACCGGCTGTGGCGCCTGGCGACGCCGCCAGACGCCACCAAGTGCCACCAAGCGCCACCAGCGCGCCCGGTGAAAGCCGCCTGCCAGACACGCTGTTGCCACTGCGCCGGATGTTTGAAGAGGCGTAGACCGGTCAGTGTCGCATTCGCGATGGCTTGCCCCGGTCTGCAGCGCGAATGGCGTCAAGTTGCAGGGCTGTGACGCGGGGCGCGCCGGCCCAGCGGCGTTGCCATGGTCAAAAAACGCTCAGTCGGCGATGTCTGCGTCGGCGATTTCAGCGGCTTCGGCCCTATCAGCCAAACGCACCACCGTGACGGGCACCGGGCTGTGCTGCAGCAGGGCCTGCGACACGGAGCCCAGCAGTGCGTTGCGCAGGCTGCTGGCGCCTTGCGTGCCCAGCACCACCATGTCGCAGCCATATTGCTCGATCAGATCCAGCAGCACCTGCGTGGGGCTGCCACCGGCCACTTCGCTTTCCCAGTCAACGCCGGCCGCCGTGAGCAAGGCTTCGGCGGGCGCCAGCAAATCCGCGCCGGCGGCGCTGCGCACTTGTTCAATCACCTCGGCGTCATGGGCCACCACCATCTCGTACAGGCTGGCAGGTTCTTGCACGTTGACGAGCACGAAGTCGGCTTTCAAGCCGGCCCGCACCAAGCGCAGGGCGTGTTGCACGGCGGCCAGGGCATTGGCCGATCCATCAACAGGCAGCAAAATTTTCATCGGATGTCCTTGTGTCTGACTTGGTTCTAACTTGGGTTTGACGTGGGTTCAGCTCAGGCTGGGGTACCAGTGTGACCCCTCGCACGGTAACGGTAAAGCTGCGGGGCTGGGGCGCTTGCCTTGAATCAACGCGAGCACACTGCGGTTGCAGGTTTTGTGAGTCGGCCCGCGGGCCGGTTTTGG
>JAYWDK010000068.1:0-7314 GCA_043779845.1 Betaproteobacteria bacterium | reverse complement strand
GCTTGGCGCTGGCACGGGCGTGGTGGTTTCAGTGCTGGCGGGCGCGGAGTTTGCGGCGGATGGGTTGTCGAGCGTGCCCACAACCACCACTGCAGGCTCGGCCGAGGCGGCCGTGTCCGGCACGGCGGCCACGGCCGCCGCAACCGGCACCACCGCGTCTGTCGCACCCACCGGGCTCACGGTAGCCGCCGCCGCTGCAGCAGGGCTGTCGGCGCTGCCGCCCCCGCCACAAGCCACCAGGCCCAGCAGGGTCATGAACAACAAGATCATCAGTCGGATTGGATAAGACACGGGGCACCAGTGAGCGGATGTGTCAATTCAATCGGCCACATGACCGGCGAACTTGAGCACAAACCCTTGGCGCCAGACCTGGACGCGACAGGGCCGCCCCCGAGTATTACGTAGGATCTCGCCATGAGCCGTTCAGTATTTGCACCATGTCGGTGACGCAGCACACCGTGGCCATCCAGCAGGTGCAGCGCATCCTGCAAGGCGTGCAGCACCAGGGGCGTGACCCGCGCCCGCTGTTGCAGCGCGCCGGCATCTCGCCGGCCTTGCTGGACGCCCCGCTGGCACGGGTGTCGCAGCAGCAATATGCCTTGTTGATACGGGCGCTGCGCCGCGCCACCCGCGACGAGTTATGGGGCTTGTTGCCCCGGCCGCTGCCCGCTGGCAGCTTTGGCCAGTGCGCCGCGCTGCTGGTGCGCTGCCACACGCTGGACGAGGCGCTGCGCACCGGGTTCAGGTATTACCACGGCCTGCTGGATGATTTTGTGCCGCGCCTGGTGCTGCAGGGCGACGTGGCGCGGGTGCAAATCGTGCAGCGTGCTGCGCCCAACGCCCGGCTTGATTACGCGCAAAAAGCTTTTTTGCTGTTTGCGTTTGGCCTGGCGTGCTGGCTGGTGGCGCGCCGGGTGCCGCTGCTGGCGGTGGACTACACCGCGCCCTTCCCCCAAAATATCGCCCAAAGCGACAGCTCACGGGTGTACCAGGCGCCCATTCACCCTGACCAGCCGCACATTGGCCTGCGCTTTGAGGCCCGCTGGCTGGCTTTGCCAGTGGTGCAAAACAAGCAGAGCCTGCATGAGTTTTTGGCCCGCTCGCCCGCCAATTTGTTGATCAAATACCGCGACGCCAGCCGCGTGTCCGAGCGCATCCGCCGCCTGCTGCGGCGCCACCTTGATGCCGAGCTGCCGTCGCTCGATGCCGTGGGCCAGCTGATGGCCATGACGCCGCAAACCCTGCGCCGGCGCCTGCACGAAGAAGGCCACGGCTTTCAGGCGCTCAAAGACGCGCTGCGCCGCGACACCGCCATCGAGCTGCTGGCCAACCCCGAGCTCACCTTGCTAGCCATCGCCAACCGGGTGGGGTTCTCAGAGGCCAGCACCTTTCACCGGGCGTTCAAAAAATGGTGCGGCGTGGCGCCGGGTGAATACCGCCATTCACGGCTTGAAAACCCCCGTGCCTGAGTGCGCCGAATGGGCCGGCGAACTGGCCCGCGAACTGGCCCGCGAACTGGCCCGCAAACCCACTGTTGCCGCCATGCGCAATACTGCGCGGTCTTTCTCGCCGAATCAGGATTCATGAAGAGCGCTCTATTTGTCGATTTCGACAACGTTTACACCCAGCTGCGCCAAGTGCAGCCCGCCGCCGCTGAACGCTTTGCACGCCAGCCGACTGAATGGATTCGGTGGTTGATCGAGTCGCTGGAGATCCCCGACGGCCACAACCCCGACGCCCGGCGCCGGCTGCTGGTGCGGCGCTGCTACCTGAACCCCAACTGGTACCAAACCTACCGCCACGCGTTTTTGCGCGCCGGCTTTGAGATCGTCGATTGCCCGCCCGTCACGGCCCAGGGCAAAACCAGCACCGACATCCACATGGTGCTCGACATCATCGAGCTGCTGCAACACGAGACACGCTACGACGAGTTCATCGTGCTGTCGGCCGACGCCGATTTCACGCCCGTGCTGCGCAAGCTGCGGCGCTACGACCGGCGCACCTCGGTGCTGGCCATCGGGTTTCCGGCGGCGGCCTACCAGGCCTCGGCCGATTTGCTGATCGACGAACGCCGGTTCATCGAGCAGGCGCTGGGCTTGAGCAGCGAGGTGGTGGTGGCGGTCGCGGCAGACCCTGGATTGCCCGCCACATCGGTGCCCACCTTGGCGGCTGCGATGGACGCGCCGAACCTGACGCCGGGCATGGCGCCGGGGTCGGCAGCACCAAACGTGCAATTCACAGCGCCATTCACCACACCATTCGCACCAGCCACCGCAGCGCCCCAGCACGCGATGTTCAGCCTCGGCACGTCGCGCCAGGCCTCAATCGATGAGCTGGCGGCCATCGCCCGGCGCATCGAGGACGCGGTGGCCCAGTCGCCGCAGCCGGTGCCGGCGGGGCAGCTGGCCTTGCGCCTGCGCCACGAGTTCCGCCAGGTGCTTGACGACTGGAACGGCCACGGCACGTTCAAGCCCTTTTTCCGCTCGCTGCGCCTGGACCACCTGGTGTGGATCAGCGGCTCGGGTGGGCGCATTGGTGACCCCGCACGCCACAACGTCGAGACGGTGGCCGTGGCCGACCTGGAACCCGCCGTCGAATCATTGGCAGGCCAATCCGCCGCAGGCACGAATTCAGCTTTGGCGACCGCCCCGGCCAGTGAGCTGGCCAGCCAGCCAGCCAACGATTTGGGCACCGACCTGGCCACCGCCCAGTCGGCACGGCCGATGGCGCGCTTGTTGGATCGGCCGATGGATCGCCCGATGTATCGTCAAGCGGACGGGCCCACCGAGCGCCGCCACGACCCCGGCTTTGAGCCCAGCCTCGACCGCGAAAAACCCTGGGCCGGCCATGAGTTGCTGTACCCGGTGGCGCGCGAGGTGTGCAACCTCACCGGCGCACCCTTGCTGGCGCCCCGGCTGATGCGCGCCATCATTGACCTGCTGTGCGCCGACCTGGCCGCAAACGCCTACGAGCCCACCGACACCGCCCGCCGCATCTGCGAACAGTGCCAAAGCCAGCACGGCCTGGGCGTGGCCATGCGCGACGTGGTGTTCATCCTCCGTGGCATGCAGCTCAACGGCCACATCTTCGGCCGGGGCCAGGACGACGCACACACCCTGGCCAACCGCTTGGTGAACCAGGTGCTGTTTTTGTGCGAGCGTGAGCAGATGGTGCTCACCCCCACCACCGCCGGCCAGATCCGGCAGTGGATCGCGGGGGATCTCAGCGCTGTGGTTTGATGCGGTAAATGGCGTTGTTGCGGTCGGCGCTGAAGTACACCGTGCCGTCGGCCGCCACCGCCACGCCCGTGGCCACGTAGGGCGGCGGCATGCCGGGGCCACCCGACAAGCCAATGGGCAACTTCTCGGCCACGGTGCGCTGTTGCTGGCTGGCCAGGTCGATTTCGGTCAACCGGCCCGCCGCCGTTTCAGCCACGATCAAAGTGCCCCAGGGCGTGAAGGCCAGGCCCTCGGGCAGCGCCAGGTTGGCCGCCACTTGGGTTTTGGTGCCGTCCGCCAGGTTGATGCGCTGCACAAAGCCTGCTGCCTCGGTGACGTAAAGCGCACCATCAGGGCCCAATGTCATTTGCACCGGGCCGGCCAGGCCCGAGGCCAGCACGCGGCGGGTGGCGTAATCAGCGCCGCTGGCGGCAATGATGCTGCCCGTGGCGATCTCGGCCACCAGCAGGCTGCCGTCCTCAAGTGGCAGCGCGTCGTACGGGGCCTTGAAGCCGTGCAACATCGTGTCCGACTTTTGCGTGGCGCGGTCAATCACCTGCACCGTGCCCGTGAACCACGAAGCCAGGGCGATTTTTTTGGACGACAAGCCCAGTGCAAACGGGTATTCAAGCTCCACGCCGGCGGCATGCATGCGCCGCAGGTCTGACACCTCACCCGTGCGGGTATCCACCTTGCGGTAGGCAAAGATGTCGGCCACAAACAGCTCGTTGCCGTCCACCTTCAGCCCACCCGGCACGGCCACTTTGCCGCGGGTGAGCGTGCGCACCGCGCCGGTGTCGGGGTTGACGGCCAGGATGGCGTTGTCGGCCATGTTGGACACGTACACCGTGCCGTCGGGCGCAATGGCCAGGTTGTCGAGCGCGGTGCCGAGCTGGGCCACCACGGTTTTGCTGCCGGTGTCCAGCGCCACTTTGGCCAGCTCGCCGGTGGCCGCATCGACCACCCACACGTTGCCACGACCGTCCAGGTTGGCGGCGGCTGGCGTCTCAAAACTGGCGCTGATCACCGACACCGCGCCGTTGGCCGGGTCGATACGGGCCACGCTGCGCTTGAACCACAGCGGGCCGTAAAGCAAACCATCCGGGCCCACCTCAAAACCGTTGAAGCCGCCCAGATCTTTGGCGATCAGGCGCGGTGGATTGACACCCGCCACATCGATCTCCCACAGCGCATCACCCAAAAACACCTGCGACGCATACAACTTGCCGTTGCGGCGGTCAAAGTCGAGTGAGTTGATGCCGGGCAGGCCCTGCGCCAGCACGCGCATGGGGGCGTTGTCGTTTTCGCGGTAGCGGATCACACCTTGCAGGTAGTTGGTCCAGGCCATCTCGCCCTTGGGCCCGATGGCGATGTCGTCGGCCTGGCCCTCGGGGCCGCCGATCAAAATGCTGGCCGCGCCGGTTTGGCGGTCCACTTGCCAAATGGCGTTGCCCACCACGCTGCCCGCCAGCAGCCGGCCTTGCTGGTCAATCGCCAGGCCGTGCACGCCCGCAAAACTGGACGGCGCCACCAGCGCCTCGGGTGCCATCCAGGCACTGGGCCGCTTGGGTGGCGCGGTGCCACAGGCCGACAGCAGCAGGGCCATGGTGGCCACGCAGGGGGTGATCCATTGGCGCATCAAAGTCTCCTCGACAGGTTTTGTTGCGGTCACTCTAGGGGGCATCTCGACCGCCCGGTGTCACCCGGTTGACGCCCGGCACGCTTGTTTTTGAGCTGTTTGTAACCGGCGCTTGACGTTTGTGGTGCGCCCGCGTGCCGGCCCCGGACAAACCCTGGCTGATTGATTTCGCCATGTGTTTTGCGCGGCTTGGCCATTGGCGGTCGTGAGCCGGGGCGGCACGCTCGCCTGTCCACCCACCCATCCGCCCATCCACCCATCCACCCATCCATCCACCCTTCAGCGCGGTGGCCGAGGCCTCGGTTTCCAGCCGCGCGGCGGCATGAAGTGCACCATGAACAATCCCATCAGCCCAACCCCGACGACAAGCGCGAACCCGCTCCCCAGCACCGGCCCCGACCGCCACATCCCCTTCATGGCCTACCTGGGCGCGCAGCGCGAGAGCGTGGGCGACGGCCAAGCGGTGATCGTGCTTGATCTGCGCCCCGAGCTGCTGAACAACCACGGCGGTGGCCACGGCGGCGTGATGATGACGCTGCTCGACAGCGCCATGGCCAACGCGGCCTTGAGCAAGATCCACTTCAACCGCGAGGTGGTGACCATCGACATGCACATCGCCTTCATGCGGCCGTCCAGCGGGCGCCTGGTGGCCAAGGGGCGGGCCACGGGCGGTGGCAAATCCGTGTGTTTTTGCGAGGCTGAAATCGTCGATGCCAGCGGCCAGGTGATGGCCAAGGCCATGGGCACGTTTCGCTACCGCCAGCCGCATGGCGCGGGCGACCTGGCGCCTGTGGCCGGTTTGCCGCTCGACCCCAACGCCGGCCTGACTGCCGACCCCGCTGCTGCCGCCGTTACCGGGCAGGGTGCCCAACCCGCTGCCAGCGAAACCCGTTCCTGAGCCGATCAACATGAGGACATCAACATGAGGAGATCAACATGACACATGCCGTGCACGTGGTGGGCGTGGGCATGATCCCGTTCACCAAACCCGGGGCCAGCGAGGCCTACCCGGTGATGGGCGCCAAAGCCGCCCAACTGGCGCTGACGGATGCCGGTATCAACTACGCCCTGGTGGCGCAAGCCTACGTCGGTTATGTGTTTGGCGACTCCACCGCCGGCCAGGCGGCGGTGTACGGCGTGGGCCTGAGCGGCATCCCGGTGATCAACGTCAACAACAACTGCGCCACCGGCTCCACCGCCTTGTTTTTGGCGCGCCAGACGGTGGCCTCGGGCGCGGCCGATTGTGTGCTGGCCCTGGGCTTTGACCAGATGGTGCCGGGCCCGCTGAAGGGCAGCTGGACTGACAGGCCACAGCCCTTGGCGCGCTTTTTGGACACGATGGAAGCCGACCAGGGCTTTGAGGCTGCCGTGCCCCGCGCCGCGCAGTTTTTTGGTGGCGCGGCCCGGGCTTACATGGCGCAATACGGCATCGCCGCCAGCACGTTTGCGCGCATCTCGGTCAAGGCGCGCCAGCATGCGTCACGCAACCCGCTGGCGGTGTTCAGGCAGACCGTGACGCTCGATGAAGTGATGGCCTCGCCCACGGTGTTTGACCCACTCACGCGCCTGCAATGTTGCCCGCCCACTTGCGGCGCGGCGGCGGCCATCATTTGCAGCGAGGCGTTTGCCCGCAAGCATGGGCTGGATCGCCGCGTGCGCATCGCCGCCCAGGCCATGACCACCGACACCGCCAGCACGTTTGAGTCGCATGACATGCGCAAGCTGGTGGGCGCCGACATGGCAACAGCCGCCGCCGCCCGGGTTTACCAAGCCGCCGGCATCGGCCCCGAGGACCTGGACGTGGTGGAGCTGCATGACTGCTTCACCGCCAACGAGCTGATCACCTACGAATCCTTGGGCCTCACGCCGCCGGGCACGGCTGAAAAATTCATCCTCGATGGCGACAACACCTACGGCGGGCGCGTGGTCACCAACCCATCGGGTGGCTTGCTCAGCAAGGGCCACCCGCTGGGCGCCACTGGCCTGGCGCAGTGCGCCGAGCTAACCTGGCAGCTACGCGGCCAGGCCGAGCAGCGGCAAGTGGAGGGCGCGCAGCTGGCGCTGCAACACAACCTGGGCCTGGGCGGCGCTTGCGTCGTCACGCTTTACCAAAAGGTGGACGCATGATGGTGGACGCATGATCGACTCCAATTACATCGGCCACCCACTGCCGGTTTTCAGCGCGCTGGTTGAAGCGGGCCGGCTGCGCTTTTTTGCCCAAGCCATAGGCCAGACCGACCCGGTTTACACCGACCTGAACGCCGCGCTGGCCGCCGGCCACCCGGCGCTGCCGGTGCCACCCACGTTTTTGTTTTGCCTGGAGATGGAAGCGCCCAACCCGGGCGCCCTGCGTGAGCTGCTCAACATCGACATCGCCAAGATATTGCACGGCGAGCAGCGTTTTACCTACCACGCCCTGTGTTTTGCCGGCGATACGCTGAGTTTCGACGCGCGCAT
>JAYWDK010000067.1:0-7323 GCA_043779845.1 Betaproteobacteria bacterium | reverse complement strand
CGAGCTGTCGGCCAGAAAGTGGGCCGTGTTGGGTTTGCGGATCCACTCGTTGGCGCGCTCGGGCACCGGCAGCAGGATTTGAAGCGCGCCGTAGATGCCAAAGAGGTAAGAAAGACGCTCCAGCACATGGCGGTCCAGTGGCCCCACCAAGCCCCGCTTCCATTGGTAGAGCGTGGTGCGTGCCACACCCAGCAAGGTGATTTGTTCAGCGGTGGTGAGCTTCCAGGCGTCAGCCAGTCGCCAGAACGTGCGCAACGCGGCCTCGGCGGCGGTCGCCGTATTCAGGTTGACCCCGACGGACTTGGTGTCTGGGTGAAGGACTGCGCTCATTGTGCTGGTCGTTGGGCTTTGGCTGCCAAGTGGCAGGCTGCTATGCGGCACTGTACGCCTACAGTCATTTGACGTCAAAGCAGCTGCACGCGCTCATCCATGCTGGCGTGCCGCAAAGCCCGTCCGATTCTGGTGCATTGCTCAGCACCATGATAAGTATCCTTATCATGTACAGGAATGGCGAATAATTTGGCCAGAACGCTCTTTTCCACTACCGAGGTCCCTCGGTCCAGTCCTCGATCAACAGGCCTGGGAGCAACCCGAAGGCGTGGTCATTCGTCACCAAAACAGCGTCGACGCTCAGGGCGTGTGAGCCGATCAGGAGATCCATCGGCGCAAGCACCTTGCCCTCGCGTTGCGTGGCCGTTCGAGCGGTTCCGTAACACTGCGCCGTGGTTGCGTCCCAGGGCAGCACGTCGACACGGCGCAGGAATTCCCAGACCGCGACGTGGAGCGTCGTGGCCTCAGGCCGCCTGGCCAGACCGAACAGCAACTCACCTTGCGTGATCGCGGAGAGGCACAAGGATGTGATGGGTACCGCCATCAATCGACGCGCAACCGCAGGGTGCTTCTTGAGGAGATGGCTGACGGTGTTGGTGTCGAGCATGTAGCGCGTCACTGGCGTCACCCGTGCCACCCCTCCAGCGGATCCCGGTCATGGCTGCCCTGGGCACGCTCGGCTTCGCTCAGGAAGCCCTGGGGGACATCGGCGGCCTGCAATGCAATGAAGAACCCGTCCCACGTGGTGGGCTTGCGCGACAGGATCACGTCACCGGTCTTTGGGTCCTGGCGGATGAAGACTTCCTTGGTGTCGAACCGAAAGGCCGCCGGCAATCGCACGGCCTGGCTGCGTCCGTTGGTGAAGAGTTTTGCGGTTTGGGTCATGCGGAACTTCGATGTCATAGATCAAAGTCTATCCATGACGCCGGTATATATCAAGGTAGATTCATCGATCGGAAGGCGTTGATGCAAACACTTCGCGCGCTGCCTTGGCGACATCGGAAAGACGGGCGGGAGTCGGGCGACGCCGTTCGCGCTCATGACACCTTGGCTCGGCGCGGCAATGAATCGACACTTGTTTGCGGTGCGCAGCGATGAAATCGCTCCGCCCACCTGCCCCATTGGCATGGCGAAATCGGGCAAGAAGCCTCCGGGAGCATGGCGAGCCGATGCAGACCGTCAGCGGCTGCATCGGGCCTGAGCCGGTCCACTACAAGGCGCCGCCGACGGCCCTGCTTTTGGAGAGTGGGACGCTTCTGGGGATGGCTATGGGAGAGTTGGGCGCGCAATCGCCAATCGGGTCTCCGCTCGAACTGCGTGCCAGCCGAGCCAGGTGTTGCAAATTTCCCAGCAACCGTTGGCTGACCAGATCGTGTGGCTCACGGAGGAGGCCCAGGCTGCCTTCGACGTGGCCTCGTCGATGATCGACTTTTCGCTGGCCAAGGTGATGCTTTTGAAGTAGCGCAGCGAAAGCCCTCAGCCCCTGCCAGCGCAAGTCCGCTACGGCATCGTTCAACGCTGGCCCCGGCGCCTTCGGGGAAACCTTGAGCAGCCGCAAGTCGGAAAGCCCAACCGGCGCCGCGTGAGCCAATGCTCAGCTTGGTGCCGACTGATCCAGCGAGTCGGCATTTTCGGCCCAAGCAACACAACTGATTGGCCGAACGGCACAGGCACCCTACCCCGCTTGCGATCGTTCAAAGCGGTGCCCACTCGACCCGTGCGACCCAATCAATCGGCGGAGCTTCCAGCGAGGAAGCTCTTCAACAGCTTGACCAGCGCCTCCTGCTGACTTGCAGGAATGACGCCGCTTTCAAAGTCGACTGATACCTTGCCGTTTGCCGCGATCGTCATCACCGCAAGTTTCTTCTTTCCAGAATTGATGGCGATCTCTCGCGCTTGTGCCTTGTCAGGCTTGGCAATCAGTCGCGCAAAGACGTCAGCTGCACTGCGGTGCCCGCCAAGACCAGCCGCTTCGCGCGCGCGCGTCAAAACGCCTTCTGGATCACGCTGAAGCGTGTCGGTCAATGGCTTGGCCCATCGAACTTGCAGGTCCAGTGGCGTCGAGAACGCGGCCACAAGCTCCTTCGGCAGCTTGGCCAGCTGCACGGCCCGAGAAGCATCGGACGAATTTACACCCAGGGTTTCGGCCAGGCGGCGCAGACTTGGGTACAGCCCCGTCCTGACCGCTTCTTCGTACATGCGCCCCTGTTCCCAGGCGCTGAGGTTCTTACGGCCACGATTCTCACGATCCATGGCCTCGAACAGCGCCCGATCATTCATTTTCTCGACGACGATTGTGCTAACTGACAGGCCCAACTCCAAGCACGCCTGGTGCCTTCGGTGGCCATACACAATCTCGTAGGCGGGTGATTGACCGTCAATCACCCCGGCCTGATCGGCAACCACCCTCACCTTGATAGGCTGCACATTCCCGCCAGCGCTGGCAATTTCTTCCTTGAGCTGCTGAAACTCCACTGTTCCAAATTCTGCTTCGTTGCGGTTCGCCCACTGGCTGCGCCTGATCGTCTTGGGATCCACGGACCGAACCAAGACTGCCCCATCCAAGTCGGCCAGCTTGGAGTTGGCCATTTGCAGTTTGTCTTTTACGCCGACCAGCTCTTGCGAAATCTCGGCCTCACGGGTGATGGCGGCCATCACGCTGCCGACACCGGTGAACGGTTTTCCGGGTTCCCGCAGCACTTCGGGAGCGGCGGACTTGACGCCCACCTCGGGTGATTGACCGTCAATCAGTTTGGCGCGCGGCTGAAATCCCGCCATGCTGATACCCGCTGTTTTCACTGCTGCCTTTTTTGCCATATTCACCTCCTCAAGCGGCAAGATGCCGACGCCAAGAGGCACGAATGATCTCCTCAAGGAGCTCAGTCACCTTGTCGTAGGCGTCGAGTGCGCGCTTGTAGGTGCGTTGGTTGCCTTCATAGCGCCCGATGTCGTAGACCGTTCCGAACTCCGCAGCACTGGACGAGGCGACAGTCGTTTTGGGTATCTCGGCTGGCAGAACCTTGCCTTCATAGGTCTTGCCAATCCACTCCTTCACCACCGCCGCGGTGGAATCCTGGCTGTCAACGCGAGTCAGCAACACTCTGACAAAGTCGAAGTCTTTCGTGACGCCACGGTGCATCACCAAGTCGCCGGTCAGATCCGAGAAGAGGCGCCAGAACTGCGCCGCAGATGCCGCATCAAGCGCGTTCGGCGGCAGGGGCATCAGGATGCCGTCGCTGGCCATCAACGCGTTGATCGTGACGTACGACAGGGCAGGGGGTGTATCCAGGATGATCACGTCGTAGTGCCCACGGACATCGTCCAGTGCGATGTTTAGCGCATTCCAAAACTCGAATCCCTCCTCGCGCATCTGGCGCGCTGGCAAGCCAAACTCAGCAGCGAAGAGCAGTGGTGCTGCGCAAACCAAGTCCAGCCCGCTCCAATACGTGCTCTGTATGGACGGTTGGATGCTCGATTGCTGACCAAGGCAGACGGGAAGAATGGTCTGCGATTCATCCACCTCCGTGTCCGGCATGATGCCGAACAGCGTCGTCAACGAGCCTTGAGGGTCGCAATCAATAAGCAGAACGCGATGGCCTTTCAGTGACAGCCCTTGCGCGAGGCTCATCGCCGTAGTGGTCTTGCCCACCCCTCCCTTGAAGTTCGCTACCGAGATGCAGATGGCTTCGGCACCTTCAGGACGAAGCCGCTTGGCCCGGTACTCCCGCACCCAGACCTGCGTTTCTTCAAGCGAGAACTCCCGCCTGTTGCCACTCTTGTTGATCGTGCCCAACGGCAGGTCAGCCTTGCTCAACCTGTAGACAATCTGGCTGCGGTCGACTTCGCACAGGGCTGCCAACTGGGTAGCATTGAATGTGGGCGGTAACTTTCGCCGTTCAGGCGCCAGGATCGCACCTCGCACTTCTGACATCAGATACCCGGCTCGGTCAGCCTGTTCCATGATGTCTGAGAGTGACTGGGGTTCAAGCATCAGCTCTTGAGTCATCGTTTTTCCGACAAGGCGGCGTAGTACTGAGATTGGTTGATTGTGCTGGCTTTCTTCAGTAGACCCAAGCTTTTATGTTTCTTCTGATGAAACCGCGCCTATAACCAGCGCTGGCGAAAGCTATCCCGTTCGCGACGGCGCTTGAATGGATGCTTTTCCTTCAAAAGCCCAATTTGGGTTTCAATAATCTTCAACTCCTACAAGGTCTTTAAAATCTTTTACGGCCGGCTTTTTTCAATGATGACAAGTACTTGCAACCATTTACGTGAAGTCCTACAGGACTCAACGTGAGTTGCAACAGGGGTCATGGTGAGAAGCAACAGGAGCCATGGTGAGTACCAACAGGTGTGACGGTGAGTGCATACAGGACTGCGGGAGCGCCCCGCTCTGGCGGCTCAAGGCTCCCGTATCCACTCACGATCCACCCCAGTTTTGCCACCTGAAGTTGGCCTCGGGGTCAGCCGCCGTGTCATCCTGGCGCATACCGGCGTCGCCCTGACGTTGGCCGGTCGTTCGGCCACCGCGCCGGACAGCTCCGCCGCTTGACCGGGCCATCACGGGCGGAGAACGTGAGTCGCTACAGGATTGATGCCCGGGCGAATGAACGTGAGAATTGGGCCGCTGAACTGCTCACGTTCATTGCTATGATTTGTCATGCCAGAACAAGGTGGCCTTTTTCCGATTGATGCCGACGACGAGTTCCTGCTCAAGCACGTCAACGCTGTCGCGCTGATGCCTGTGCCAGGAGGTCGGCGTATTTCGCTGCTTGGCCGACGTGTCTTCAATGTGCTGCTCCACCGTGCACAGGAATGTGGCGAGCTGGACGAGTACCAGGCTCGCATGCATGAGATCGTGACTGACGCTGGCTACAACAGCAACGACACGGCCCCAATCCGCAAAATTCTGCGAGAGCTGATGTCAACCACTGTCGAGTGGCAGAGTCCCACCAACGGTGAGATCGAGACCTGGGACGCTTGCAACCTGCTGAGCGGCGCGGGCACGACGAAGGACAAGCGAACCGGCGCGGTCACGGTGCGGTGGCGCTATGACACGAAGGTGCGAGCCCAGCTGCTGAGCCCCGACCGTTACGCACGCCTGTCGCTGGAGGCGATCACCCAGCTCTCCACCCATGCGGCGATGGCGCTTTACGAGATCTGCGCCAGATACGTCGACAACCCCAGGCACCTCACCGCCCGCCAGCACTGGCGCTGGTGGCGGCCTGTCTTGACCGGCGTTTCCAGCGACGACAGCAAGGCCGAGTACCGCTTTTTCAAGCGCGACGTGCTGCACAAGGCCATTGCAGAGATCAACGCCTGCACAAACATTGAGGTCCGTGGCCCGATCGAGCACAAAGAGCGCGACAACCGAACGATCGCCGAGATCCAATTCGAGGTGCGGGCCAAAGGCCAAGGCGCGAGCCGTGAGCCGCTCGCGCCGCTGCTTGATGTTGTGGTCGATGACTTGCCGTTGATCGGCCGCGCTATCAACTTTGGCGTCAAGCAACTCGAGGCCGAAGAACTGATTCGCAAGCATGGGTCCACCGCACTGGCTGCCGCGCTGAATGACCTCGACAAGCGTTTGAAGATGCCCAGCGAGAAGGTGGGCGCTGTGGTCAAGCCTGGCAGCTGGCTGCGGGCGCACATGGCGCGGGTGGTCAAACAGGCTGCTGATCAGCCGATAGCTGCCGCGCCAGGCATCAGCCAGGAGAGTCTTCAAAAGCACCGGGCAGCCTGGACTGATGAGTGGCTGCGCCGGCGCAAGGAGCGGCTCCGCGAAGGGTTTCAAGAGCTTGGCGATGTAGAGCAACACGACCTGATCGAATCATTCCGCGAGGAGCTCAAGTCGACCGGCCAGGTGCAGTTGCAGCGGCGTCTGGATACGTCAGGCTGGCAACACCGCATCGTGTTGGCTGCGTTCACCAAGTTCTACGCGCTGCGGGAGATTGGTGAAAACTGGGACAAGCCATCGGCCGATGACATTCTGGCCATTGCCGCAGAGCTGGCGATGGTGGGGCAGGCCCCCAAGAGACCTTGAAAGAACTGCCAGTGGACCATGCGGCGCACAACAGACTCGTCTCCTTCATCTGGGGCATCGCCGACGATGTCCTGCACGACCTATTCCGGCGCCGCTGTTGGAAGCGGGTGGCACCCGGGCCTTCATCCGCCGCGAGGTGTTGCCCTACACGCCCGATGCCTGGGTCAACAACGACGCCACCAAGATTGGCTACGAGGTGAGCTTCACCCGCCACCTCTACAAGCCGCAGCCCTTGCGCACGCTGGCGCAGATCAGCGCTGACATCCTGGCCATCGAGAGAGAGGCCGAATGGCTGTTGGATGGGTTGTTGGTTGCGAAGGTCGAACCATGAGTGCGAACATGGCCAAGCGCAAGGGCACACCCGATGAGTCGGCATTCGCCGAGGTGGTTGGCCTGAGCCGCACCAAGCGGCCCAAGGAACGCGAGTTCTACCTGCGCATGACCGCCCAGCAGCGCCGGCAGTTGCGCGAAGTGGCGCGGCAAATCGACGGCGGCTTGTTCGAGCGGGCGGCCCTCAACCTGCCAAGACTCTCAACCGCGTTGAGAGAAATGCAGCCCCCGGCCGAACCGCGCTTCCACGATGAAGGTGAGCTGCAGCCTGCGGCCATTCACAAGGAATACTTGTCGGTTCGCAGCGAAGTCGCTGGTCACGGCCAGCGCTGCGATGGCAAACAGATTTGCGTGACCGTGTCACGAGTGTCGACGGCGGACCTTGACTGGCATTTCAAGCCCGAGCTTGACGCCTTGCTTGAAGTGGCATCGACGTGAGCACCCTGAAAGCAACCCCGAAGGTAAGCGCTTTGACCCGTCGAGTCGCCGCCCGGCCAAGTGCCACCGAGCCCGTCGAGACCGCGTTTGCCGAGGTGGTCGGCCTCATCGAGCAGGCCCGCCAGCGGGCCTACCAGGCGGTCGACAGCGAACTCGTCGGTTTGTACTGGCGCATCGGCCAGTAC
>JAYWDK010000066.1:0-7325 GCA_043779845.1 Betaproteobacteria bacterium | reverse complement strand
GCGCTACCTGGGCCCCAAGGGCGGCCCGGGCATGCCCGAGATGCTGGCGCCCACCGGCGCGCTGATCGGCCAGGGCCTGGGCGAGAGCGTGGGCCTGGTCACCGACGGCCGGTTTTCGGGCGGCACCTGGGGCATGGTGGTGGGCCACGTGGCACCCGAGGCCTATGAAGGCGGCATGATTGCACTGGTGCATGAGGGCGACACCATCACCATTGATGCGCACCAGTTGCTGCTGCAACTGAACGTGGACGACACCGAGTTGGCCCGCCGCCGCGCTTTTTGGGTCAAGCCCGCGCCGCGTTACTCCCGGGGCGTGCTGGCCAAGTTTGCACACAACGCGGCCAGCGCCAGCTTTGGCGCGGTGCTGGACAAGTTTGAATGAGTTGAGAGCGCCCCCCAGGCCGCCGCTTTGCGGCGCCCGCCCCCCCCCCGAGGGGGAGGAGAAACACTTGGGGCCCGGCGTTTGTTTCTCTAGGGCGCGCGGCACGGCCCTGGCGGCGCTCAGTCGTCGCGCCGCGAAGGCGTTTGGTCAATCACGGTTGGGCGCTTGGGGTTTGGGCCCGGTACGCGCATGCCCAAGGATTCATATTGCGCGGCGCGGCGCTTCTGCGCTTTTTCATCGGCGCGGCGCATGGCGTCGCGCTGGGTGATGCCGCTGCTGTCGGCAAATTGCCACCAGGCGGCGGCCAGTGCAAATGGCACAAGCACCCACCACCAGGCAACGGCAGCCATAAAGCCCACGCCCATCAGCTTGAGCACCGACAGCGCCACGCCCAACATCACGAGCCACATAGTTTCGTCCTGTCTGTCCATCTGGCGGCGGCTGACAGAATCATGTCAACCGCCCCCACTAGAATTCGTTAAGCAGACTGTAGTCCAGCCCTGCCCTCAGCCCCTTTGTTGAAAGCACACCATGAAGAAAATCGCCCTTATCGCAGCTCTGGCCGCCGTGGTGGCCGCGCCGGCATTTGCCAACGCCGACCTGGCGCAAAAGAAGAGCTGCCTGGCTTGCCACGCGCTCGACAAAAAGCTGGTGGGCCCGGCCTACAAGGATGTGGCCGCCAAGTATGCTGGCCAAAAAGATGCGGTCGCCAAGCTGACCGAAAAAATCCAAAAGGGTGGCGTGGGCGTGTGGGGCCAGATCCCGATGCCAGCCAATCCGCAAGTCAGCCCGGACGAAGCCAAGCAGCTGGCGACCTGGGTGCTGACGATCAAGTGATCTGACAGCGCTTCAGCAAAAAGCCCCGCACTGCGGGGCTTTTTTCATGGCTGATCGCCTGAGAGCCCGAGGTGACGGCTTGGTTGGGCCCTGCGCTGCTATCGTGAGCGGCACACTCCTCTGCCAGATTCGCACCCAGAACGCAGAAATGCCATGCCCACAACAAACCAATTCAACAACGCCGCGTCACGCCGTCAGGTTTTGAGGTCAACAAGCCGCGCTCTTGTGCTGTCAGGCATGGTTGGCCTGGTTGGTCTGGTCAACGTTGCACTGGCGCCCGTGGCCCAAGCCCAAGCCAACTACCCCGGCAAGCCCATCACGCTGGTGGTGCCCTTCCCGGCCGGTGGGCCCACCGATTTGGTGGCGCGGATCATTGCGCAAAAAATGGCCGAGCAAATGGGCCAGGCCATCGTGGTGGACAACCGGCCCGGCGCCAACAGCAACCTGGGCGCGGGTTTTGTGGCCAAAGCCGCCGCTGACGGCTACACGGTGCTCTACAACACCTCGGCCGTCACGCTGAGCCCGGCACTCTACAAAAATCTGAGTTACGACGTGGAGCGTGACTTGGCGCCCGTCGCCTTGACGGCCGTGGTGCCCCTGGCGCTGGTGGTGGCCAACAACCTGCCGGTGAGCAACGCCCGGGAGTTCGTGGCCTACGCGCGCGCCAACCCGGGCAAGCTGTCGTATGGCTCGGCGGGCAACGGCAACGTCACCCATCTGGGTGCGTTTCAGCTGACCAAGGCGCTGGGCATTGACGCCGTGCACGTGCCCTACAAAGGCAGCGCGCCGGCCGACATTGACCTGGCGGCCGGCCAGATCCAATACATGACCGAAACCATCAATTCGGTGATGGCGTTTGTGAAAGACAAACGCATCAAGCTGCTGGCAGTGAGCGCGCCAAAACGCCTTGCCGTTTTTCCGGACACGCCCACGCTGGCCGAAGCCGGTTTGCCCGGGTTCGATCTGGGCGCCTGGCAAGGCGTGATGGTGCCCGCCAAAACCCCTACCGCCATCGTCGATCGCCTGAATGCCGAGCTGATGAAGGCGTTGCAAAGCCCCGACCTGCGCGCCAAACTGGCCCAACAAGGCACCGAGCCGCTGGGCTCAACGCCGGCCGAATACGGCGCCTACATCAAGAGTGAGCTGGCGCGCTGGGCCCGGGTGGTCAAAGAATCCGGCGTGACGCTGGATTGAGAAGCTCAGGCGATCCAATATGCTCAGCGCCCTGCCCCTGACCCCACTGCCGGCCGACGACGAGGCCTTGCGTGCGCCCGTGCGCGCCTTTTTGCGCGAGGCACTGCACGGCATGCCGCCCGAGCAACGCGCCCGGTCCTGGATGGGTTTTGACGCAGATTTCAGCCGCCAACTGGCCGCGCGCGGCTGGATCGGCCTCACGCTGCCCACCTTGTACGGCGGCGCGGGGCGATCGGCGTTTGCACGCTTTGTGCTGGTGGAAGAACTGCTGGCCGCCGGCGCGCCGGTGTCGGCGCACTGGATTGCCGACCGCCAAAGCGCGCCGCTGATCTTGCGCTACGGCACCGAGACGCAGCGCGCGTTTTACCTGCCGCGCATCTGCCGCGCCGAGGTCTTTTTTTGCATCGGCATGAGCGAGCCCGACGCCGGATCCGACCTGGCCAGCGTGCGCACCCGCGCCACCCGCGTGGCCGGCGGTTGGTGTATCCGGGGCAGCAAGGTATGGACCACCAACGCCCACCGCTCGCACTACGTGATCGCGCTGGTGCGCAGCTCGGGCGTAGCGGCAGACCGGCAAGCCGGCTTGTCGCAGTTCATCATTGATCTGAGCTTGCCCGGCGTCACCATCAAGCCCATTCTTGACCTGGCCGGCGACAGCCACTTCAGCGAGATCATCTTTGACGACGTGTGGGTGACTGACGACGCGCTGGTTGGCCAAGAGGGCGCGGGCTGGGCGCAAGTCAATGCCGAACTGGCCTTTGAGCGCAGTGGCCCCGAGCGCTTGTTGTCGTCCATCGTGCTGGTCGACGAATGGCTGGCCTGGTTGCGCCAAGCTGGCGGCGCCGCGCCAGAGGCGGTCACCGCGCTGGGCAGCATCGCCGCTCAACTGATCGTGCTGCGACGCTTGTCGCTGGCGGTGACGGCACGGCTGGTGGCGGGCGTTAGCCCGGTCACCGAGGCCGCCTTGGTCAAAGATTTAGGCACCACGCTGGAGCAGCAAATACCCGACGTGATCGCCCGCCTGCTAGCCGCAGGCGACCTGGGCGGCGATGGCCCGCCGCCCAGCGCCGCCCTGCAGCGCACCCTGGCTTACGTGGCCGTGATCGCACCATCGTACTCACTGCGCGGCGGCACGCGCGAAATCCTGCGCTCGATGATCGCGCGTGGGCTGGGCCTGCGCTGACCTGGCGTTTTATGGGCGCCTGATTGACGCCTGATTGACACCTGATTGACACCAAACACGCCCAAACCTAACAGCTGAAGTGGTAGACCATGCAAGAGCAACTCGCCGACGCCATCCAGGCCCTCTTCAGCGACCACGCCACGCCGGCCGCAGTGCGCCGCGCCCAGCAAGCCGGGCTGGACCGTGCCCTGTGGCGGCTACTGGCCGACGCCGGTTTTGACCGCGCGCTGGCGCCTGAATCGAGTGGTGGCTCAGGCCTGGCCTTGCGCGACGTGGGCGCAGTGTTGCAAGCCTGTGGCCGCTTCGCCGCGCCTGTGCCGCTGGGCGAGTCGATGTTGGCCCACGCCGTGGCGGGGACCTGCGGCGCCACCTTGCCCGATGGGGTGTTCAGCGCCGCCACCGCCCGAGTCCAGGGTGATCACGTGTTTGCCAACGTCGTGCCCTGGGGCACCAGCGCGGATTGGGTGTTGGCGCTTGAGCCCGACCGGCACGCCTGGGTGCTGCCAGTGGTAGGGGCCACTGTGGCAAGCCACCCCGGCCTGGGCGCCTGCAACGAGGCCGACATGCAGTGGCGGCTGCAAGACGCGCAAGCTGAATTTGCGTTGCCCGCCGGCCTGGATTGGCTGGCGGCGGGCGCTGCCTTGCGCACCGCGCAGATCGCCGGCGCGCTGGACACGGTGCTGGAGATGACGCTGCGCCACGCCAATGATCGAAGCCAGTTTGGCCGCCCGCTGGCCAAGTTCCAAGCCATCCAGCAGCAAATCGCGCTGCTGGCCGAAGATGCGTTCGCCACCCGCATGTCCGCCGCCGTGGCCACCGACAGCGCCACCGTGCTGCCTGACTCAAAGGCCGCCGCCGCTGGCAAGGTGGTGGCCAGCGCGGCGGCCGTGCGGGCCTGCGGCATTGCCCACGCGGTGCATGGCGCCATGGGCATCACCGCCGAACATGACCTGCAACTCTTCACTCGCCGCCTGCTGGCGTGGCGCGTGCAGTACGGCTCAGAGGCTTACTGGGCACAGCAGCTTGGCCAGGCGCTGATGGCCGATTCGGTGCCGATGTGGGATTTTGTGCGGGCCACAGGCAGGCCGGTAGCACAAAGCTGAATTGAAAAAGTGCGCCTCGCGAGGCGCCCTTTGGCTTTTAGGCCGCGCGGCTGCGCGGCCCCGAATCAATTGTTTTCTGACAATTGATCCAGGATCGCCGGATTCTCCAACGTACTCGTGTCCTGGGTGATGGCCTCGCCTTTGGCCACCGAGCGCAACAGGCGGCGCATGATTTTGCCGCTGCGGGTTTTGGGCAGGTTGTCGCCAAAGCGGATGTCCTTGGGCTTGGCGATGGGGCCGATCTCCTTGCCCACCCAGTCGCGCAGTTGCTTGGCGATGGCCTTGGCCTCGTCGCCGACCGGGCGGGAGCGCTTCAACACCACAAAAGCGCAAATCGCCTCGCCGGTGGTGTCGTCCGGCCGGCCCACCACGGCGGCCTCGGCCACCAACTCGGTGCAGCTGACCAGGGCGGACTCGATCTCCATCGTGCCCATGCGGTGGCCTGACACGTTCAGCACGTCATCAATGCGGCCGGTGATGGTGAAGTAGCCAGTCTCGGCATCGCGGATGGCACCGTCACCCGCCAGGTAATACTTGCCCTGGAAGTCGTCCGGGTAGTAGCTTTTCTTGAAGCGCTCCGGGTCACCCCAGATGGTGCGGATCATGCTGGGCCACGGCTTTTTGACCACCAGGATGCCGCCCTGGCCCCAGGGCACATCTTTGCCGGTTTCGTCCACCACGGCGGCCATGATGCCGGGGAAGGGCAGGGTGCAAGAGCCCGGGATCAGCGGCGTGGCGCCCGGCAGCGGGGTGATCATGTGGCCGCCGGTCTCGGTCTGCCAGAAGGTATCGACGATCGGGCAGCGCCCGCCGCCGACATGCTTGTGATACCACTCCCAGGCGGCAGGGTTGATCGGCTCGCCGACCGAGCCCAGGATGCGCAGGGACGACAGGTCATAACTCTTGGGATGCACCGCCGGGTTGGCCTCGGCCAGCTTGATGAGTGAGCGGATGGCGGTGGGCGCGGTGTAGAACACGGTGACCTTGTGGTCCTGGATCATCTTCCAGAAGCGGCCGGCGTCGGGGTAGGTGGGCACGCCCTCGAACACGATCTCGGTGCCGCCCAGGGCCAGCGGGCCGTAGGTGATGTAGGTGTGGCCGGTGACCCAGCCGATGTCGGCGGTGCACCAAAACACATCGTCGGCCTTCAGGTCGAAGGTCAGCTTGGTGGTCAGCGCGGCATGCAGCAAGTAGCCGCCGGTTGAGTGCTGCACACCCTTGGGCTTGCCGGTGGACCCGCTGGTGTAGAGCAGGAACAAGGGGTGCTCGGCGCCTACCCATTCCGGCTCGCAGATGCTGGGCTGGCTGGCCTCCAGGTCGGCCATCCAGCGGTCACGGCCCTCGGTCATCGAGATGGCCGCACCGCTGCGCTTGACCACCAGCACGTTCTTCACCGTGTCGCAGCCGCCCAGCGCCAGCGCCTCGTCAACGATGGCCTTGAGCGGCAACTGCTTGCCGCCGCGCACCTGGTGGTCGGCGGTGATCACCGCCACCGCGCCGGTGTCCTCGATGCGGTCGCGCAGCGATTGCGCCGAGAAGCCGCCAAACACCACCGAGTGGGTGGCGCCGATGCGGGCACAGGCCTGCATCGCCGCCACGCCGTCGATCGACATCGAGATGTAGATGACGACCCGGTCGCCCTTGACCACGCCCAGGCTGCGCAGGCCATTGGCGATCCGGCAGGTCTTGGCCAGCAACTGGCTGTAGCTGACCCTGGTGACCTCGCCGCCATCGGCCTCAAAGATGATCGCGGTCTTGTCGCCCAGGCCACGCTCGACGTTGCGGTCCAGGCAGTTGACGCTGGCGTTGAGCGTGCCATCTTCGAACCACTTGAAGAAAGGCGCCTCGGTCTCGTCGAGCGTCTTGGTGAAGGGCGTCTTCCAGCTCAGCAGCTCGCGCGCCTGGCGGGCCCAGAAGCCCTCGTAGTCGGCATCGGCCTCGTCCACCAACGCCTGGTAGGCCGCCATGCCCTGCACATGGGCGCCGGCCACCAATGCCGGCGAGGGCAGGTAGGTTTTCAGTTCGGTGGGGCCGTCAGCGCTCATGAATATCTCCGAGGATGGATGAAATGGTCGAGTCAAAGTCGATACCCCGCACCTTAGGCAGGGGCTCTTACGATGCCCTTACTCTGCAGCGCCGCAGGCAGGCTTCAACGCGGCAACGGCGCAGTCTACGGCGCCAGGGCATCAACAAGCTGACACCGACCGGTGCCTAGAATTCACCGGATTTCCCAAAACGAGACCGCCCCACCATGGCCCAAGCCCCCAGCCCGGCACCGCGCCGGACCTCCCCTCTGTCCGGCCTGATCTTCGCCAGCCGCTGGCTGCAGCTACCGCTCTACCTGGGCCTTATCCTGGCGCAGGCCGTCTACGTGTTCCAGTTCTGGGTCGAGCTGGTGCACCTGATCGAGGCGTCGTTCGGCAACCAGCAGGCCCTGATCACGCTGGTCAAGAGCACCGGCTACCAGGCTGCGGCCATCCTGGGGCCCGACGGCAAGAGCATCGTCGGCTACGAGCCGATCACCCACCTGAACGAGACCATCATCATGCTGGTGGTGCTGGCGCTGATCGACGTGGTGATGATCAGCAACCTGCTGATCATGGTGATCATCGGCGGCTACGAGACC
>JAYWDK010000065.1:0-7339 GCA_043779845.1 Betaproteobacteria bacterium | reverse complement strand
GCCGCTGATGGCCTGGGCCACGGGTGGGCGCTACTAGCTTGAACGTTTGACCCGCTGGTCTTGGGCGCGCCCCGCATCCCAATCCAGCGGCCAAACTTTCAAGCTATTTTCTTACGGACCCTAAGGCGGGCTGGGCAGGTCAGTTTGCGGGTGGATGACGCCCGCGAGCTGGCGCGGTTCGAGATCGGGGACACAGGCCCCGGCATGAGCGAGGCCGAGCTGTAAAAAGTGTTTGAGCCTTTTGAGCGCGGCACGGCAGCCGGCGGCAACGCCACCAGCGGCACCGGCCTGGGCTTGACGATTGCACGCATGCTCACCGGCCTGATGGGCGGCGAGCTGAAGGTGCGCAGCACGCCCGGTGTGGGCAGTTGTTTCAGCGTCAAGCTGTACCTGGCCGAGCTGCTGGCCTGGCTTCAAGAGCGCCTGGCCTTGACCTGGACGTTTGATGCGCCAGCCAACGCGCCTGCGGTGTTGGCACCCGCGCTGCCGCAGGTTTTGCCATCACTTGAAGCCCAGCAGGCCGTGGATGAACTGGTGCGGCTGGGTTACTTGCGCGGCATTCAGAAAAAGCTCGCCGCCATCGACCACGAACACCTCGCCAGCGTGGTGTTCGTCGCGCGCTTGCGTGCGCTGGCCAGCGGGTTTCAGCTGGATGCCTTGGCGGCCATCATCCAACAAGGCTTGGCGGGCGAGGCCACCCCAAGCCCGACAGGCTTCTAGAGTCGCCCCATGAGTCCTGAGTCCCTGCAAGCCCTGCCCGCCGTGCTTTGTGGTGGCCGCCTTTGCCGCCGGTGGGGTGGACTACGTGACCAAACCGATCCAGCCGCGCGAGGTGCCGGCCCGCATCAGCGCCTACACCCAAACCGCGGGCCTGCAACGCCAGGCGCGCAACGCGCTGGACGGTGGGGTGGCGATCGAGTTAAACCGCCACCGTGTCGAGCTCCGACATGGCGTGGTTCAGCCACATCTTCAGGCGCTGGCGCTCCATCAAGCCCAGGCCCGGGCCGGGGTTGCCGGCGTTGGGGCCGGCGTTGTGCTTGGCCGACCAGAAGCTGGCGTTGTGGGCGTCGATTTTTTGCACCACGGCGTCATGCAGGCGCTTGAGCGTGATCACCCGGGCGCCCAGCGACAGCGCGCGAACCTGCTCGCCCGAGCGGTCAAGTTGGCTGAAATCGTCACCCCGCAGTTGGTTGCGAACCAGCACGTAGCGCAGGCGCGGGCCAAACTGGTCCAGCAAGCGCGACAACAAATCCACCGAGTCACGGCCCGCGTCCATCACGTGCCAGTAGTAGATGGCGATGCCGCTGGTGTCGGCCAAGTCAAGCACGCCGGATTCTTCCATCCACTTGACCAGCGGGCCGTGGGTTTGCGCGGCCAGATCCACCAGCACGCGGCGGCCGGGTTGCTCGGCGGCGGATTCGATGATGGCGTCAAGCGCCTCGTAACTGTCGGCCACCACGGGTGACGCGTAACCGGCGTAATAGCGCATCAGCGCGCCGTGCGAGCGGTCGGTGTCGAAGCCCACAAACGCCATCTCGTGGTCAATGAAGTATTGCGCCAGCAGCCGCGCGGTGAGCGACTTGCCAACGCCGCCTTTTTCACCGCCGATCAGGTGAATTTTGGATTGGGTCAGGGTTTCAAGCGTGGGGGGCGATGTCATGGTCGTGTTTTTTGGCGTCAGGCGCGGATGGCGTGTCGGTGCTTGCAGGACGCGTGCCAGTCTAGTCGGGCGCGGCGCCCTGCTTCGTCAGGCGGCGTGTTGCTTGGCTGGCCCGGTCGATGGCGCCGGGGTGGCGCCCGCAGCGGGGGCTTTGGGCAGTTTTCCATAACGCTCCATCAGAGCGTCTCGGTGTTTGGGATCGATGTTGACGCGGCTCAGGTCGCCCTGGATCTGCGGCAGCGCCAGCAGGCGTTTGTCCATCACCCAAAACCACAGTGGCGGCACGTAGGCCAGCGGAAACATGCCGAAGTAGCCGCTGGGCAATTGTGGCAGTTGCTCAAAGTGGCGCAGGCTTTGATAACGCCGCATCGGATGGGCGTGGTGGTCGCTGTGGCGCTGCAAGTGAAACGTCACCAGGTTGGTGACCAGGTGGTTGGTGTTCCAGGAGTGGTGCGGCTGGGGCGCCTCGTAGCCGGTGCCGCCTTCGTGCTGGCCCGCCTCGGTGCTGCGCTGGCGCAGCAGGCCGTAGTGCTCCACATAGTTGGCAGAGGTGAGCTGCCACCAGGCCACCAGGTTGTGCAGCGCCAAAAACGGCAGCATCACCCAGCCAAAGGCCCAAACCAGCCCGCCCTGCAACAGCAGCGTGACGGCATACGACTGCAACATCGTGTTGTGTGGGCTCCAGGGTGATTGGCCCAACGCGCGCAGCCGGCTTGATTCAATCTGCCAGGCGCGGTGGATGCCGCCGGGCAGCTCACGCAGCGCAAAGCGGTAGATGGACTCGCCCATGCGCGAGCTGGCGTGGTCCTCGGGGGTGGCCACCCAGCGGTGGTGGCCCCGGCCATGCTCCACCGTGAAGTGGCCGTAGGCCGGCACCGCCAGCACCAGGCGCGCCAGCCACTGCTCCAGCGGGTTATTTTTATGGCCCAGCTCATGGGCGGTATTGAGCCCCAGGCCGGCATCGGTGCCCGCCACGTAGGCCAGCAGCCCCACGGCCCACCAGCTCAGGTTGTGCGTGCCCACCCACCAGGCGCAGCCGATCAAGGCCACGAAGTGCAGCGGCACGGTGGCCCAGGTCAGCCAGCGGTAGTAGCGGTCGGCCTCCAGTTGGGGCACCACGGCCTCGGGCGGGTTGTTGGTGTCCTCGCCAATCAACGCGTCAAGCAGTGGCAGCAGGCCGTAGCTGATGAGCAGCGGCAGGCCCAGGCTGATTTGAGCGCCGGTGACGTGGTGCAACCACAGGCCCAAAAAAGGCATCAGCGGGTAGACCACCGACATCGCCCACCAGGCGCGTTTGCGGTCGCGCCAGGTGGTGGCGGCATCACCCGGGCGCGGGGCGGGTGCGGTGTAGGTGTGGGCCAAGGCGTGCTCCGGTAGAAGGCGCCCAACAGGCGCCTAGCGCGAAGTGTGGCGCGGTGCGTGCGGCGGGCTCTTCCGGGTTTGCCCTTGCCAGGCCTGCCTTAAAATTGAGCAGGTTAAAGAAAGTCTCAATTAATCAGTCACTTACGGCGGCCATACACAGTTCGGTTGGCCTTATCCACAAGGTTCTGCAGCGCTTGTGGGGATAACCCTCCAGCCGTGCGGGGTTGGGTGCTGGCTGACCCTGTTTTGGGCTGCAGGGCGCCCGAAACGGGCTGGCAACGGGCCGGCAACGGGCTTGTAACGCCGGTTTGCCTAAAGTTTAGGCAGGCTAAAGAAACCTTTTTTAAATCAATCACTTGCGCTGGCGATACAGGGTTCAGGCGGGTTTATCCACAAGGTTCTTCAAGTTTTACGGGGATAACCCTAGGGCGGCCACGTTAAGCCAGGGAAGAGCCCAATTCGCGGTCCCGGCGTGGCTGCAGCCGGCCGCCGTGCGGGCGGGTGGCTGGGGGTGGTGTTACGAAGACGCCGCCCGCGTGGTACCCCCCTGGGGGATGGGGTGGGCGGCGGCGTCTGGTCGGTGTGAGGGGGAGGCGGTCAGCGGTGGCCGAAAAATACGCCAGCGTTGAGGCCGTCCGCCGTGGCCATCACGACCGTGAGTTGATGCGTCTTGTCGGCCAACAGCGTGACCAGTGCATGGCCACTGCCGCTGCCGTTGGGCAGGGGGCAGGGCGCGGCGCCAAAGTTGATGCTCAGGTCGTAGATGTTTTTGCCGTTGGCGCGCGGCGTGATGGCGCCTGAGACATTGCAGCCGGTGCTGGTGGTCGAGCTGTAGGTGCCGTTGGCGTTGACCAACAAAGTGCCGGTCGAGTTGGTGAAGAACCCCGGCCAGCTACCGGCCACGGCTGCCAGGGTGGCCGGGGTGTTGTAGTCAAAGTTGGCGGTGGGCGGCGGCGCCAAGGTAACGGTGGCCTTGGCGCCGGTGGCGGCCGTGGCGACGAAGGTGAGGCTGGTGCCCGCCACAAACGTGCCGGCCAAGGTGCCCGTGCCGGACGTGCCGTCGGTGAGGTTGTGAGCGCGCAAGTCACTGGACGTGACGTTGTTGCCACTGGTCTGCAGCGTGGCCCGGTTCAGCGCGTTCACGTACAGCAATCCTGATGTCGCGGTCATTCCACTCCCTCAGGTACGACGTTTTCCGTGCCTTGTTGGTTGAGGCCCGAATGAGTTGCGGCATCACGCAAGTGGCTTTGGCCCAGCAACTGGCCTGCCCTCAGTCGGTGATCAGCAAGGTCGAACGCGGTGATCGGCGGCTTGATTTTGTCGAGTTCGTCGAGTGGGTCCAGGTGCTGAAACTGAATGTGCCCAGTTTCATCGAGCGTTACCGGGCGCGCATTGAGCCACTGCCGCCCATCAGGTAATCCTTGGCGCGTTGAAGCGGACGTGCGGTCATCGGCTGTGGGTGGGTGGGTGCTCAAAGGCATGGAAAATACGGTCTCTCTCTCCAAGCCCGCGCCATGTCCAAAATCAAACACCTCCAGATCTCGGCATCAGTCGATACGCCCTTGCTGACGCCCGCGCAAAAGCGCTTCAATGCGCTGCTCAAGCAGATTGAAAAGGCCCGTCAGGTTTTGGCCGCCTGGCAGCTCAACATCCCGCTGTACCAACAGGCGCAGGCCCAGGTGCTGGACCCGCTGCGCGCCAACTACCTGGCTGGCCGCCGCCTGTGGCTGATGGCCTTAGCCGATTTGCTGGGGCAGCCAGGCTGGAACCGCAACGAGCGCGGCACGCTGCAAGACCAGGTGTGCGAGGTGGCGGCCGAGCTGCTGGCCACCAACCCCGAAGATGCCGAGGTCAAGGCGCTCTTCAACCAGTACAACGAGATTGATTTTGAGGCCGAGCAGCAGCAGGCCGTGCAACACATGAAGCGCATGGCCGAGGCCATGACCGGCCTGGACCTGGGCGACCTGGATGCGATGGCCGACGAGGAGGCGCTGTTCAAGCGCGTGCATGAAGGCCTGGAGGCGCAGCGGGCGGCCGAACTTGAGCGGGGCGAGCATGGCGAGGGCGCGGGCGATCCCGCCCCGCGCCGCCAAACCGCCGCGCAGCAGCGCCGCGAGGCCGAGGCTTTGCAGGCCACGAAATCGGTGCGCGAGGTGTACCGCAAGCTGGCCAGCGCGCTGCACCCTGACCGCGCGCCCGACGAGGCCCAGCGGCAAGCAAAAACCAGGCTGATGCAGCGCGTGAATCAGGCCTACGCGGCCAACGATTTGCTGGCGCTGCTGGAGCTGCAACTGGAGATTGAACAGGTGGACGCCGGCCACATCGCCTTGGCCAGCGCCGACCGGGTGAAGCACTACAACCAGGTGCTGACCGAACAACTGGCCGAGCTCAAGGCCGAGATCGAGCACCTTGAGATGAGCTTCTGCCACGACTTTGGCATCCCGTTTGACGCCAACGTGAAGCCCGCCAAATTGTTGGACTTGATAGCCCAGGGCGCCCGCGAGCTGAAGGCCCTGACCGCCGATCAGCAACAAGATTTGCGTTTGCTGGCCGACCGCGCCGCCACCAAGCGCTGGCTCAAGCGCTGGCAGCAGCGGCAAAAACGGGGCGGGTTTGACGACGGTTTTTTCTTTTGAGCCTGTAGGGCGACACTTGTTGAAGCAGCCCACTGACCGCATCACAACCACCGGAGATTGCTCATGGATGGCTTGAGCCTAAAAACCCTGATGACGGCCGTGCAAGGCGTCAACGCTGAAATCTTTCGCATCAAAGACACGGTGGACGGTGATCTGACTGAACTCGAGCCAGATGACCAGGACATGCTGCTGGCCTACAGCCAGGCCGCGACAGAGTTGAAGGCGGCCTATCTTGAGCGGCGCCGCGCCGACATCAGCTTGCCGCGCTATGAGGATTTTGCGGGCGATTGAACCCGGGCGCCGGGCCTGAGGCCCCGGCCCAAAGGTGCCGCATAGACTCGCGGCATGAATTCGCCCTCACTGCATTCCCCCGCCATTGCTGATCCGCAAGATGCCCCGCCAGCAGGCTCATTGGCCAGCCCCAATGCACGGCCCCATGTGGCCATCATCGGCGGTGGCCCCGCTGGCCTGATGGCCGCCGAGACACTGCTGCAAGGCGGCGCCAGCGTTGATTTGTACGACGCCATGCCCTCGGTGGGCCGCAAGTTTTTGCTGGCCGGCAAAGGCGGGCTCAACCTCACGCACAACGAGGCCATCGAGCCCTTCATCAGCCGCTACGGCGATCGCGCAGCACAGGTGGCGCCCTGGCTCAATGTGTTCAGCCCACAAGTCCTGCGCGATTGGGCCGCCGGCCTGGGCATCAAAACCTTTGTGGGCAGCTCGGGCCGGGTGTTCCCCGCCGAGATGAAAGCCGCGCCCCTGCTGCGCGCCTGGCTGCACCGCTTGCGCGCTGCTGGTTTGCGGCTGCACATGCGCCACCGCTGGCTGGGCTGGGCCGAGGGCGACGCGCCCACGACGCTGCGTTTTGCCTCGCCGCAAGGTGAGGTGGTTCAACAAGCCGACGCGGTGCTGCTGGCGCTGGGCGGCGGCAGTTGGCCGCAGCTGGGCAGTGACGGCGCCTGGGCACCGTGGCTGACTACCCGCGGCGTTGACGTGGCGCCCTTGTTGCCCGCCAACTGCGGGTTTGACGTGGCCTGGAGCCCGTATTTCGCCCTGCGTTTTGCGGGCGTGCCTGTCAAAACCGTACGGCTGCATTTTGACGACGGCGCGGGCGCGCCGTTCAACCGCCAGGGCGAGTTTGTGGTCACCGCCGGGGGCATTGAAGGCAGCCTGATTTACACCGCGTCCAGCCGTTTGCGCGACGCCATCAGCCGCGATGGCCAGGCCACGATCGAGCTTGATCTGCTGCCCGGCCACAGCGTTGAACAGCTCACAAGCTCGCTGGCCAAAGGCCGGGGCGCACGCTCGTTGCCCAACCACTTGAAAGAACATGCCGGGCTGGACGGCGTCAAGGCCGCGCTGCTGCGCGAGGTTTACAGCGCCGATCAACTGGCCGATCTGGTGGCCAAACAGCCCCGGGTTTTGGCGCAGGCGCTCAAGGCCTGGCCGCTGCGCCTGGTGGCGGCACGCCCGGTGGCCGAGGCCATCAGCACCGCGGGTGGTGTGCGTTTTGAGGCGCTGGACGCGCACGGCATGCTGCGCGCGCTGCCCGGCGTTTTTTGCGCCGGCGAGATGCTGGACTGGGAGGCCCCCACCGGCGGCTATTTGCTCAACGCCAGCCTGGCCAGCGGCCGCGTGGCGGGCGCTGGGGTGCTGGCGCATTGGGCCAAGCGCGCGGCCA
>JAYWDK010000064.1:0-18695 GCA_043779845.1 Betaproteobacteria bacterium | reverse complement strand
CGTCCCGGCAGATCATGTCCTCGGAATTTCGGGGTGAACGGTGCGCAACGGCCTCGTCGGGCATATCAATGACTTGCGCTAACTTAATGGCATTGGGTGGAGGGGGGACCGGCGCAGCTTCGGATTGCGGTTGCAAAAAATAGCGCTCAAGCGATGGAAAAAGTAAATTCAGTGGTGCAAGGTGTAAGAGATTGGTACTTCTCGAAGCAATATCGAGATGTGGTACCTGATGAAATCGAAGAAGCGCAAAGCGCAGACGAGCCTGACGCGGACTATCAAGTTACTTCGAGACTTAGGTTTCGACCCGGTGGCGACTGGGCGTTGTCAGCAGAGATCTGGATATGTGTTGGCCCGGAAATTGGGGTCGGGATAGGGCGTTACGAAGACTTGGAAACGTGGACCGGAACTGCGGCGGGGCGCAAAGGCTTCATAGCCGGTTTTGAGCCTTCTCGGTTGGATCTCAGCGCGTTGCTGTCAATCCTTGATTTCTGCTCTGGGGGGTGTGCGCTTGTCTCATGGATCGCATTGGCGGGTCGGCTTATGGGGGCCAACATCTATCTGGACAAGGCGTCTTTTCCGAATGGTTGTCTGTGCGAAATGAATGACCGTACGAGACGTCTGGCAAGGATTGGCACGCACACAGTTCTGCAAAAAAGCCACACGTTGTCGAAATGGGTCTAGTTGCGAATGGTGCGTGTGCGATGTTTCGACTAGGGATGTTCGGATGGAAATCTGCAGGGGTACAACAGAGGCTGTCATGCAATGTCAGCCTCCGACCTCGGCGTTGTCGAGTCGCCGCGCAATGGTCGGAACAAAGTCCCGGCGTTGCTTTGAAATAGGAGACGGTTACGAGTCCCTTCGCGCCACAACACGTCGGACCCAGCGGTGATTTGAAGACCATGGGGAAGGCACCACACCCGACCAAGTCGGCCTCATTTATCACTGCAATTGCGGCGCTGTTGCCGGCCTGGGCTCTCACTTCAGCGCTATCGCAGGGTGTCGTTTACACCTCTGCCGATCAGGAGTACGCCGAAGTCGTACTCCGCGAGGTTGAGGCTGCCACCGGCCTGAAGCCCGTCGCCGTCTTTGACGCCGAAGCATCCAAAACCGTAGGCCTTGAGCGCCGACTCGTCGCCGAAAAATCCAAACCCAAAGCCGACATCTTTTGGAACTCCGAATTCCTGCGCACGTATCGTCTCGACAAACAGGGCGTATTGACCCGCACCGCAGTCGACAAGTCCTTCGGCATCCCCGCCAGCGTCATCACCCCGTACAGCGTAGGCGTCGGCATCCGCAGCCGGGTTATCGCCATCAACACAGCCTCGGTCAAGGACGCCGACCGCCCCAAGCGCCTGCAAGACCTGGCCGACCCGCGCTTCAAAGGCAAGATCGCTATTGCCCGCCCGCTCTTCGGCACCACCGCCACCCACTTCGCCGCCCTGCACGCTCAATGGGGCGCCGCCAAGTTCACCTCCTTCCTGCAAGCCCTGAAGAAAAACGGCGTGTCCATCCTGCCCGGCAACGGTGACGTGCGGGACGCCGTGGCCGCCGGCCGCATGGCCGTGGGGCTGACTGACACCGACGATGCCATCGGTGCCATCAAGCGCGGCCAGCCGCTGGCGATGGTGTTCCCCGACCAGGACGGCGACGGCGCCTTCGGCATCTACATGACCGTCGCCCTCGTGAAGGGCGGCCCCAACCCGGCCGGTGCGCAGAAGCTGCTGGAATACCTGGTCAGCGAAAAGACCGAAGCCCGCCTGATCGAACTGGGCGCGGTGCAACTCTCCGTGCGCCCCAACGGGCCGGTGGCCAAGGAAATCGGCAGCTCCCGCCCCAAGCTGTGGTTCATGGACCCGGCCAAGATCGACGCCAGCCTCGAACCGTCGGTCGAGCTGATCCGCAAGCATTTGCTCTAGCCTCAGATGCAGGCGGCCAGCGTGCGAGACTTCCGCTGGGCACTGCCCGCAGTCGGGCTGCTGGCGGCGCCTTTGCTGCTGCCCGCCCTGCACGGCGTGGGCGGCGCCGTGCAGACGGTCTGGGATGGCCAGGCGCTGGCCGGTGGCGGCACGTTGTGGCCCGGTGACCGTGTGCGGGGCTTGCTGGCGCAGGGGCTGCTGCTGGCGGCCCTGGCGGCCATGCTGGCCACCGCCATCGGCGCACTGTGCGCCTGGGCGCTGCTGCTGCCGCAGCCGCGCGCCTGGCGCCTGGCGTTGGTGGCGATGCTGGCGGCATCGTTTTGCTTCGGCACGGTGGTGCATCTGCTGGCCTGGCGGGCGCTGTTCCCGGGCGTCAGTGGCGGTGCCGCAGGCTGGGCGCTGGCGGTGGTGACCCTGGCGCTGCGTTACGCGCCGCTGTCGGTGGCGCTGCTGGCCACCGGCCTGGCCACGCTGGAGCTGGCCGAACTGGAAACCGCACTGTGCACCGGCGGCGGCGCGGCCTTGTGGGCCGTGGCGCGGCGGCGGCTGCTGCGCCTGGCCGGCATGTCCGTCGCCGCCGTGGGCGCCTTGGTGTTCTGCGAGTCAGAGCTTCCGCCCTTGCTGGGCGTACATGTCTATGCCGAAGAGTTCCTCAGCCAGGTAGCGCTGGAGCCCTCAGCCAGCGTGGCCGCCGCCCTGGGCTGGCCCCTGATGGCGGTGGCGCTGGCCTGCGCGGCGCTGATGGCCCGTCTGCCGCGCCTGCGGGCCACGGCGGCGGGGGCGGTGTCGCTGGGCTGGATGGGGCAGTGGGCTCACCCCCCCGCGCTGCTGCAAACCGTGATGCCGCGCTTGGTGCTGGCCCTGGCGGCCCTGCCGCTGCTGCTGCTGGCCTGGGGCAGCGTGCAGGCTACCGGCCGCTGGCCTGCGCATGCCGGGGCGGCGCTGTTCAACAGCGTCTGGGTAGCAGGCTTGTCGGCGCTTATCGCCTGCCTCTGGGCTTGGGCGCTGGCCAGCGGCGCAGTGCGCGCAGGCGGCTGGGCCGTACCGGCACTGAACGCGCTGCTGTGGGTGATGATGCTGTGGCCGTCGGCGCTGACCGGCATCGCGCTGGCCAGTTGGGGCACACCCGACTGGGCCGGTGCGGCCACGCCCTTGATCCTGGCGCACGCGCTGCGCGTGTTGCCTTTTGCGGCCTGGGTGTTGCTGGCCTTGCGTGATGCCCAGCCGCGCAGCCCTGGGGAGCAGTTGCAGATGCTGGGCGATGGCGCCTGGTCATCGGCGGGCTACGGCGGCTGGGCAGCGTTTCGCCATGTGCACTTGCCCGCAGCGCGGCCGGGCCTGATTGCGGCGTTCATGCTGTGCGCCGGCTTGTCGCTGGCCGAGCTGACCGCCACCGTGCTGACGGTGCCACCAGGCATGGAAACCGTGATCCTGCGGCTGTACAACCTGATGCACTATGGCGACCAGCGTGGGGTGTTGATGCTGGCCCTGGTGCAAGGGCTGGCGGTTGCGCTGTGTACTGCGGCGGCGATGTGGCTGCTGGGGAGACGACGTGCTGGAGATTGACGAGATCCGCGTTCAGCGGCCAGGCTTTGGCGTGTACGTGGGCGGTGTGTCGCTGCCGGCTGGTCAGCGCGTGACCATCATCGGGCCATCGGGCTGCGGCAAGTCCACCTTGCTGCGCGCCATGGTCGGCCTGGAGCCCATGGCACAGGTGCGCGGCCTGCGCTGGCAAGCACAAGACATCTCGAACGCGCCGCCGCACCGCCGGCCCTTTGGCTGGTTGCCGCAGGAGCTGGGCTTGTGGCCACACCTCAGCGCACTCGGCCATCTGGCCTTTGCGCGCACCCGCGGCCGCAACGCGCAGCCCAATGCCAATGACGAACAACTGTTGTCTCAAGTGGGCTTGGCGAACCGCGCCAAGGCGCTGCCAGCGCAACTCTCAGGCGGTGAGCGTCAGCGCCTGGCCTTTGCCCGCGTCATGGCCTTACAACCGGCCTGGGCAGTGCTGGACGAGCCGTTTTCGCACCTGGACCCCGTCATGGCGCACGACCTGGCGCAGTCCTTCCAGGCGCTTGCACAGCGCCTGGGCATGGGGCTGATCCAGGTCAGCCATCAGGTGCAACGGCCTGACGACGATGAATTGTTCTGGGCGCTGGAAGATGGCGCACTCACCCAGGCCGGCCGCTGGGCCGATTTCAAACAACAACCGGCTACGCCATGGATCGCACGCTTCGTCGCCTTGCAGTCATGAGCCTGGCCGGGCTGGCGCTGCCAGCGGCTCGCGCCGATGGCACTTTGCAGACCTGGCACCCGTGGCAGCTGGATTCGGTGCTTGTGGCCTGGGCGCTGACGCAGGCCAAGACACCCCCGCCCGTGTTCGAGTCGATCACCCGCGGCACGCTGATACCCCCCGAGCGGGCCATCGACACGCCCGATTCGCCGTACCGCCGCACGGGGCATCGCACCGCATTCGAAGAAGCTGTGCGGCTGAACAAGGTCAGTCACCCCTGCGTGCCGCGCTTGCGCGATGCGGTGCGGGTGGTGGAACTCGCAGCATGGCGCAAGCCGGAGTACCCGGCGGTCGAAGAATTCGAAGCGCGGGTGTTGAAGGTGATCCCGGCGCAGCCCATGCGGGGCGGCCTGGTTGCGGCGTTGGCGGAAGTGGATCGGTATTGCAGGGAAGGAAAGTGATGACGGCGTCGGTACGATTCTTGAATCGAATTTTGGGTCTGGTATGCGCGCTGGGGTTTGGTTGCGCCGCTGCAGGAGCGGCCCATGCACAGGCTGGGGCGGCCTTGCCGCCGGGCATGAGCTTTGTGGCCCAAGACACTGCGGGTGCTTGGGGCCTGTACCGTGTGGACGAGCGTCAGGCGGTGTTGCGGGTGCCCACGCAACAAGAACCGCGTCAAGCCTGCGTGGTGCCCGATGGCAGCAAGGTGGTGTATGCCGCTGCTGACGGCACCATTCGGCTGGTGGCCGTGGCCGCCGGCCAGGAGACCGTGCTGGTTCGGGCCGACCCCAAGCGCAGCTACACACAACCCTGCATGTCAGCCGATGGACGCGAGGTCTATGTGGTGGAGATGGCCGACGGCAAGAGCCTGGAGACCGAAATCCTGCGCTTTGACAGCGCGCCCGAGCCGGCCCGCATCGCCCGCCAACCTGGCGCGCAGCACGACCCATTTGTGTACCAGCGCCGCTGGCTGGTCTACGCCAGCGTCGGCTGCTCAGACGGCTGCGAAGAACTGCTGGTGGAGATCTGGGGCCGAGATCTGCTGACCGGCAAAGCGCGGCAGTTGACCTTGCTCAACGCCTTGTCGCAAGGGCCGGTGACCGATGGCCATCGCGTAGTCTTCAGCAGCAATGCCAGTGGCACGCACCAGTTGTGGCAGGTGGGCATGGACGGCAGCGGCCCGCGCCGCTTGACCGAAGAACCGACACAAGCGCTGAGCCCCGCCTTGTGCGGCGGCGCGCTGCACTTTGTGCGCGCCAAGCCCGGTGGCACCGTCATTGCCCGTCTGGGCGACGACGGCAGCATCACCGAGTTGCCCGTGCCTGGCTTGACATCGTTTCGTGCATTGAGGTGCCTGTGATGAGCATTCTTCGTATCCTGAGCCTGGGTTTGCTGGCCTTGCCCGTGGTGGCCTGGAGCCAGGTGTCGTTGCAGCGCATGAGCACCACCGAACTGGCCAGCGCAAGTGGCGCCAAGGTGATCTACACCGTTCGCACAGGCCAACCTGGCAACCTGACCTTGGAGTTGTTGACCGGCGACGGCGACGTGGTGCGCCGGCTGTCCTCACCCAATGCGCCTGCGGGGGATCACGATTTGGCATGGGACGGCAAGGACGAACGCGGCCAACCCGTACCCGATGAGGCGTACTGCGCCCGCGCCGCACTTGAAGCCGCAGACGGGCGCGCCATCGACGACCCTTGCTCGCGCACCGGGGGCGAAGTCATCACGGGCATCCAGCCGGCGCTGGCGCCCAACGGCGACATTGCTTACACGCTCGAACGCCCGGCTCGGGTGCTCATCCGCGTGGGCGTGAAGAACGGCGCCATGCTGCGGTCTTTGTCGGTCTGGCGGCCCAGGCCGGCAGGCCGCAACCTGCAGCGCTGGAATGGCTTCGACGACAGCGGCTTGGTGAATCTGCGCAACGACCGCCTGGCACTGCTGGTGACCGCCTTCCGATTGCCCGACTTCACGGTTCTCACCATGGGCCAGGACGGCCTGGAATACCGCAGTTGGCGAGCGGCGCAGGGCTGGCCAGAAAGGCCAGACGCGCCCGCCAGCGACAACGCCGCGCAGCCACTGGAGCGCAATGGCCAGCGCATCGCCCGCCAGCACTACATGGCACGCTACAAAGACCGGGAGCCCCGGATCACGGTGAGCCTGCTGGATCGCGGCGGCAAGCCACTGGCGGCCGGCGCGGCAGTGCCTGACGATGTGCGAGTTTCGGTGGATCTGCACCCCGAAGACCGCTGGCTGATGCAAGAGCAGCTCTACGAAGTGGCCTTCTTCGTGAATGGCGACTTCGTGTCGGAAGAAGAGAACGGCTACGTGCCCATTGGCTGGATCTGGAGCACGGCCGCACTCAAGCCCGGACAGCATTTGTTGACGATCAACCTGACAGGATTCACTGGACGTGTTGGGACAAAAACCATTTCGGTAGTGAAGTGAATTGCGGGAGAACCCCATGAAACCCACACCCACACGCAGACGCTTTCGCTGGCTTGGCGCCGAGCGGGCCGTCGTGCTGGTCATTGCGACCTGCGGCGCAGGTGCAGCGACTGCCCAAGAACTGATTGCCAAGATCACACACAACGAGGTATTGCAGAGCCTGGCGAGTGACAGGAAAGTGGTGTTTGTGGATGCGCGCGAGCCCGACGAGTGGGCCGAAGAGCGTCTGCCAGGGGCAATACAACTGCCATTGCGCGCAACGGCCTCGGCGCAGTTGCAGTCGGTGCCCCAGGACGCGACCCTCGTGGCCTATTGCATCAAGGACTTTCGCGGCTATGAGGTCGCCCGCGCATTGCGCCGGGCCGGCTTCAACGTTCGGGTGATGGACGACCCGGGTCTTCAGGGATGGAAGAAAGCCAAGCTGCCCACTGCGGGCGACATGCCCCAGCAGAACGATGCTCAGGCTACCCAGGCGTTGCTGGCGCAGGCACGGCGCTGAGCGCTGACACATCGATGCCCGGATCATCATGAATCTGCCGATTGTCCTTGTGCTGGTGGCCGCTGGCATGCTGGTGGCGCCGATTCAGACCTGGCTGATGCTGGGCGGCGATCTCAGCGAGTACATGCGCTACGACACGTTGCCTGGGCAAGTGCCGTACGTGCTGTCAAAGTTGTGTGCCTTGTTTTCGATCGAGTTCGTTTGGCTGCAAGCCTTGCTCGGGCTGTTGCGACGACGTTTGACACAAGGTTCGGACTTGGCACCGGCAAGTTGGAGACGCCTTCACGGCACGCTGGGGCTGGCCGCGCTTGCCGCCATGGCCGCCCATGTGCTGCTGTTCGTGGTGGGCACCTCCCTGCGCAACAGGGTTGCGGCCATTGACCTGTTCCTGCCTTGGGGACACGGCGCCTATCGCACCTGGGTCGCATTCGGCGCGGCTGCGATGTGGCTGATCATGCTCGGTGCTGCCGTGCAGCTGTGGCGCCTGTTCCGACCGCCTGCACGCCTATGGCTGCACCGCCTGGTCTTGGTCGCGCTGATGCTCGTCGGGGTTCACAGCTTGGCCATCGGCAGCGAGAGCCGGTCGGGCTTGATGACATGGGCGTATGGCGCGATGGCGATTTCGCTGGGGATGGCTGCCTTGGATCGATTCTTCGTTTGGCATCGCGGCAAGGGCGGCAGGTGCCGCGATGACGCCTTGCCAAGCCCCTGAATCCGTGCCCCTTCTTGGCCGGCCAGAGCCCGCGCCCGTACAGTGCCAAGGCTGAAATCCTTGGTTCTGTGGGCTGCACTTGCGGGTGGGCGGCGCTTGCGGCGCCCACCCGCAAGTGCAGCCCTGCGCTCACACCAAAGCCCAACGCCCACGCCGACCCACCCACCAGGTTGCCCAACATGAACATACGCCCGTTTTGCGCCGCACTTGTGCTGGGGGCCACGCTGCTGGTTACGCCTGCGGCCATCGCCCAGGGCCGCTTCCAGTTCGACACCACACCGGGCTATCTGTCCAAGCAGGTGCTGCCCAGGCGCTATGGCTTGACCCTGCAGCTTGACCCGGATCAGCGCCGCTTCACCGGCCAGGTCCGCATCAATTTGCGCGTGCGCCAGGTGCAAGCCGGGCTGGAACTGCACGCGTTTGAGCTGAACGCCGAGCACGCCGAGCTGGTCACGGCCGGTGTGCGCCGGGCGCTGGCCGTCACGCCTGTGCTGGCCTCACAAAGCTGGCGCCTGGTGCCCGTTGATGGCCTGCCGATTGCCCCCGGTGCGCACCAACTCGAGATCGCCTACGCGGGCCGGGTCAATGTGGCGGGCGAGGGCTTGTTCATGGCGCCCTATGAGCGCCCCGAGGCCGGCCAGGGCCGACCGCCATCGGGCTTGCAGGCCCGATGGCCCTCGCCAGGCGCAAGGCCCCTTCCGGGCCCTTACGTCCGGGCTCGGGCCCCCACGGGGATCAAAGAAAGTGGCGGAGCCACATTGCCTCGAGAGCAGGGCGGGCAAGCGCAGCGCATGCTCGCCACCCAGCTCGAAGCCATCCACGCCCGCCGGCTCTTCCCGGCGTTCGACGAGCCCGCCTTCAGGGCCGTCTTCGAGATCACCGTGCGCGCGCCAAAAGGCTATGACGTGCTGTCCAACATGCCCAGCAAAGCCCGTCTGCGGGACGCTCGAACCACCGAGCACCGCTTTGCGCCCACGCTGCCCATGCCGAGCTACCTGGTCAGCGTTGCGGTGGGCCACTTCGACCTGCTGCGGGGCCGGGCGGCCGGTGTACCGTTGCAGATTTTCACGGCCCAAGGCAAGCGTGAGTTTGCGCGCTTTGCTCTGCGCACCACCCGGCAGGTGCTGCCCTACTACAGCCAGTATTTTGGCGTGCCCTACGCACTGCCAAAACTCGACCAGTTGGCCGTGCCCAGCGTGCGCGGCGGGGCGATGGAAGACTGGGGGCTCATCTCCTATGCCGAGGATGATTTTTTGGTCGATCCGCAGCGCAGCAGTCCTGCCACTGTGCGGGCGGCATACGCCACCATCGCCCATGAGATTGCCCACCAGTGGTTTGGCAACCTCGTCACGGCAGCGTCCTGGGAGGAGATCTGGCTGAACGAGGCCTTTGCCACCTGGCTTGAGCGCAAGGCCACCGGCCACTTCAACCCCGGCTGGAAGATCCCGCTGCAATCACGGCGGCCCGTTGAGCGCGCGATGGCGATGGACGCGGGCGCGGCCACGCGGGCGATACGGTCGGGCCCGGTGCGAGAAACCGCCGTGCCCGATGTCTTCGACCCCATCACCTACGCCAAGGGCGGCGCGGTACTGACCATGCTGGAGCAATGGATAGGCCCCGATGCCTTCCGGCGGGGCTTGGTGGCCTATATGAAAGGCCAGCGGCTGTCCAACGCCACTGCGGCAGACTTGTGGCATTACATCGGCCAGGCGTCCGGCCAGGACGTGGCCGCAGTGGCGGCCAGCTGGACCGACCAGCAGGGTTTCCCGCTGGTGCAGGTGCGTTCAATGTGCGAGGCGGGCCAGCAACGCGTCACGCTGGTGCAGAGCCGCTTCCGCAGCAGCGCGTCGAGCGGTGATACACCCAGCACCAGCGCGCCCAGCATGCCCGAGCCGCTTTGGAAAATCCCCGTGCGCATCGCACGCGGCAAGCAAGGTCTGACGGTGTTGCTCGATGCCGCCCAACAGAGCCTGGCGCTCGGCGCCTGCAGCGACGAGCCCGTCATCGTCAATGCCGGGGGCGCCGGCTTTTACCGGGTGGCCTACGACACTGCGTCACAGCGATTGATGACGCAGCGATTTGTCGATTTGCCAGAGGCCAATCGCGTGACGCTGCTCAGCGACACCTTCGCCCTCGTGCAGTCGGGCCGCCTGCCCCTGGCGTCGTACCTTGACGTGCTGGCAGCGCTGCCGCGCGTCAAGGATTCTTCGCGAACCATGCTGTGGTCCCTGGCGCGCACGGAGCTTGATTTCCTCGACACGGCGCTGGCCGGCCGGCCTGCACAGCAGCGCCTGCGCACTATCGCCAGCCAACTGCTCGCGGCGCAGCTGGACCAGCTCAGCTGGACGCCGGCAGCCCAGGAAGACGATCAGACCGCTGAGTTGCGCGGCACGCTGATCGCGCAGCTGGCGAAGTTCGGTCACGCACCCACCGTCGCCCAAGCCCTGCGAGCCTTCGACGAAGACGACGCCGGCGCCCGTTATCTGCCGGCCTCCTTGCGCCAACCGGTGACCATTGCCGCTGGCATGCACGCAGACCGGCCCCGCTTCAACCGCTTGCTGGCACGGCTCAAGTCGGCCGCGGGCGAGGAAGAGCGCTGGACCTTGGCCATGGCACTGGCCGCCGGTCGCGATGCACAACGCGCCGAAGAATTCCTGGCCGCGTCCCTGACCGGGGTGGCGCCGGCCAATGTGGCGTCGGCCATCCCCGGGCTGGTCGCGCGGCTGTCGCCGTTTGGCGATTTGGCTTATCGCTACACGTTGGACCACTGGACGCCGCTGGCCGACTTGGCGGGCAGTTGGGGCCGGCTGTTCCTGCTGCCAGGCGCAGCGGCAGCATTCAACACACCGGAACAAGCCGGGCGCCTCGTCTTGGACCAGGGCCACAGCGCAGGCGCCAATGGCGATGCCGCGGCCGCCCAGGAGGCCGATCGCATCCACCTGCGCGCGGCGGTCAGCGCGCGTGAGGCACCGGGCCTGGAAGCCGGCCCAGCCCGTTGATCGGCCCGGCGCTTGCGCAGCGCTTGCCGCCTCAGAGGGTGTTGCCTTTCATCGTCGGGCGCTTCGTCGATCGCTGGCATCGAACGGGTGATCATCCTGGCCGGTGGGTCAGGCCCAGTGGGTCTTGGGCCGCACTGGCGCTGCGCCTACCATGGCCAGATGACCAAGCCCCTCTCGCCACCCGCCTGGCGCACCGCCTTGCTGACCACCCTCGCCATGCTGGCGTTTGCCGGCAACTCGCTGCTGTGCCGCCTGGCGCTGCGCCACACGCCTGTTGACGCCGCCAGCTTCACCAGCATGCGCCTGGCTTCGGGCGCGCTGGTGCTGGCCTTGCTGGTGGCGCTGCGCAGCAGGTTGGCGGCAGGGGCCAGTCGCGGCGTGTGCGGCGAGTCGGACGGGTTGTCGGGTGGGTTGTCGGGTGGGTTGTCGGGTGACTGGATCTCGGCCACCGCGCTGTTTGTTTACGCCGCCGGCTTTTCGTTTGCCTATGTCAGCCTGTCAGCGGCCACCGGCGCCCTGCTGCTGTTTGGCACGGTGCAAACCACCATGATCGGCTGGGGCTTGTGGCGCGGCGAGCGGCTGCGCGCCGTGCAATGGCTGGGCCTGCTGGCCGCCAGCGCCGGCCTGCTGGCTTTGCTGCTGCCGGGCCTGTCAACCCCCAGCCTGGCCAGCGGCGGCTTGATGGTGAGCGCGGGCGGGGCCTGGGCGGTGTACTCCCTGCGGGGCCGCAGCACGACCGACGCCACCGCCACCACCGCCGGCAACTTTGCGCGGGCGGCCCCGCTGGCGCTGGGCTTGAGCCTGCTGATGGCCTCGCAGGCCCGTTTTGATGCCACCGGCCTGCTGCTGGCTGCGGCCTCGGGCGCCGTGGCCTCGGGCTTGGGCTACGCGGTGTGGTACACCGCCCTGCGCGGCCTGAGCGCCACGCGGGCAGCCGTCACCCAGCTCAGTGTGCCCGCACTGGCCGCCGCCGGGGGCGTGCTGCTGCTAGGCGAGCCGGTGACACCGCATCTGCTGGCGGCGTCAGCGGCGGTATTGGGTGGCGTGGCGCTGGTCATCGTGGGCCGGCAACAACGGCGGACTTAGACCCCCGCGTCTCGGCTCAATTCAGCGCCGGGCTCAGCGCCAGGCACGGCGCCAGACACGGCGTCAGACACGAAGCACGCCTGGGCGCCCAAGGCCACGCGCCAAAGCTCTGAATCCAGCTCCAGGCAGCGCGCCACTTGCGCCGGGTCGTGCAGCGTGCGCACCAGGTCATAAGCGGCTTGCGCCTCCGGGTAGCGGCGGCGCAGCAGGTTGAGCCATTGTTTCAGGCGCCCGGCGCGGTGGCGCGCGGGCATGTAGCCGGCGATCACGGCCCAGTAGTGCACCACGCGTGGCAGCAGTTCGGGCCAGCTCAGCGGCTCGGCATCGGGTGCCCGGATGGCCAGCGCCAGCCCGGGGTCGGCCACGATGCCACGGCCCAGCATCAGCGCGTGGCCGCCCGAATCAAGGCGGCAGCGCTGGGCATCGGCCACCGTCCAGATTTCACCGTTGGCGATCACCGGGATGCCCACCTCGGCGCGGATGTGGGCAATGCGGTCCCAATACGCTGGCGCCCGGTAACCATGCGCCTTGGTGCGGGCGTGCACCACCAGCTCGCAGGCGCCGCCGGCCTCGATGGCGCGGGCGGCGTCCAGCATGCGCAGCTCGTCCATATTGCCCAGGCGCAGCTTGGCCGACACCGGCAGCGCGGCGGGCACGGCGCGGCGCACTGCTGCCACGATGTCAAAGATGCGATCGGGGTCGTCCAGCAACACGGCGCCGCCCCGGTGGCGGTTGACGATCTTGGCCGGGCAGCCAAAGTTCAGGTCAACACCCTCGGCGCCCAGCGCCGCCACCTGGGCCGCGTTGTCGGCCAGGCAATCAACATCCGAGCCCAGCAACTGCGCGCGCACCGGCACACCGGCGGGCGTGCGGCTGCCGTTGAGCAGCTCGGGGATCACGCGGATAAAGGCGCGCGGCGGCAGCAGCTGGTCAGTCACGCGGATGAACTCGGACACGCAGCGGTCAATGCCGCCCACGCGGGTGAGCGCGTCTCGCAGGTTGTGGTCGAGCAGCCCTTCCATGGGCGCAAGCAGGATCATCGTCACGCCCCGGAGAACGGGTACAGCGGTAGGCCCAAGGGCAAACCCGGCAGTGTAGGCAAAATACGCCCCATGAAAACACCCGCACGGCTACAGCCCCTGTTGGACGAAGGCATCATCGATTCGGTCTCACGGCAATTGATGAGTGGCAAAGAAGCCATGGTTTTTGTGGTGCAGTGCGGCGACGACACGCGCTGCGCCAAGGTCTACAAAGAGGCCACGCACCGCAGCTTCAGGCAGGCGGTGGACTACACCGAAAACCGCAAGACCAAAAACAGCCGCCAGGCCCGCGCCATGGCCAAGGGCACCAAGTTTGGCCGCCAGGCCCAAGAGGCCGCCTGGCAAAGCGCCGAAGTGGACGCGCTGTACCGCCTGGCTGCGGCCGGCGTGCGGGTGCCCAAGCCCTACAACTTTCACGAAGGCGTGTTGTTGATGGAGCTGGTGTGTGATGCCAATGGTGACGCCGCGCCGCGCCTGAACGACATGAACTTCACGCCCGAGGATGCCCGCATCCACCACCAATCCTTGCTGCGCGAGGTGGTGCGCATGCTGTGCGCGGGCGTGGTGCACGGTGACTTGTCGGAGTTCAACATCCTGGTGAGCGCCGACGGCCCGGTGATCATTGACCTGCCCCAGGCCATTGACGCTGCCGGCAACAACCACGCGCCCGCCATGCTGGAGCGCGACGTGGCCAATCTGCGCCACTACTTTGGCCGCTTTGCGCCCGAGCTGCTGACCACCGACTACGGCCGCGAGATCTGGTCGCTGTACGAGCGCGGCATCCTGCAGATCGACTCGGTGTTGACGGGCCGTTTCGCGCGCAGCACCAAGGCCGTGGACATGGGCAGCGTGATGCGCGGCATCGACGACGCCAAAGAAGAAGAAGCCGCACGCCGGCAACGTATGCAGGAGGCGGGATGAGTTCAAACAAGGCCAAAAATAACATGCCAAGTAACCAGGCGATGGAACCCGCCAACGACCCCGTGATCGCCGAGACCCGCGCCTGGGTGGACCGTGCCGTGATCGGCCTGAACCTGTGCCCGTTTGCCAAGGCGCCGCAAGTCAAGGGCCAAGTGCGCTACGTGCACAGCCCAGCCACCGACCCGGCGGCGCTGCTGGCCGACCTCATCACCGAGCTGGAGCGACTGGCCGAGGCGCCGCCCGAAAAAATCGAGACCACGCTGCTGGTGCACCCCTTGGTGATGGCCGACTTTGCCGACTACAACGACTTTCTCGAAGTGGTGGAAGACACGGTGGAAGAGCTTGAGCTGGACGGCATCATCCAGGTGGCCAGCTTCCACCCGCAGTACCAGTTTGAGGGCAGCGCGCCCGCTGATGTGGACAACGCCACCAACCAGTCGCCCTACCCCACGCTGCACCTGATCCGCGAAGAAAGCATAGACCGCGCGGTGGCCGCGTTCCCCGAGGCCGAGACGATCTACGAGACGAACATCGAGACGATGGAAAAGCTGGGCGCCGAGGGCTGGGCCCAGTTGCAGCAGTTGTGCCGCGACGACGTTGCGGCGGATCTGGCGGCAGCCGGCGGCAAGATCAAGCCGGACTGAGGGATCAGTCGGGCGCTGCTGGCGAGGCTGCCGCCTCGCGCCCAGCCGTTTTTTCCAGTGCCCGCCAGGTCAGGTACAGCCGGGTATCAAACTCCACCTGGTGGTAGCCCGGCAGCATGTGGTCACAGAGCGCGTAAAACGGCTTGTTGTGATCACGCTCCTTGAGGTGCGCCAGCTCGTGCACCACGATCATGTCCAGCATCGCGGCGGGCGCGTCCTTGAACAAACTGGCCACGCGAACCTCGCGCTTGGCCGTGAGCTTGCCGCCCTGCACGCGTGACACCGACGTGAGCGTGCCCAGCGCACGCTGGTCGATCTGCAGGCGGTTGTCATAGGCCACCTTGGCCAGCGGCGGTGCGCGGCGCAAGTAGCGGGCCTTCAGCGCCATGGCGTGCTCGTACAGCAGGGCATCACTGCGCAGCGCATGCGTCTCGGGATATTTTTGGGCCAGGTAAGTGCCCAGCCGCCCCTCGTTGATTTGCTGGCGTACCTGGCCCAGCAATGCCTCGGGGTAGCCACCCAAAAAAACGAGGCCGGTCAAAGCGGGGCCCGTCAGCGTGCCACGTCGGGCAGCTCGATCTTGACCTCCAGCACCTCGAAGTTGTCTTGTTTTTCGAGGCTCACCTTGAGGTCACCGGGCGCGATGTTGACGTACTTGGAGATCACCGCCATCAACTCGGCTTGCAACTGCGGCAGGTAATCAGCCCGTGAATTGCCGCGCCCCGAGCGCTCGTGGGCCAGGATGATTTGCAGCCGCTCTTTGGCGACCGAGGCGGTTTTTTTCTTCTCGCCAAGCAGGAAGGATAAAAAGGACATGCCGCTCACCTCCCGCCGAACAGGCGCTTGAAGAAACCCGGCTTTTCGGCGTCCACAAAACGCATGGGCGCTTCTTCACCCAAAAAGCGGCTGATCACGTCTTTGTAGGCCTCGCTCACGTCGCTGGCGGCCATGTGGATGGCCGGCACGCCCTGGTTGCTGGCGTCAAGCACGGTTTCGCTTTCGGGGATCACGCCGATCAGCGGGATGCGCAAAATCTCTTGAATGTCGTCGAGCGACAGCATCTGCCCGCCCACCACACGCGCCGGGTTGTAGCGGGTGATCAGCAGGTGCTCCTTGATGGGGGCCAGGCCCTCGATCGCGCGCTTGGTTTTGCTCGACAGCATGCCCAGAATGCGGTCGGAGTCACGCACCGACGACACCTCGGGGTTGGTCACCACCAGTGCCTCGTCGGCAAAGTGCATGGCCATCAGCGCGCCCGTCTCGATGCCGGCCGGCGAGTCACAAACGATGTACTCAAAGCCCATGTCGGCCAGTTGGTTGAGCACACGCTCCACGCCGTCCTGGGTGAGCGCGTCTTTGTCGCGGGTCTGGCTGGCGGCCAGCACAAACAGGTTGTCGCACTGTTTGTCCTTGATCAGCGCCTGGGTCAGCTTGGCCTCACCGTGGATCACGTTGATGAGGTCATACACCACGCGGCGCTCGCAGCCCATGATGAGATCGAGGTTGCGCAGGCCGACGTCAAAGTCGATCACTGCGGTCTTGTGGCCCCGCAGGGCCAGGCCCGACGAGAAACTGGCGCTGGTGGTGGTTTTGCCCACCCCGCCTTTGCCGGACGTGACGACAATGATTTTGGCCATCGAGATAACTTTCTTCTAAAAATGAATCGGTCGGTGTTTGGGGCTGCCGCCACGGGGGGCCGGCCAAGCCGGGATCAAGCCTTGAGCGGCTCCACCAGGATTTTTTCGCCGTCCAGCCAAACCTGTGCAGGCAGGCCCAGCACGCTGGCCGGCAGCGCGGTTTCAGTGGTGCGGTAGACGCCGGCAATCGACACCAGCTGCGGCTCCATGCAGGTGGAGAAAATACGCGCCGTGATGTCGCCTCGGGCGCCGGCAATCGCCCGGCCACGCAAGGGCGCATAAACGTGGATGTTGCCGTCGGCAATCACCTCGGCGCCAAAGCTCACCACCGCCAGCACCACCAGATCGCCGCCCCGCGCATAAACACGCTGGCCCGAGCGCAGCGGCTTGTCGATCACCATGGTGGGCGCACCGCTGGCGGCGGGCACTTCATGCACCACCTCGCGCACCACCTCCACCTCGCGCACCACTTCTTTGACCACTTCGCGCACTGCGGCGGCGGCCTCGGCGCGCGGCGCCACATCAGAGGCCTCGGCCAGGCCAGCGGCCTGTGCTGCGGCCATCTGCTGGGCGCTGCCGCCTTGCGCGGCAATGGGCACAAGCTGGTGGTGGCGCAAGTAGGGCAGCAGCTTGGCCCAGTTCACCACCTCGTCGGTGTCGCGCAGGGGGCTCAGATCCATCACCACCGGGTCATTGTCAAACAGGCCCGGGCTGTCGGCAAAACGTGCGTCCATGGCGGCCACCAACGCGCCCAGATCGGCCGTTTGCAGGCGCAGGGCGGTCAAGGTCCAGGCGGTGCTTTTGAGGTCGAAAGCGGCTTTGGCCGAGGTGACTGGAGACATGGGGGGTGGTTTTGCGGCGGTTGTGCGGCGGGGCGTGGGCAGATCCGGCGGAGCCGACATGAGACTGATAAAAACAGGCAGATTTTGGGCAAAAACGCTCCAAAAGCGCAGCGCGCAGTGTATCTGCCCGCATCTTGCTGGCCGATGGGTGGCGCATGGCTGGCGGATACGTGGCAGGCGGCTGGCCAAGCCGGGTTAGCCAATCGCCGCAAGACAGCGCCCACGGGCACAGCCTAGGCTGTGCCAAGGCAACGCTGAACAAGCCCCAAGATGGCCTTGCCCACACTCGCCACAAAGCCCATGACCACCCAAACCAACTCACCAACAATCGCCCGGGCCAGCGCCCTAACGTCCCAAGGCGCGCCCCACCCAACGCCGACGCCGCTGCGCATCGGTGGCGCGTCGGGCTTTTGGGGCGACAGCAGCGTGGGCGCGCCGCAACTGGTCAACAGCGGGCTGATCGATGTGCTGGTGTTTGACTACCTGGCCGAGACCACCATGGCCTTGCTGGTGGCCGCCCAGCGCAAAAACCCCGACGCGGGCTACGCCACAGATTTTGTGGACGTCGCCATGCGCCAGGTGCTGCCCGAGGTGGTCAAGCGTGGCATCAAGGTGGTGAGCAATGCCGGCGGCATCAACCCGCAAAGCTGCGCACGCGCGCTGGCGGCACTGGCGCTGGAGCTGGGCGTGGTGCTGCGCATTGCCGTGGTGGATGGTGATGACGTGCGTGCCGACCTGCCCGCGCTGCGTGAAGCTGCCACTGGCGGCGCGCTCACGGACATGGTGAGCGGGGGGCCCGTGCCGGCCCAGTTGCTGAGCGCCAACGCCTACCTGGGCGCCGAGCCGGTGGCGCGCGCGCTGGCCGGCGAGGCCGACGTGGTGATCACCGGCCGCTGCGTGGACAGCGCTGTCACGCTGGGCCCGCTGATCCACCACTTTGGCTGGACGCTGGACCAATACGACCAACTCTCGGGCGGCAGCCTGGCCGGCCACATCATCGAGTGCGGCTGCCAGGCCACCGGCGGGCTGTTCACTGACTGGCAGAGCGTGCCCGACTGGGCCCACATCGGCTACCCGATTGTTGAGGTGGCGCCCGACGGCAGCTTCACCGTGGGCAAGGTGCCGGGCACCGGCGGCCTGGTGAGCGCAGCCACGGTGGGCGAGCAATTGCTGTACGAGATTGGCGACCCTGGCGCTTACTTGCTGCCCGACGTGGCCTGTGATTGGCGCCAGGTGCAAATCACCCAGGTCGCTGACAACAAAGTACGCGTGGCGGGCGCACTCGGCGGCCCACCGCCGCTCACTTTGAAAGTTAGCGCCACCGCCATGGCCGGCTGGCGCTGCAGCAGCACGCTGATGATCGTGGGCATCGACGCGCCCGCCAAAGCCAGGCGCACTGGCGAGGCCTTGCTGGAGCGCACGCGTGAGCTGATCGCCGCACGGGGCTGGGGAGATTTTTCAGCCACCCGCCTGGAGGTGATCGGCACCGAATCACTTTACGGCCCGCACGCCATGCAAAACGGCACGTCGCCCGGTCTGCGTGAGGTGATGCTGCGCTTGGCCGTGCAGCACCCGCAGCGTGAGGCGCTGAACCTGTTTGCGCGCGAGCAAGCCGCCCCGGGCACCAGTTGGTCACCGGGCACCACCGGGGCCAATGGCGGCCGGCCTGCCGTGTCACCACTGATCGTGCCCTGTGCGTTTTTGGTGCCGCGCGGCGCCGT
>JAYWDK010000063.1:0-18738 GCA_043779845.1 Betaproteobacteria bacterium | reverse complement strand
TGCCCTCGCGGTAGACCAGCAAGTCCAGCGGCAGGCCCACGCTCAGATTGGATTTGAGGGTCGAGTCCATCGACACCAGCGCGCACTTGGCGGCCTCGTCCAGCGGCGTGGTGGGCGTGAGCACGCGGTCCAGAATCGGCTTGCCGTACTTGCTTTCACCCACTTGAAAAAAGCAGGTCTCACGCGTGGCTTCAATAAAGTTGCCGGCCGAATACACCAAAAACATGCGCATGGCCTCGCCCTTGATCTGTCCGCCAAAAATCATCGAGGCGTTGAAGTCGATGCCAGCCGCCTTGAGTGACGGGCCGTCTTGCTGGTACACCCGGCGCACTGCCGAGCCCAGCACGCGCACCGCGTCGAACATGCTTTCGGCGTTCCACATCGTCAGCGGTGGTTGGTTGTGGCCGCGGTCGATTTTTTCGAGCTGCAATATCTCGCGCACCGATTGGCTGATGCTCAGGTTGCCGGCTGAGAGCAGCACCATGAAGCGGTCGCCCGGGTTCTCGTAGACCATCATCTTGCGGAAGGTGCTGATCTGGTCGATGCCAGCGTTGGTGCGCGAGTCGGACAAAAACACGAGGCCGGCGTTCAGGCGGATGCCAATGCAATAAGTCATGGAGATTTAGGCCGGGGGCAGGACTGGGTTGATGGACTTCAGGCGGTACAGCGCGTCGAGGGCTTCGCGCGGCGTCAGGGCATCGGGGTTGATGTTGGCCAGCGCGGCTTCAAGGGCCGACGGCGGGCGCGTCGTGTGTTCGGGCTCCGGTTCGGGCTCCGAGAGGGGCACGGGCGCCGCGAACAAATCCACTTGCGCGTCACCGGCGCGGGCCTTGGCTTCCAGCGCCTCCAGCGTGGCGCGGGCCTGGCGCACCAGTGCTGCGGGCATGCCGGCCAGCTTGGCCACTTGCACGCCATAGCTGCGGCTGGCGGGGCCGGGCTCGATGTTGTGCAGGAACACGATGTCGTGCCCACTTTCAACCGCCGACACATGCATGTTGGCCGCGCGATCATGCTTGACCGGGAACTCGGTCAGCTCAAAGTAGTGCGTGGCAAACAGCGTGAATGCGCGGTTTTTGTCGTGCAGCTGCGAGGCAATGGCGCTGGCCAGCGCCAGGCCGTCAAAAGTGCTGGTGCCACGTCCAATTTCGTCCATCAGCACCAACGAGTAGTCAGTGGCGGCATGCACGATTGCCGCGGCTTCGGTCATCTCCAGCATGAAGGTCGACTGGGCGTTGACCAGATCATCTGCGGCGCCAATGCGGGTGTGGATGGCGTCCATCGGCCCCAAGGTGCAGGCGGCTGCGGGCACAAACGAGCCCATGCTGGCGAGCAGGGCGATCAGCGCCACCTGACGCATGAAGGTGGATTTGCCGCCCATATTGGGGCCGGTGATCATCAGCAGCTTGGTGCGTGCGTCAAGCCGGCAATCATTGGCGATGAAGTCGGGCCCGCCGGTTTCGGCCAGTCGGGCCTGCACCACCGGGTGCCGGCCTTGGCTGATGTCGATGCAGGGCTGGGGCACAAAACGCGGCCGGCACCAGCCCAGCGTGGCGGCGCGCTCGGCCAGTGCGGCCAGCGCGTCGACGGTGGCCAGCGCGCGGGCCAGCGTGCCCAGCGCGCCCAGGTGGTTTTGCAGCTGATCCAGCACCATCTCAAACAACTGCTTTTCGCGGGCCAGCGCGCGGTCTTGGGCCGACAGCGCCTTGTCTTCGAAGGTCTTGAGCTCGGGCGTGATGAACCGCTCGGCGTTTTTCAGCGTCTGGCGGCGCTGGTAATCGGCGGGCACTTTGCTGGCTTGGCCGGCGGTCACCTCGATATAAAAACCATGCACGCGGTTGAATTGAACGCGCAGGTTGCCGATGCCGGTGCGTGTGCGCTCACGCGACTCCAGGTCGATCAAAAAGGCGTCGCAGTTTTGGCCGATGCCGCGCAGCTCGTCCAGGTCGGCGTCATAGCCCGTGGCGATCACGCCGCCGTCACGCAGCAGCACGGCGGGCTCGTCGGCGATGGCGGCGCTCAGCAGATGCAGCAGCTCGAGCGGCGGCTGAAATGCGCTGTCCAGCCCCGCCAGCAAGGGGGGCACTTGGCCGGTGGGCAGGGCCGCGCGCAAGGCCGGCAAGCTTTGCAGCGTGAAGCGCAGGCCGCTCAGCTCACGCGGGCGCACCTGGCGCAAGGCCAGACGGGCGGTGATGCGCTCCACGTCGCTCACCTGCCGCAATACCTGGCGCAGGGGCTCAAAACCGTGATTCATCAACACGGTGATGGCGTCGTGGCGGCTGTTGGCAGCGCTGCGATCACGCAGCGGGTGGGTGAGCCAATGGCGCAGCAAGCGGCTGCCCATGCCGGATTTGCAGCTGTCAATCAGCGACAGCAGCGTGGGGCTGGGCTCGCCGCGCAGGGTTTGCGTCAGCTCCAGGTTGCGGTGCGTGGCGGGCGGCAGATCAATCAGCGCGCTGGCGCGGGCCACTTCTAGCGTGGCCACGTGGCCCAGCGCCTGGCCCTGGGTGTGCTCGGCATAACTCAGCAGCGCAGCGGCCGCAGCCTGGGCCACCGCCAGGTCTTGCGCGTTGAAGCCTTGCAGCGACGCCACCTTGAGCAGCGCGCACAGCTTGCGCGTGCCCAGTGCCGCGTCAAACTGCCAGTTGGGCCGCTGGGTGCGCGTGGCGCGGTGCTGCAAGATGCACGCGGGCAGCGTGGTGGTGATCAGGTCGCCGGCCTGGCCGCTTTGCGGCAGCAGCAGCTCGGCCGGGTCCAGCCGGGCCAGCCAACCAGCCAGCTCTTTGTCGCCGCATTCGGTGACGCCGAGCTGGCCACTGCTCAGGCCCAGCCAGGCGATGCCCCAGCTGGCGCGGACCTTGGTCAGTGCGCACAGTAGCGTATCAACGCGGTCATCGAGCAGCTCGCTGTCGGTGATGGTGCCGGGCGTGACCACGCGCACCACCTTGCGGTCGACCGGGCCCTTGGACGTGGCCACGTCGCCCACTTGCTCGGCCAGCGCCACGGCCTCGCCCAGCTTGATCAGCCGGGCCAGGTAGTTGTCGACCGAGTGCACCGGCACGCCGGCCATCACCACCGGCTCGCCCGCGCTTTGGCCGCGGGTGGTGAGCGTGATGTCAAGCAGGCGGTGCGCTTTGCGCGCATCGTCAAAAAACAGCTCGTAAAAATCGCCCATGCGATAGAAAACGAGCGTGTCCGGAAAGTCAGCCTTGATGCCCAAATACTGCTGCATCATCGGCGTGTGCGCCGACAAATCCGGGCCAGCCGGGTGGCTTTCGACAGTCTTGACGGTCTTGGCGGGTGGGGCGGTGCCGCTCATGGGCCAGTGGTTTTCTGGCGATCAGTAAGACGAGTCGCCAGGCTTGCGGCGCGGCTTGAATGGGCCGCCAGGGCCAACAGGACCAACAGGGCCACTAGGGCCACTAGGGCCGACGTTGGACGGGCTCCAGCGCTCACCGCCCCGGTCGCCACCACCACCACCACCTTGTGGGCCGCGGTCGCCGCCCCTGAAATCACCGCGTGAATCAGGCCGGGGGCCACCACGCTGTGGCGGACGATCACCACGATCACCCCGGTTTTGCCAAGGCGCGCTCTGCGGGCCTGCGTCGGCCGGCGCATCAATCTTGCGGATGCGTATGGGCTGGCGCTCACGCTCGGGGGTGACGCCTGGCGCGCTGGCGTTTTCATTGACAGTGCCCGTGCTGGCCGGCGGGTTGTCGGGAGCGGTGGCCGATTTGGCGGCGGCCTTGCCGGCTTTGGCGGCGATGACCTTGTCACCCGCCGCGCCCACTGAAAAGCTGCCAATCATGGCCGACGCGGCCGCATCGGACACGGAGGTGGCCGTGCTGGCGGCCGGTGCCATGCCGGCCTCGGCCACCAGCTCCGACAGGCTGTCGCCATCCACTGTGTCGTCATCCTTGATCACCTTGGTGTAGGGCGCCAGCAAGGCCACCAACTGGCCGTACACCTTGGGGTTGCCCGCCACCACCTCGCGCTGGAACAGGAAATCGGATTCACCGGTGAAGTTGCCTACCAGGCCACCGGCCTCGGTAATGATCAACGACCCTGCGGCCAGGTCCCAGGGGTTCAGGCCGGTCTCAAAGAAACCGTCGTACCAGCCCGCAGCCACATAACACAGGTCAAGAGCGGCAGCGCCCGGGCGGCGCAGGCCCGCGCAGGCTTGCATCACGGTCTCGAACATCTTGACGTAGCGCTGGAAGCTGTCGCCCTTGCGGAACGGGAAACCGGTGCCAATCAGCGAGTCGGCCAGGCGCACCCGCTTGGACACGCGCAGGCGTTTGTCATTCAGGAACGCGCCGCGCCCGCGCGAGGCGTAGAACAAATCATTGCGGTTGGGGTCGTACACCACGGCCTGTTGCACCACGCCCCGGAAGGCCAGCGCAATCGACACGGCATACACCGGAAAGCCGTGCATGAAGTTGGTGGTGCCGTCCAGCGGGTCAATGATCCAGGTGAACTCGCTGTCCTTGGACCCGTGGGTGCGGCCTGATTCTTCGGCCAGGATGCCATGGCCAGGGTAGGCCGTGAGCAGGATGTCGATGATGGCTTGTTCCGCCACCTGATCAATCTCGGTGACGAAGTCGTTGGGCCCCTTGTTGGTGACCTTCAGCAGGTCCAGGTCCTGCGAGCCCCGGTTGATGATCGCTCCGGCCGCGCGCGCGGCCTTGATGGCGATGTTGAGCATGGGGTGTAGCGATTGCGACATGGGTCGTCCTGGCTGTGGGGTCGATCATGGGTGATCGAGGGGCTGGCGGAAGGAAAGAGCATGGGTTCTGCAGGATCTGCAGCAGCGGGCGCGTCGGGTGAAGATCGATGCGGCCACTGTGGCGGTGTCACTGGTGTGGCGACAATCGCGCAACCGAACCCTGGAGTTTACCCGCACGTGACCGCCAACTCCCCTTTAGCCACCGTGGACAGCACTCGTTTTGTGCTGCTCAATACCAGCCACCCCGGCAACGTGGGCGCCACGGCGCGCGCCATGAAGGTGATGGGCTTTTCCGACCTGGTGCTGGTGGCACCCCGTTTTGCCGACGTGTTGAGCCAGGAAGAAACCGTGGCCATGGCCAGCGGCGCGGCGGATATTTTGGTGCGCGCGCGCATTGTCGACAGCTTGGCCGAGGCGCTGGACGGCATCACCTACGCTTGCGCTACGGCCATGACCCCGCGTGATTTTGGTCCGCCCACGTTTGCACCGCGCGAGCGTTTCGAGACCTTGGCCGCCGAGGTGGCACAGCAAACGCAGCGCGTGGCCTTCGTGTTTGGCAGCGAGCGTTTTGGCATGCTCAACGAGGATGTGTGGCGCTGCCACGCCTGCCTCAGCATCCCCACGCCCCCCGGTTACGGCTCGCTTAATCTGGCGCAAGCCGTGCAGTTGATTGCCTATGACTGGCGCTGCGCGCTGGGCGGCTACGCGGTTTTGGCGCGCACGCCCACGCCGATGCCGGCCGATGGCGCCGAGCTGGCGGGCGCGCTGGATCATTGGCAGCAGGTGCTGGTGCAAATCGGTTTTCTCGACCCCACCGCGCCAAAGCGCCTGATGCCGCGCCTGCAGCAGTTACTCAATCGGGCCCAGCCCAGCCGCGAGGAGATTCGCATCCTGCGTGGCATCGCGCGGGCCGTGGGCAAGCTGGGCAAGACACCCTGAACGCGCGGTTGCGTTTGAAAATAACCACCGCCTGCAAGCCTGAAGGCGTCGAATTACACTGACCCAAACTTGCCTGTAAACCACCATGTTCAGCCGACTCCGTGAAGACATTGCCTGCATCCGCGAGCGCGACCCCGCGGCGCGCAACGTGTGGGAGGTGCTCACCTGTTACCCCGGCCTGCATGCGGTGATCTGGCACCGCTGGGCCAACCTGGCCTGGCGCCGCGGCTTCAAGTGGCTGGGGCGGTTTTTGTCGCACCTGGGCCGGTTTTTCACCGGCATCGAAATTCACCCCGGCGCCACGCTGGGCCGGCGTGTCTTCATCGACCACGGCATGGGCGTGGTCATCGGTGAGACCGCCGAGATCGGCGACGACTGCACCATTTACCAGGGCGTGACGCTGGGCGGCACCTCGCTGGGCCGGGGCACCAAGCGCCACCCCACGCTGGGGCGCGGCGTGATCGTGGGCGCCAACTCGCAGGTGCTGGGCGGGTTCACGGTGGGCGACGGCGCGCGCATCGGCTCGGGCGCAGTGGTGGTCAAGGCGGTGCCCGCTGGCGCCACCGCCGTGGGCAACCCGGCACGCATCTTGAAAGCCGAAGTAGAAACCGCCCGCGAGAGCGCCGCCGCCAAGATGGGCTTCTCGGCCTATGGCGTGACCCAAGGCGACGACCCGGTGTCGCAAGCCATGAAGGGTTTGATCGACAACGCCAGCAGCCACGAACACCAGATCGCATTGTTGTGGCGGGCGATTGAAACGCTGTCGTCGGGTGCGCGTGAATTGCCGGGCCAGGACTGCGTGCCGTCAGACGCCAATACCACCGAGTGTTTTGACGCCGATCGACTGAATCGGTTGGTGAAGTAGGGCGCCACCGCCACGCTGGCGGGCGGCGACTTTGGCCGTTACAGCGCCTGGGTCGCGCGGATCGCGCTCTTGGGCCGGAAGGCCTTGCACAGCGCTTCGTCGCATTCCAGGTACGGGCCGCCGATCAAATCAAGGCAGTAGGGCACGGCGGCAAATATGCCCTGCACCGGCGGTTGCTGATCGGGCAAACCTTGCAGCGTTTCGGCGATGGATTTGGGCTGGCCCGGCAAATTGATGATCAGCGCCTGGCCCCTGATAACAGCCACTTGGCGCGACAAAATAGCGGTGGGCACAAAGCGCAAGCTGATCTGGCGCATTTGCTCGCCAAAACCGGGCATCTGCTTGTCGGCCACCGCCAGCGTGGCCTCGGGCGTCACGTCGCGCGGCGCGGGGCCGGTGCCGCCGGTAGTCAACACCAGGTCGCATTTGGCGTTGTCCACCAACTCGCGCAGCGCGGCGCTGATGCCGTCCAACTCGTCGGGGATCAACCGTGTTTCCCAGTGGATGGGGTTTTTCAGCGCCCGGCCCAGCCAGTCTTGCAGCGCGGGAATGCCCTTGTCTTCGTAGACGCCGGCCGAGGCGCGGTCGCTGACCGACACCACGCCGATGCGCACGGCGTCGAACCCGGAGGCCGGCTCATTCATCGTCGGCCTCTTGCTCGTCGCCACTCTCAGCGTCGACGTCGTCGGCGTCCAGGTTGTCTTCGCCCTTGGGGTTGAGCCAAGGCTTGATGAACTGGAACAGGTCACGGTAGCCGCGGCCGTTGCGCTGCTCGGGCGCGGCGGTGGCGTCTTTGCGGGCGGCGCGCAACAAGCTGCGCAGGCGTTGCAAATCACTTTGCGGATAGGTCGTGGCCCACAGCGTGGACGCCGCGTCGTCGGTCACCAACTCGTCCCGCCAGCGCTCCACCTCGTGCAAGAGCAAGGTTTCTTTGGCCGAGCCCAGCTTGTACGAGGCCACCGCTTCGCGCAGCGGCGCTTCGTCGGCAAAGCGCATGCGTTTGCCGATCAGCTGCATCTGGCGGCGCCGGCCCTCGTGGCTTTTGGTGCGGCGGTATTCAAGAATCGCGTCGCGCAGGATCTCGGGCATGGGTGTGGCCGCCAGGCGCCGATCGGGCAGCGCGGCCAGGTCATGGCCCAGCTCTTGCAATGAATGGGCCTGCTGCTTCAGCCGGGTCTTGCTGGGCCGCTCGTATTCGAGCGGCTGTAGTGGTTCGTGGGGTTGGCGCATGGCCCGTCGGGTCGCAGGTTGGTGTTTCGGTGGATGGCTATGATTGTCGCCCACCTCTGTCAGAACCAGCCCAACATGTCCGGATCCACCATCTCCCAGGGTTTTGCCTTCAACCGCGCCCAGTTCCAGCAGATCATTGAAGACACGCTGGCGATTGCCAAAAGCGTGGGCGCCAGTGATGCCGCGGCAGAGGTGAGCGAAGGCGCTGGCCTGTCGGTGTCGGTGCGCAAAGGCGAGATTGAAAACGTCGAGCGCAACCGCGACAAAACCGTGGGCGTGACGGTGTATTCGGGCCAGCGCCGGGGCAACGCCAGCACCAGTGATTTTTCACGCCAGGCGCTTGAACAAACGGTTCGCGCGGCGTTTGACATCGCCCGTTTCACCGCCGAAGACCCGGCCGCTGGCCTGCCCGACGCCGAAGACCTGGTGACACCCGATGTGGCCGGCATGGACCTGGATCTGTTCCACCCCTGGGCACTGGACGCCGACGGCGCGGCCGACCTGGCGCGCCGTTGTGAAGACGCCGCTTTTGCCACCAGCCCACGCATCAGCAACAGCGAGGGCGGCGGCACCTCGGCCCAGCAAGCGCACTTCTGGGCCGGCAACAGCCGGGGGTTCCGGGGCGGTTATGCCAGCTCGCGGCATTCGATCTCGGTGGCGCCGATTGCCGGCAAGGGCGCCAACATGCAGCGCGACGCCTGGTACAGCTCAATGCGCGACGCGATGGACCTGGCCTCGCCCGAGGCCGTGGGGCGCTACGCCGCCGAGCGTGCGCTGTCCCGGCTGCGTGGCCACAAAGTGCCCACCTGCGAGGTGCCGGTGCTGTTTGAAAACACCCTGGCTGCGGGCATGTTGGGCGCTTACGTGCAGGCCACCAGTGGCGGCGCGCTGTACCGCCGCGCCACGTTTTTGCTCGACAGCATGGGCAAGCAGGTGCTGTCAGATCACATTGACATCGACGAAGACCCGCTGGTGCTCAAAGGCAAGGGCAGCGCGCCGTTTGACGACGAGGGCGTGCGCACCCGCAAGCGCCGCGTGCTGGATGCCGGGGTGGTGCAAAACTACTTTTTGGGCAGCTACTCGGCGCGCAAGCTGGGGCTCAAAACCACTGGGCACGCGGGCGGCTCACAAAACCTGCACTTGCGCAGCCGGCTCACGCGGCCGGGTGATCACCTGGACGAAATGCTGCGCAAGCTGGGGCGTGGTTTGTTCGTCACCGAGCTGATGGGCCAGGGCGTGAACTACGTGACTGGCGACTACTCACGGGGCGCCGCCGGTTACTGGGTTGAAGGCGGGCGCATCGTGCATCCGGTGCACGAGATCACCATTGCCGGCAACCTGGCCGAGATGTTCAAGCAGATCGTGGCCGTGGGCGCCGATGCCTACACCATGGGCGGCAAAACGGTGGGTTCGATGTTGATCGAGCGCTTGAAGGTCGCCGGCTCCTGAGCGCAGCGTGCGCAAGCACACGGTTGGCGCCAGAGCGCCCGGCCAGGATGCAGACGTTAAGATTCGCGTTTTCCTTGCTGACGGAGTGCGCCTGTGATGTTCAACTTTTCCACCCGCCGGATCACCCTGACCACCCTGCTGATCGGCGCTGTCGGCTTCAGCGCAGCGGCCCAGGCCGCCGAGATCAAGATCGGCGTGGCCGAAGCCCTGTCGGGCGGCGCAGCGCAGTATGGCAACAGCATCCGCAACGGCTTCCGCCTGGCGGTTGAGCAGATCAATGCTTCGGCCACTCTGGGTGCCGACAAGATCACGCTGGTGATTGAGGACGAGCAAGGCAAAAAGGAAGAGGCGATCAATGCGTTCAAGAAATTGATCTTCCAGGACAAGGTGCTGATGCTGTTCGGCCCCACCTTGTCGAACTCGGCCCAGGCGGCCGACCCGATTGCCCAGGCCGCCAAGATCGTGGTGTTTGGCACCTCCAACACGGCCGATGGCATCACCACCATCGGCGACTACGTGTTCCGCAATTCAGTCACCGAAGCCGACGTGCTGCCGGTGACCATCGCCACGGCGGTGCGCCAAGCCAAGATCAAGAAAGTGGCCGTGCTCTACGGCAACGACGACGTCTTCACCAAGAGCGGCTACGACAATTTTGTCAAGGCGCTCGACAGCCAGAAGGTGGCGGTCACCACCATCGAAACCTTTGCCAAGGGCGACGTCGACTTCAAGGCCCAACTCACCAAGATCAAGGCCACCAACCCCGACGCCATCGTGCTGTCGGCCCTGCTGGCCGAAGGCGCGCCCATCATGGTGCAGGCCCGCCAACTGGGCATCAACGTGCCCTTCATCGGCGGCAATGGCATGAACTCGGTCAAGGTGTTCGACCTGGCCAAGGGCGCCTCGGATGATCTGTGGATCGGCAGTCCCTGGTCGATCGAGAACCGCGCGCCGGCCAACAACAGCTTCATCGTCGACTACACCAAGGCTTACAAGTCGGCTCCCGACCAGTTTGCCGCCCAGGCCTTTGATGCCATGCACATCGCCGCGACCGCGATCAAGTCGATCAAGCTCAGCGGTGATCTGGCCAAGGACCGCAGCGCGCTGCGTGATGCGCTGCCGGCCGTCAAGTGGAACGGTGCCACGGGTGCCTTCAGCTTCCGCCGCGCCAATGACAAGAGCGGCAAGCCGGCAGGTCATGACGCCCAGCAAGTGCCCATCATCAGCGTCACCCGTGGCGTGCGCTACGAGATCGTGAAGTAAAGCACCGAGGCAGCGCCACCCGCAGCCACGGGCTTTGGGGGCGCGCTGCCGGCGCACTGCCTGCCCGTTCACGATCGATACCAATCCATGCTCGCCCAGCAACTGTTCAACGCCCTCTCGCTGGGCGGCGTCTATGCCTTGTTCGCGCTCGGCTTCACGCTGGTGTTCGGCGTGCTGGGCGTGGTCAACCTGTCGCACGGTGCCGTTTTCATGCTCGGCGCCTATGCCGCGCTGGAGGCTGTGACGCTGCTGCACTTGCCGCTGTGGGCCGCGCTGGCCTTCGCGTTCGTCGTGTCGGGCGTGGCGGGCCTGCTGATCGACGTGCTGGTGCTGCGGCCGCTGCGCGCGCGCAATGCGCCGCACCTGACCCCGATGATCGCCACCATTGGCATAGGCATTGCGCTCAACAGCCTGGCGCAGGCACTGTTCGGGGCCGAGAACCGCCGCTTCCCGCGTGAGCTGTTGCCCCAGGACACGCTGCACTTTGCCGGGCTCGATGCCACCGTCCTGGAGCTGGGCATCATCCTCTTGTCCTTGCTCCTGATGACGGTGCTGCTGCTCACCCTGGGCAAGACACAACTGGGCCGCGCCCTGCGCGCCATCGCCGAGTCACCCAAGGCAGCCTTGTTGCTGGGCATCAATGTCGAAGGATTGTTCATGCTCACCTCCTTTGTCGCCGCCGGGCTGGGCGGCGTGGCGGGCGTGCTGATTGGCCTGTACTCGAATGCGCTGTACCCGTTGATGGGTCAGCCGGTGCTGCACAAGGGCATCGCGGTCATCATCCTGGGCGGCATGGGTGACATCCGTGGCGCGATGCTGGCCGGGCTCTTCCTGGGCTTTGCCGAGGTGCTGTCGGTGGCCTACATCGGCTCGACGATGCGCGACGCAGTGGCTTTCGGCCTGCTGTTCACGGTATTGCTGGTACGGCCCAAAGGCCTGTTCGGTCGCTTGCAAGAGCGAAAAGTCTGAAATGACGCCCCCACGCTCGTTTCACTCGCTGCGTCCCAGCACCCTTGGCCGCCCCGGCGCGGGTGCCCTTCATTTCGTCAGCACCCTCTGAGCACCATGATCGAGGCGCTGGACAGTTTTTGGGCGATCTACAGCAATCTGGTGCTCACGCTGGGCACCAGTTCGCTATTGGCCCTGTCGATCTACCTCACCCTGTCGTGCGGCATGCTGGCCATGGCCAATGCCGCTTTCATGGGCATCGGTGCCTACGCCTCGGCCCTGATGACGATGCAGGCCGGCTTGCCTTATCCCGTGGCCATGGTCGGTGGCGCGCTGGCGCCTGCCGTGGTGGCCTACATGATTGGCAAGCCCACCTTGCGCTTGTCAGGCGTCTACCTGGCCATGGCCACCTTGGCCTTTGGCGAGGTGGTGCGCATTGCCATCCTCAACACCGAGTCGCTGACCGGCGGTGCCCTGGGGCTCAACGGCATCCCCCAGCTGACCCAGCCCTGGCATGTGGCATTGGTGCTGGTGCTCGTGCTGGCCCTGTTGCAGCGCCTTCGACGCAGCCGCACCGGCCGGGCTTTCGAGGCCATCAAGGAAGACGAGACCGCCGCCGGCCTGATGGGCATCGACGTGGCCGGACACAAACTGGCCGCCTTCGTGCTGGGTGCGGCCATTGCCGGCCTGGCGGGCACGCTGAACGCCCACCTCACCTTCTTCATCGGGCCCAATGAGTTTGGCTTTGATCGCGGGGTCGAGATACTCACCATGACCATCCTGGGCGGCATCCAGGGCCTGGCCGGGCCAGTGATTGGTGCATTCATAGTCACCCTGCTGCCGGAGGTGTTGCGCGGCCTGCAGGACTGGCGCTTGATGGCCAACGGCCTGATCCTGGTGATCATGGTTTTGTTTTTGCCACGTGGGCTGTGGGACCCGGCGCGGCTGCGTCGGCTGCTGGGCCGCAGTGCCCGCAGCCTGGGCTGAGGCGACACGATGCTGGAGCTTCAATCCGTTTCGCGCCAGTTTGGCGGTCTGAAGGTGTTGCAGGACGTGAGCCTGCATGTGCCGCAGGGCAGCATCTTCGGCCTGATCGGGCCCAACGGCGCCGGCAAGACGACGGTGTTCAACCTGATCACCGGGCTGCTGGCGCCTGGCTCAGGCGAGATCCGCTTCGAGGGCCAGAGCCTGGTGGGCAAGGCGCCGCACCGCATCACCCAGGCCGGCATCGCGCGCACCTTCCAGAACATCCGCATCTTCAAGGAGATGAGCCTGCTGGACAACGTGGTGGTGGGCATGCACAGGCATCTGTGCGCCAGCTGGCCGGCCACGCTGCTGGCCCTGCCGTCATTTCGGGCCGAAGAGCGCCGGGCACGCGCGCGCGCGCGTGAGTTGCTGGGCTGGGTGCGGCTAGCTCACAAGGCCGACGAACTGGCCGACAAGCTGTCCTACGGCGAGCAGCGCAAACTGGAACTGGCACGCGCGCTGGCCACCGAGCCCAAGCTGTTGCTGCTCGACGAACCGGTGGCGGGCATGAACAGCACCGAAAAGACCGAGCTGATGGCCGAGATCGTGAACATCCGCAATCGCGGCTACACCATCTTCATGATCGAGCACGACATGCGCTTCGTGATGGGCCTGTGCGAGCAGATCGCGGTGCTCAACTTTGGCCGCATCATTGCCCAGGGCGGCCCGCAGCAGATACGCAGCGATCCGCAGGTGATCGAGGCCTACCTCGGCCGCGATGACGACGACGCGGCCACGCCGGCTCCGGAGACCTCGGCATGACGGCGCCGCTGCTGTCCGTGCAAGGCCTGGCGGTACGCTACGGCCCGATCGAGGCCGTCAAGGGCATTTCGTTGGCGCTGCGACCGGGTGAAATCACCGCACTCGTCGGTGCCAATGGGGCAGGCAAGTCAACCACCTTGATGGCCCTGTCGGGCTTGGTGCCCAAGGCCGCAGGGCAGGTGCGGTTTGATGGCCTGGACATCAGCCGCTTGCCACCGCACCGCATCGTTGCTGCCGGGGTGGCACAGGTGGCCGAAGGCCGCGCCACGCTGACCACGCTGACGGTGCGCGAGAACCTCGAACTGGGCGCCTACACCCGGCGCGACAGCGCAGCCGATCAAGCCCATGATCTGGAGCGCGTGTTCGCCATGTTCCCACGCCTCAAGGAGCGTGCGGCGGGCCTGGCCGGCAACCTCTCGGGTGGCGAGCAGCAGATGCTGGCGATCGGCCGCGCATTGATGGCCAAGCCCCGCGTGCTGTTGCTGGACGAGCCCTCGATGGGCTTGGCGCCCATCATCGTGCAAGACATCTTCCGCACGCTGCGCGCCATCAATGCGCAGGGCCTGACCATCCTGCTGGTGGAGCAGAACGTGCGCCAGGCGCTGAAGATCGCCCACCATGCTTATGTGCTGGAGACCGGCCGGATCGTGCTCGAAGGCACGGGGCGTGAACTGCTGGCCGACCCGCGCGTGCAAGAGGCCTACCTCGGCGTGTGATCGCCCCTTGCGGGGCTGGCCTGCCTCACATCAGCAGATGCTCGCCCGCGTTCTCGCCGCCCAGCACCACGTAGTTCACGCGCTTCAGATCGGCCAACACGCGCCCGCCGGCGTAGCTGATGGACGATTGCAGGTCTTCGCGCATCTCGCGCAGCGTGTCGGCCAGGTGGCCCTTGATGGGCTCCAGGATGCGCTTGCCCTCGACGTGTTTGTATTCGCCCTTGTTGAAGTCGCTGGCCGAGCCGTAGTACTCCTTGTAGCGCTTGCCGTCCACTTCAACCGTTAGGCCGGGCGATTCTTCATGGCCGGCAAACAGCGAGCCCACCATCACCATGGCCGCGCCAAAACGCACGCTCTTGGCGATGTCGCCGTGGTGGCGGATGCCGCCGTCGGCCACGATGGGCTTGGCTGCAACTCGCGCGCACCACTTCAGCGCGCTGAGCTGCCAGCCACCCGTGCCAAAGCCGGTTTTGAGCCGGGTGATGCACACCTTGCCCGGGCCGATGCCCACCTTGGTGGCGTCGGCGCCCCAGTTTTCGAGGTCGATCACGCCTTCGGGTGTGCCCACGTTGCCCGCGATCACAAACGCGCGGGGCAGCTTGGCCTTGATGTGCTCGATCATGCGGCGCACGCTGTCGGCGTGGCCGTGGGCAATGTCGATGGTGATGTAGTCGGCGCCGGTGCCTTCAGCGGCCAGGCGGTCGATCACCGCCATGTCTTCGGGCTTGACGCCCGAGCTGATCGACACAAACAAGCCCTTGTCGCGCATGCGCCGCGCAAAGGCTGTGGTATCAAGGTCAAAGCGGTGCATCACGTAAAAGTGACCACTTTGGGCCAGCTGCTCGGCGGTGGCCTCGTCGACCACGGTTTTCATGTTGGCCGGCACCACGGGCAGCGTGAATCGGCGGCCGCCAAAATCAACCGAGGTGTCGCATTCGGCGCGGCTGTCGACCCGGCATTTGCGGGGCAGCAGCAGGATGTTGTCGTAGTCAAAAATGTCCATGATGGATGGCTTTCAGCTGGATTGACCGGGGTTTTGGCGGCGCGGCAACGGCGACGCGCTGGCGGGGATTGGCTAACGCTGAAGTGGCTTGCTCGGCTTGGCTTGGCTATTGCGCCGTGCAGCGGTCGGCGGCCATCAACAGCACCTGGCCCGTGGGGGATTCAATCCAGCCCCGGGCTTGCAGGCGCAAGGGTTGCGCGGTGTCGGGCCAGCGCATGGCGCGCAAAAATGACAGCGGCACGCCGGGTTTCAGGCTGTCCAGCGGCAGCGGGCCGGCCACGGCGCGCACCAGTTCACGGGCCATCGGCGAGCCGTCGGTGCCCGCTGGCAGTCGCTCCACCATGGCCAGCCAGGCGCTGCTGCCGGGCGCCAGGGTGGGTGGTTTGTTTGGCCTTTTTGCGGCCAGTCGGAGCGTCATCTGCACGCCCAGGTAGCCGCTCCAGGCCGGGCCTGACTCCACCTTGAGCGCCAGCGCTGCCGTGGCACCTTGGGTGGCGGGTGGGTTTGGTGGCGCCAAGCCTGGCCTACGGGCCAGGCGCTCGGCGCTTTCGGGTAGCGCGGCGGCCGAGAGCGGTGCGTCAGCCGCGCCAGAGTGGATCCAATCCAGCCGCCAGTGACCGAGCTTGGCCTGCGGGCCTGGCGACGGCTCGCCGGCCGACCAGCAATCGGCGCAGTCGGCGCTGATGAACACCTCCTGCACGGGCGCCTGGGCGGGCGGGCAGGGCGCGGCGGCCCCGGCGTGTGCGGTGCTCAGCAAGCAGAGCCCGGCTCCTAGAATCAATGGATGCATGAACAGTATTCTCAGCCTTCAACCGACTCTTCGGCCACCCAAAATGACACGGTGCCGGGCACAGGCGCTTTGCTCAAGGGCCTGAACCCCGAGCAACTGGCCGCCGTCACCTTGCCCGCAGTGCCCAGCCTGATTTTGGCCGGCGCGGGCTCCGGCAAAACCCGGGTGCTCACCACGCGCATCGCCTGGTTGATGGCCACCGGCCAGGTGTCGCCGGGCGGCGTGATGGCGGTCACCTTCACCAACAAGGCCGCCAAGGAGATGCTGCACCGCCTGTCGGCCATGCTGCCCGTGCCGGTGCGCGGCATGTGGATCGGCACCTTTCATGGCCTGTGCAACCGCTTTTTGCGCGCCCACTGGAAGCTGGCGGCGCTGCCACAGTCGTTTCAGATCCTGGACACGTCGGATTCACAGTCGGCCGTCAAACGCATCATCAAGGCGATGAACCTGGATGAAGAGCGCTTTGTGCCCAAGCAGGTGAGTTACTACATCGCCGCGCGCAAGGACAACGGCGAGCGCCCCAAAGACGTGGCCGTGCACGACCCCCAAACCCGCACCATGGTGGAGGTGTACCAGGCCTATGAGGACCAATGCCAGCGCGAAGGCGTGGTGGATTTTGCCGAACTGATGCTGCGCACCTATGAGCTGCTGCGCGACAACGCGTCGCTGCGTGAGCACTACCAGCACCGCTTTGCGCACATCCTGGTGGACGAGTTTCAGGACACCAACCGCTTGCAATATGCGTGGCTGAAGATGTTTGCGCCGCCCGGTGGTGGCCAAGGCGTTTTTGCGGTGGGCGACGACGACCAGAGCATCTACGCGTTTCGCGGTGCACAGGTGGGCAACATGGCTGATTTTGAGCGGGAGTACCGCGTGCAGCACGTGGTCAAACTGGAGCGCAACTACCGCAGCTTTGGCAATATTTTGGACAGCGCCAACGCGCTGATCTCGCACAACACCCGGCGCCTGGGCAAAAACCTCAGCACCGAGGCCGGCCCCGGTGAGCCGGTGCGCGTGAGCGAGGCCACCAGCGATTACGCCGAGGCGCAGTGGCTGGTGGATGAAGCCCGGCAGCTGCACCGCGGCGGCACGCCGCGCATCGAGATTGCCGTGCTCTACCGCAGCAACGCGCAGAGCCGGGTGATCGAGTCGGCCTTGTTCAACGCCGGCGTGCCGTACCGCGTGTATGGCGGTTTGCGCTTTTTTGAGCGCGCCGAGGTCAAACACGCGCTGGCGTATTTGCGGCTGCTGGAAAACCCGAACGACGACACCTCGTACCTGCGGGTGGTGAACTTCCCCACGCGCGGCATTGGCGCGCGCACGCTCGAATTGCTGCAAGACAGCGCCCGCAGCAGCGCGCGCAGCCTGTACCAAAGCGTGGCGGCGGTGCCCGGCAAGGCCGGCGCCAACCTGGCGGCCTTCAACGCGCTGGTCGACAAACTGCGCGACGCCACCCGGGGCCTGACGCTGCGCGAGATCATCGAGCAGATGCTGCAAAGCGCGGGTTTGCTTGATTTTTACAAGACCGACAAAGAAGGCGCCGACCGCATCGAGAACTTGCAAGAGCTGGTGAACGCGGCCGAAGCGTTCGTCACCCAAGAAGGCTTTGGCAAGGATTGCGTGGCCTTGCCGGTAGACGAGCACGGCCCCGGCACCATGGCCAAGGGCGACCCCAGCGCCGGTACGCCCAACGCGCTGGCGGGCGTGGACTTGACGCCCGACGCCGACACCGGCGAGATCGTCTCGCCCCTGGCGGCGTTTTTGACCCACGCCGCACTTGAGGCCGGCGACAACCAGGCCCAGGCCGGGCAAGACGCTGTGCAACTGATGACCGTGCACTCGGCCAAGGGCCTGGAGTTTGATTGCGTGTTCATCACCGGGCTGGAAGAAGCGCTGTTCCCGCACGAGAACTCGATGAACGACGCCGACGGCCTGGAAGAAGAGCGCCGGCTGATGTACGTGGCCATCACCCGGGCCCGCAAGCGCCTGTACTTGAGCTTCAGCCAAACCCGCATGCTGCATGGCCAAACGCGCTACAACGTCAAGAGCCGGTTCGTGGATGAGTTGCCCGAAGGCGCGCTGAAGTGGTTGTCGCCGCGCAACCAGGGTTTTGGCTCTGGTTTCGCCAAGGATTACCAGCAAGCCTGGCAACGGGGCACGGGGCCCAGCTCGATGGTGGGCGCGGGCAACGTGGCGGGCCGGCCAGGGGCCTACAGCAACTCGCCCAGCGCGTCCGCCGCGCCCGCGCCACGGCCCCTGGTCAGCAAGATCCCGCCGTCGCATGGCTTGCGCGTGGGGCAGGCTGTGTTCCACAACAAGTTTGGCGAGGGCGTGGTGCTAACGCTTGAAGGGTTGGGGCCCGACGCGCGGGCGCAAGTCAACTTTGGCCGCCACGGCGCCAAGTGGCTGGCACTGGCCATCGCCAAGCTCACGCCGGTGGACTGAGAGCGCCCCCAAGGCCACCGCCTTGTGGCGCCCGCCCCCAAGTGGGCGCGGCCCAGCACCTACACTGCGCCCGGCGCAAATCGTTGTAGCGTTTTTGTCCTGTCCCACCGACCCTACTGGCGGCACCCACCGCGACCCCATGCTGAGCTGGCTCTTCAATAAATTTGGCCGCATTGGCGCGCCCAAGTCGACTTCCAAAACGACGCCCGTCGCGCGGCCCACCAAGGCGTCCAAAGCGGCGCTGGCCGACGCCCAGGCGGATTTGTTGGCCAATACCAAGGCCTCCAAAACCCGCGCCGAGCTCAAGGCCGACAACCGGGCCCAGCAGTTGGACGAGGCCCGGGCGCTGTGGTCGCCGCAGTTGGCGGGGGCGCGAGGCGATGACGCAGCCTTGCTGCGCATAGCGCTGGCCACGCCCGTGCTCGACATCAAGCTGGCGGCGGTTGAAGCGCTGAGCACCGAAGATGCCTTGCGGCAGGCCGAGCGTGAGTTTCGCAGCCATGACCGCCGCGTGCACCGCGCCGCCAAGCAAGGTCTGGAGGCCTGCGTGGCACGCCGTGAAACGCGCACCAAGGCGCAGGG
>JAYWDK010000062.1:0-7383 GCA_043779845.1 Betaproteobacteria bacterium | reverse complement strand
GAGCGAAACCAGCCAGACCTTTCCGCGCGCAGTCGAGAGACCTTCCATGTATTCCGCGTGGCAGATTCCAATCTCGCCTGCCGCCTTTGCCCAACCGGCGTTTCCATTCGACAGCACAATCAGGATGTCGCAGTCGCGAACCTGCTCCAGACACTTTTCCCAGCTGTCGACGCTAGAAGATGCGGGCGGAGCGTCTTCGTTGATCCAGACTTCGAAAAGCTTCCTACCAAACACGGAGAGTGCCTCGATCTCGGCCTTGAGTGCCTTCCGGGCCACGCTCAGCGGCTGTGAGATCTTTGCCGGTGCGAGAGGAAAGTGATCGTTGCACCGGCTCGACAGCATCACCTTGAGTTTTGTGGCAGCGGCCATGGTTCTCCTCCCAGTCAGGGCACAAATTATTCAGTGCATCGTATCGGGTACCGAGAGCCGACAAACCCAGGGCAATGGCTTGGTGGCGGGCTTGAACGGTCAAAAAGGAGGCGGTCGTGGTGATCTCCGATGCGGTGGTGATGGGCGAGTCTTGTTCTCTTGTTCGATGGATGCACTCTAAAAAACCACGCCCCGCGCCACCAGCAGCTTGCGACGAAGCCCACGCAGGCACCGGCGAATTGCGGCGTGATCCCACCAGCGCGCCCTTTGACAAGGCACAAAACCACGCCGCGTTGATGCGGCAAATCAACGCGCCTGCGGCGCTCGCCCATAGGTCACGCCTGACGGCTACCATCGGCCGCCCATGAGCACCCCGGACACCCCCTTCGCGCAGCCCATTTGGCAAACCCTTACCCGGCTGGGCGAGGCACAGATCCTGTTGCCCGCCTTGCTGCTGGCCTGCCTGTGGCTGGTGCTGCGGCCGTCGGGGCGCCCGCTGGGGCTGGCCTGGCTGGTCGCCACGGTCGTGGCGGCCTCGCTGACCACCGCCACCAAAGTGGTCTTCATCGGCTACGGCCTGGGCTGGGCGCCGCTTGATTTCACCGGTATCTCCGGGCATGCCATGTTTGCCGCCGCCGTGCTGCCCCTGCTGCTGCGCCTGGCCGCCAGCGGCTTGGCGCCAGGCTGGCAAACCGCCGCACTGGCGGCCGGGTTTGGTTTGGCGGGCACGGTGGCGGTTTCAAGGGTGATGGTGTTGGCCCATTCATGGAGCGAGGTGCTGGCCGGCTTTGCCTTGGGCGGCGGCGTCAGCCTGATGGCGCTCTATGCCGGGCCAATGCCCACCTGGCGGCTGCCCCCTTGGGTGCCCGCAGCGGTGCTGGCCTGGGCGGCCCTGGGCGTGGCGGGCGCACCGCCCTCTCGCACGCATGACTGGGTCACCAAGATGGCGCTGTTGCAGTCGGGCCGCAGCCAGCCCTACAAGCGCTGCGAAATGCAGCTTGACTACCAGCAACGCGGCGGGCTGCCAGCCCGGCCGCCTGGCGTGCCCTCGACGTCAATGCAGCCACGCTGACGCCACCGGAACGCCCCGGCCGCCGTCCAGCGCCGGGAACCACAGCGCCGCCACGGGCAAGTCGCCGTCGTCAAACTCGCTCACAGCCAAGCCCTGTTGCAGCTCAAAGCTCGAGTCAAACCAACCACAGCCAGGCAGGGGTTCACCCAGCACGGCATCGGCGGGCATGCCGGCTTGGGCCGCAGCCAAAACGCCGGGCTCCGCCGCCAGATCAAGCCCTGCGAGCGGGCTCTGCGCACTGACCACAGCCACCCAAGGCGCGGGTGCCTTGGTGAGGGCGATCGAGGCACGGCGCAAGCAGGTCATCAAAGCGTTCATGAGGTTCTCCAGGGCGGGCGGCCAATGGCGGCGGGTAAAGCCATCTTCCGTGGGCCCCGGCCGGTTATCCATCCCCCTTGCGGCGGTGCGATGGGGGGGGGGGCGAGAACCACCACGCCCCCCAATTGGGTGATATTGGGTGGGATCAGGCAGTGATCGGCCCAGGCTGATCCTGCCGCCGACCGCCACCGAGACCTCATCAAGACCCGCTGACGCGTCCTGCCCTCAGCGCCAAATCTGGCCGGCCGTGGCGGGCCTGTTCTGCCCTTTGGTTCACAAGGCAGAACTTTAAGCTTTGGGCACCATGAGAGATCGCGAACCCCCGTACATCCAGCCTCCGGGCCCCGACTGGCAGACCACGCAGAGCAGCCCCCTGACGCCAACGCCACCGCGGGTGCAACCCCCGCTGCGCGAAGTGCTCAAGGGCCTGGACGCGCGCGAGCTGGAGGGAGAAACCGTGTTTGATCAGCTTTTTGGCCCGGAGCTGAAGCCGCCCTCAAACCGTGGCGGGCCCAAGAATCCGCCCCACAAGCCCCATCACAAACCCACAGGCAAGCGCTGATCAAGCGCCGCCAAAAGGCCGCACGCCGAACAGCAGGCTGTGCGCCCAGAACGCCATCACCGCCCAGGCCACTGCGCCAACCAGCACCGTCACGACGGTGGCCCCGGTCGTGCCTGAGGCATAGCGCACCGCAGCCACCCGGTCACGCCGGCGCGCGGCGCTGAAATCCAGCACCGCCCACAGCAGGAAGCTGCCAAACAGCAGCACGTCGGCCAGCGTGTTGTTGGCCATCAAGTGCGCCAGCGCCCACACCTTGACCGCCAGCACCATCGGGTGGTGAAACCTGGCCTTGATGCCATTGCGCGGCACGTAAGCCGCCACCAACAAAACCATCGCCACCAGCATCAGCAGGGCGGCCAGGTGGCGGGTCCAGGTTGGGCTGGTCCACAGCACCTGGGGCGCCTGGCGCACCTGGGCATAGCCCCAGCAAATCAGCCCAAAGCCCACCAATGAGACCATGGCGTACAAGCCTTTCCAGGTGCGCGCGCCGCGTTGCGCGATGACTTGCGAGCGCCAGCCCTCGGCGCCAATGCGCACCGAATGCATGCCCAGAAACAGCAGCAATCCAAGAATCAAAGCGCCCATGGTGAAACCTCTTTCAATGATGTGAACCGCCAGAAACGTCGCGCGGCATTCTGCATGGGCGGCCCGGCCCGTCGTGGCGTGGGGTCGCCCGGTTGACAGGGCGGACCCGCATCGCGCCACTATGCTCAAAGCCCGCTTGTTGCGCCTCGCCCCATGACCGAACCCCTGTCCGCTCCCGAAAGCAACCAGCCTGCCCCGCGCCCACCCAAGGTCTACTGGGAGGATTTTGTGGTGGGCTCGGTGCGCGAATTTGGCAAGACTGAGGTCAGCCGCGAGGCCGTGCTGGCCTTCGCGACGCAATTTGACCCGCAGCCGTTTCACCTCGACGACGCCGCTGCCGAAGCCTCGTTGTTTGGCCGCTTGTCGGCCAGCGGCTGGCATACCTGCGCCATGACCATGCGTCTGATGTGCGACGACTACCTGCTCGACTCGGCCAGCCTGGGCAGCCCCGGTATCGACAATCTGCGCTGGCTCAAACCGGTCTACCCCGGCGACACCCTGAGCGTGCGCTTGTCGGTGCTGGAGGCGCGCATCATGGGCAGCCGCCCCACCGTGGGCCTGGTGCGCTCACAGTGGGAGATGATCAACCAGCACCGCGAACCCGTGCTCACGATGGAAGGCTGGGGCATGTTTGGGCGCCGCCCCGCCTGAGAGCGCCCCCAAGGCCGCCGCCTTGCGGCGACCGCCCCCCCGAGGGGGAGGAGAAACACTTGGGGCGGCCCGGCGTTTGTTTCTCATGAGGCTGCGCCGGCGCTTACTTTCGCGCCGGGCTCGACAAAAACAAGCCCCACAGCCGCGCCAGATCGGCCACGCCGTCCAGGCCCTTGACGGCCACAAAGCTGCGTTGCGCGTCGTCCAGCTTGCCCGCGCGCCACTGCACCACGCCCAGATGCAGCATCGCGTCGTCGGGCCGGCGCAGGCCGCCCTTGGCCACGGCCTGGGTCATCAGCGTCAAGGCCCGCTCGTGCGCGCCTGTGCTCGACACCGCCAGCCCCAAGCCAAACGCCGCGTTGCCGTCTTTGGCCTTCAGCGCCGACGCCTCGCCGTCGGCCAGCGTGCCCCGGTCCAGGTTGGTTGCCTTGGTGGTTTGCTCCAGCAGCTTTTTGTCAGCCGCGGCGTTGGCGTCCCGGCCCAGCAAGCCGCTGGCAAAACCTTCCTGCAGCAGCTGTTGCGCCTCGGCCGGCAAGCCCACTTGCTGGGCGCGGAAAGCCATGTCGCCCAGTTCACCGGCGTCTAACGTGGCGCCCACGGCGCGGCGCAAGCGGTAAACATCCAGGCGCAAGCGCTCGTCGGCAAAACCATCACGGCGGGCAAGCCGCGAGATCAGTTCGGCCCAGTAATCCACCTTGCCCGTGCTGGTGGCCAGCTTTTCAAGCGTGCCGGTGTAGGCCGTCATGTCCTTGAGCGCGCTCTGGCTGGCCGCCAGCAGGCGTAACGTGGCCTCAGGCGTGTAACGCTTGGCAGCTTCGTCGGCGGCCACTTGCGGCGCCAGTTCACGCAGCACGCCGGCATGATCGCCCAGCACGCTGAGCACCTGCGGGTACAAGCGCCGAATCTCGGCGTTGGAACCGGATTCAGCGAAATAGGTGCTCATCTGGCGCGCCGCCAGCGCATAGTCTTTTTGCTGCAACGCCAGCTTGATCGTGGTTTCCATAACAGGCGTGCGGTCGGCCGTCGGCATCAAAGGTGACTCCAGCACTTTCACAAAGATGGCCAACGCGGCGTTCACGTCACCCGTGCCAAAGGCCGCCGGTGCTTTCAAACGTTGCACCACGTAAGCCTCGTAGGGCGTAAGCGCCGGAATGGCCTCGGCCTCGGCCACACGCACCAAGGCGTCTTTGTAGTTGCCGGCCTTCAACGCTTCTTGCGCGGCTTGCAGGGGCTTGGCCAGCTCGGGCCGCACCGTGGGGGCCGACGCGGTGGCAGTCGGCGCAGACGCCGCTGCCGGGGCGCTTTGCGCGATGGCGTTGGTGGCGTTGGTGGCGAGCACCATCAGCCCAACGGCCATGCCCGCCGCCAAACAAGCCGCTTGCGTGCGCTGGCGCAACACCGAAGGGCGTGCGGCCTGGGTGACGCAGCGTGCGTCGAAAAACGAAAAATTGGAGTCAGTCCGGTTCACGATCAGCGCCTGTGCAAGTCAGCCCAATATGCGTCCCAAGGCCGGCCGGGGCCGGGGCCGGATGTCGCCCACGGGGATCAAGAAAAGTGGCAGAGCCCCATTTCCTTGAGCGAGGCCGCGAGTGTAGTCAGCCGACGAACAGACGCAAAAAAGGCGGCCTGAGCCGCCTTGGTGATCAGCGCGAAGGGGGCTTTGCCTGGCTTCAGTTGATCGGCGTGATGCCGGCAATGGACCAGTCACCCTGGCCGTCGGCCGGGCGCACCAAGTGCCACAGCTCGTTGAAGGGCTCGGCACCGGCGCCAGCCTCCTCGCGGATCAGGCCATGGAAGCGCACGCTGACGATGTCCTGGGCGTTTTCGCGCACGGTCTCAACCACTTGCGCGTCTATCTGCACCACGTCGGTTTGCTGCTTGGCCGCGCCGCGGTCTTGCAGGTCAAGGCGCAGCGAGGCAAACAACTCGGGCGTGGTGAACTTGCGCAGGTCGTCGATGTTGTTGCTGTCGTTGGCCGCTTGCAAGCGGATGAACACCATCTTGGCCAGGCGTTCAAAGTCAGCCGTGGCCATGCCGCCCGGAATAGCGATGGCCGCCGTCGCCGGTGCTGGGCCGCCCAAAGCACCAAACCCTGCCGCCGGTGCGGCGTCAAGCGTTTCGCGTTGCAGTGCCACGGGGGCGGGCGCCGCTTGCGGCTGCCAGCCACCCATGGCCGGCCCACCGGCGCCGGCCAACTGTGAACCGCCCATGGGCGACGACGCACCACCGCGCATGCGGTTCATCACGAAGCGGATGGCAAAAAACGCCACGCCGGCCAGCAGCAGCATCGAGAAGATGCCCATGCCACCGCCCGAACCGCCCATGCCGCCACCGCCCATGCTGCCAAACAGCGAGGCGAGGCCAATGCCTGCGGCCACGCCGGCCAGGGGCCCCAGCCAATTGCGCTTGGGTGGCGTGGCGGGTACGGCAGCCGGTGCTGGCGCAGGCGCTGTTGGCCTGGCAGCCTGGGCCGGCGCGTTTTGCGGCGCGGCATTGGCCGGCGCCTGGCGCTGCATGCCCGCTGGCTTGCCAGCACCCAGGCGTTTGGCGTCAACGTCATGCGGGGCCAAGGTCAGGGTGAGCGCGGCCACCGTCATCGAAATCGCTACCAACAGATTTTTCACAGCATTTCTCCAAAAATTCAGGGCGTCAAACACCCTGGTGGGTGCAACGGCAGAGCGGGCGCACGGTAACCCAGATTCAGTGACTTTGCACGGGCCCGTTTGGCCGACTTGCGGAAGATGACGCTGCCGTGCCGCATCTCAAGCCCGCCGCGCCGAAAAAAGCGGGCAAAACACCCGCTACTTTTGACGATCAGAAGTTGAAAGCCTTGTCAAGGCGCAGACCTGTGGGCAAGTTTCTAACAAACTGGCAGTTATCCACAGGCTCAAAGTTTCTCCCGAAGTTGTTGCCGGTCTTGTGCTTTGCTCAAGGCATCCAGCGCACAGGGTTCAGTCTGCTGCAAAGCCTTGAAAAGACAGGCAAAAACCGGGTTGTTCACAAAAAAACGCGCCACCTACTACCACTACTACCGAGAAAGAAAGCTTTAAAAGCTTTAGAGGCACAAAAACAAAAAAAACCGGGCCCCGCTTCGCGCGGCAAAAACCCGAGATTCCGCTGCCCGTCGGTCAGCAAAGGTGCCCGGATAGCCTGGCGGGCCGGATCAATGGCGATCAACGAGGCACAGCGATCCAGCCCCGCGCCAACGCGCAGGCGGCTGAACACAGGTTGGCGACGGCGGTTCAGGCCGGCGCGAAGTACCGATCCACGCAGCGCTGCAAGCCCGCGCGCGGCGTGCGCTGCAGGGCCAACAGCAGGCCAAACGGTGAACTGGCCGCGTAGCGGCGCTGCACGTCGCGGGTGATGCGCAGCCACAGCTCAGCGGTAACCTCGGCGTCGGCCAAAGCGCGGTGGGCGCGGCCGGTGGGCTCGATGTCGTGAAGCGCCACCAAGGTGCCCAGCTTGTGGTTGGGTGCCTCGGGATAAAGCCGGCGCGACAACAGCAAAGTGCAGGCAAATTCAGCCGGCGACGCAACCGGATCGGCCAGAGCATCGCAGCCCGCCAGCATGCGCTCGTGCTGCCAAAAACTGCGGTCAAAACTGGCGTTGTGCGCCACCACGCCGCAGCCCTGGGTGAACTTGCTGACCTCGCGCATCACCTCGGTCGCTGGTGGTGCGGTGGCCAGCATGCGGTTGCTGATGCCGGTGAGCTGCTCGATGAACGGCGGCACCCAAGCGCCCGTTTTCATCAGGCTGGAAAAACGATCAACGATGCGGCCGTCGCGCACCAGCACGGCGGCAATCTCGGTAGCGCGTGCGCCCATGG
>JAYWDK010000061.1:0-7384 GCA_043779845.1 Betaproteobacteria bacterium | reverse complement strand
GACCACGCCACCCACACGGGCGGTCTGCACGAGGCGGTAAGTGACGTAGGGCTCGCCGGAGCTGCGGCTGCGCGTTCGGGTGCAACGGATGAACATCTTCCGATGCTGCCTCGAAATGCCGGTTCACGCCTGTTCGTTAAAATTTATTATGGCACTACATAGCACTTTTTCAATCGCGCCCCAATAAAATCAACAGCTTGCGAGCGCTTTTAGGTCGAATTCGTCCGAATTGGGTGGGAATTTGACAAACTTGGGCTAGGCGTGCCGATGTACAACTTTGGCGTGTCGGTGCAGCTCAAGGGCTGGATCGACGCCATCGCCCGCGCCGGGGTCACGTTCTGCTACACCGCAACCGCGCCCGAAGGCCTGCTGACGGGCAAGACGGTCTACTTGGCGCTGGCCCGTGGTGGCCGCTGCCGCGACACCGCCAATGAGTCTCAGGTGCCTTACCTGAAGTCCGTGCTGGGCTTGCTGGGCTTGACTGACCTGCACTTCATCTACGCCGAAGGCCTGGCCATGGGCCCTGAAGCGTCGGCACAGGGCTTTGCCCCGGTCGAGCTTGATCTCAACGCCCCGCTGGCTTGATGATCACCCGGCGTTGAATCCACGCGGCGCGCCGTTTGGCTGCCCGCCACCCATCATTCAGAAAGGGTCGAACCATGAGTACGAAGCTCACCACGGACACCGTCAAGCCGGCGGCGATTCAGTCTGATAGGCAGACGCTGACCGACGTGGTTCATCACCCGCGCCGTGTTGAGCGCCTGGTGGCGGGCCAGGCCACGTCCGACGGCGCCGGTGTCAAGCTGACTCGTGTGCTGACGCAAGACCTGCAACGCCGGCTCGACCCTTTTTTGATGCTCGACGCCTTTGGCAGCGACAACCCGAACGACTACATCGCCGGCTTCCCTGATCACCCGCACCGGGGCTTTGAGACGATCACCTACATGATTGCCGGGCGCATGCTGCACCGTGACAGCGCGGGCCATGAGGGCCTGCTTGAAAACGGCGGCGTGCAGTGGATGACGGCCGGCCGGGGCGTGATCCATTCTGAAATCCCGCAGCAGCTGGACGGCGTGATGGAGGGCTTTCAGCTCTGGTTGAACCTGCCCGGGCGCGACAAGATGAGCGCGCCCTGGTACCGCGACTTCAAGGCTGCTGATCTGCCCAAGTTCGTGACCGCCGAGGGCGTGGCCGTGACGGTGATCGCCGGCGCCAGCCACGGCGTTGCGGGCGCCGTGACCCGCGACGCCACCGCGCCGCTGTACCTTGATTTGCACCTGCCAGCCGGAGCGCGCTTTGAGCAAACCCTGCCTGCCGGGCACAACGCGTTTGTCTACGTGTACCGGGGCGAGGTGGCCATTGCCGGCCAAGTGGTGCCGGCGCAGCGAATGGCCTTGTTGGCAAATGCCGCCACGCCGGACGCCACGGCCGACGGCGTGGTGATTGAGGCCAGCGCTGACGCGCGCGTGCTGCTGATTGCCGGCCAGCCGCTCAAGGAGCCGGTGGCGCAGTACGGGCCGTTTGTGATGAACACCCAGCAGGAGATTTACCAGGCGCTGAGCGATTTCCGCGAAGGGCGTTTGGGCGAAACCGCAGCCTGACCTGGGTGCGTGACCGGGGTGAATCTGCGCACGTTTCACAGACGCGCAAATGGGCGGCATGCCCGGGGACCCCAACAGCGCCAGTTGCGGCATTGCCAACGTGCCGGGACCGATGCGACATCGTGCGCGCCGACCTCCACAGCAGCAGCAGCGGTGGTTGGCAACGACAGCGCGGCGCCGCATTTGGCGTCCGTGACGGGCAGCGTGGCGGCCGGTTATGCCGCCACGCTGGTGGTTGGGCGTGCCGGCCTGACGCCGGCGGCGTGGGTGCCTCAGGCGCCCTGCAAAGACCAAAGCCGGGCCAGATCAGCCGCGCCGTCGTGGCCTTGCACGCTGCGCAGCACCTGCACCGCTTTGGCCTTGTCCTTGCCACTTTGCAGCATCGCCAGGCCCAGGCGCAGCTTGGCGTCGTCAGGGTGCTTCAGGCCGCCTTTGGCAATGCCTTGCTCGATCATCGGCACGGCTTTGTCGGCCTGGCCCATGGAGGCGTAGGCGGTGCCAACCTGCACCAGGTCGTTGCCGTCCTTGGCCGCAGCGGCGGCCGTGGCACGCGCTTCGATCGAGGCTTTGGCCTCAGCCTCTTGCTTGTTGGCCAAATCACGCAGGCGCTGGTGGCGCCCGGCCTCGGCACCCACGCCCAGCGCGCCCGCTGCGAAGCCTTTTTCGACGATGGCTTTGCCTTCGGCCGGGTAACCGGCTTGCAGCGCCAGCTGGCTCATCTCCATGAACTCGTCGGTCTTGGTCAGCGAGCCCGTGGCCAGCTTCAGGCGCATCACGTCCAGCGCGAAGCGGTCAGAGAAACCACTCTTGCGCTGCAAGCGGCTCAGGTAGATTGCCCAATATTCTTTCTTGGGGTGGCTGTAGAGCAGCTTCTCCAGCGTGGCGGCCTGGCCTGCCGCATTGCCGGTGCGCATCTGCGCGTCGGCCAGGCGCAGCAAGTCGTTTTCTTCCGGGCGCCGGCCGGCTTGCTCAGCCGCAGCCACCGCAGCGGATGCCTCTTTGGCTACCGCCGAGTAGTCACCGCTCTGGCCCTGCACGTAGGCCATCAATTGCTTGAGTTGCGCGCTGCTGCTGCCCAATGACTGGGCCTTTTGAATCCACTGCCCCGTCTTGGCCCAATCCTTGTTGGCCGAGTAGGCAAACGCCAGCGACTCGGCCACTTGTGCGGCCTCGTTGCCCGAGACCTTGGGGAACACCGATTCAAACGCCGCGATGGCCGTGCTGTTGTCGCCAGCGCGCTGGGCGGCCGAGCCCTTCATGCGCTCGACCATCAACACCTCGGCCGGCGTCTTGTTGCTCACGCCCTCGGCCTCACGAACTTTGGCCAGGGCTTCGCGGCTTTTGCCGGCCTTCAACAGCTCGGCGGCTTGCTGCAAAGGCTTGCCCACCTCGGGGCGCAGCGCCTGGGCTTGCGCGAGGTTAGCCGTGGCTACCACGCCAGACAGCAACAGGGCCAGCAGGCGGGGTGAAGCCAGGCGCTTGGAGAATGTCTTCATCGTCATGCTCAATTCATGAACTGTTCGTTGCCCACCAGCCCGATCTTGGTCACCCCAAGCCGCTGCGCGTTGGCCATCACCATGGCCACCACCTTGTAGCTCACCAGCTTGTTGGGGCGCAGGTGCACCTCGGGCTGGTCGGGCAGGGCGGCCACCTGGGCCAGCTTGTTTTCCAGCTCGGCGCGGTTGGCCACGATCACGCCGTTCCAGCCGATGGTGCCGTCAAAATCGACATCAATGCGCACGATCTCGGGTGGCCGGGGCGGCGCCGCGCTCGGGCCCACGGGCATGTTCATCTTGACCGCGTGGGTCTGGATCGGGATGGTGATGATCAGCATGATGATCAGCACCAGCATCACGTCGATCAGCGGCGTGGTGTTCACATCCATGATCGGGTCGTCTTCACCACTGCTGGCGCCTACTTGCATTGACATTCGTTGATCCTCGAAATGATGGTCGGAGCGGGCGTCAATCGCCGGGCCCCAAGGTTGACGCCTACCCCCTCGGGGGGTGGGGCCTGGTACGCCAGGCCCCGGGGGTTCAATTGTTCGGGGGCGCTTCGGTGATGAAGCCCACCTTGGCGATGCCCGCGCGTTGGCAAGCCACCACCAGGCGGCCTACCGATTCATAACGTGCGTCCTGGTCGCCCCGGATGTGCACCTCGGGCTGGGGCGTCTTGACCGATTCTTTTTTGAGCTCTCTGACCAGGCTCTCGATGTCGGGCATCTTGCGGGTGTTCCAGTAGACGTCCCCGTCTTTGCTCACGGCCAGCAAGATGTTCTCGGGCTTGGTTTGGGTGGGCACGTTGCGCTCTTTGGGCAGCTGCAGCGTCACGCTTTGCGTGACCACCGGGATGGTGATCAAAAAGATGATCAGCAGCACCAACATCACGTCCACCAAAGGCGTGGTGTTGATGGCCGAGTTCATCTCTTCTTCGTCGTCGTCGGGCGACGCTATGGCCATGGACATGGTGGATTCCTCTCAATCAAAGCGGGGGCGGCCGGCGCCGGGCCGCCCCAAGGCGGCTGCCAACCCGCACGGGGTGGCGCCGTCAGGCGCGGGTGTCAACAGTTATCTCTTTCCCGCGAGCAGCACGTTGTGCACGTCGCTGGAGAAGCTGCGAACCTTCTCCATCACGCGCTTGTTGCGGCGGATCAGCCAGTTGTAGCCCATCACTGCGGGCACGGCCACGGCCAGACCAAACGCCGTCATGATCAGCGACTCGCCCACCGGGCCGGCCACCTTGTCGATGCTGGCCTGGCCAGCAATGCCGATGGCCGTGAGCGCGTGGTAAATGCCCCAAACCGTGCCGAACAAGCCCACGAAAGGAGCCGTTGAACCGACGGTGGCCAGCACCGACAAACCATCCTGCATGCGGCTGGAGATGTTGCCCACGGCGCGCTCGACGCTCATGGTGATCCAGGTGTGGCGGTCGATCTGCGCCACCAGCGTGCCCTCGTGGTCGACGTCGGCTTTGACACCCGCTTCGGCGATGTAGCGGAAGGCGCTGTTGGCGCCCAGCGTGCCGGCGGCTTGCTTGAGGTTGCCGGCTTTCCAGAAACCCTCGCCCACGGCGTCGGCGCTTTTGAGCATCTTGCCCTGCTCAAACAGCTTGGTGAAGATCACGTACCACGAGCCCATGCTCATGATGATCATGATGATGAGCGTGCCGCGCGCCACGAAGTCGCCCTGGTTCCAGAGCGCGTCCAGGCCGTAGGGGTTGGCCACCTCTTCTTTGGCCATGGCAGGGGTGGCCACCGCAGGGGCGGCGGGCGCGGTAGTGACGGCGGCGGGGGCGGCGTCAGCGACCGGCGCCGAGGCTTGCGCCAGCGCGGGGGTGGGCAAGGTGGCGGCCAGCGAAGCGACGGCCAGCAGGGCAGCGGCCAAGGGCGCGCGCAGGGTTTTGATCAGGGACATGGAGACTCCAGGGAAAGAACCGGCGCCAGGTGTTGGGTCAATACCCGCGCGCCGGGGATGGCAGGTTTTGGATGGGGTGTGATGCAGGAACCGGGGGGCGTGATGCGCGCGACGACTACTCCGTCTTCCAGACGTATTCGACGATGGTGGTGCCGCCGGTGGGCTTGCCGTGTTCGTCGATGCCAGGTTTGAAGCGGCATTTGCTGAGCGCGTCCACTGCGGCGCGGTCCAGCAAGCGGTGCTCGCGAGACCCGCCCGCCGAGCGCTCAACCTCGGACTTGGACACCACGCCGGTGGCGTCCACGGTGAAGCGGATCTTGCTGGTGCCCGTGGCCTCGGCGCGCAGGGCGGCGGCGGGGTATTCGGGCTTCTCGCAGCTGTTCACGTCGATTTTTGCGGCCACAGCCTGGATGCGTGGGGCCGGTGGGGCGGCGGCCACCGCTGGGGCCGGCGTGGGCGTGGGCGCGGGCGCCGGGGCAATGGTGACGGGCGCGGGCGGCGGCGCATCGCGGGTGACCGTGATCGTGGGGGCCACCTGCGGCGTGGCCACCTGCACTTCAGGCGGGGGCACAAACGACGGCGGGGGCATCGCCATCTTGGGCGGTGGCGGCAGGTTCTCGGGCGGGGGCGGTGGTGGCGGCTTGACCTCTTCAATGATCTTGGTCTCGATCGGCGCCTTCATCACGTCGACGATCTTGCGGCCCAGACCGTTGACCAAGGCATAACCTAAAACAATGTGCAGTAACACGACCACGCTGACCCCGACAGGGTGCTTGCTGGACTGACGTTGCTGAGATGCGTAATCCACTGTTTAACCTCCAGACGCCCTGGCGGTGCAACCAAGGGCTCAGCGACTTCAAGTTCAAAAACCGGCCTTGTGAGCCGCTGGCAGCCGTTGTGGCTGCAACATGCAGTCAATATATCTTGAAAGATTACTACATTCGCTTGGGACAACACCTTAAGCCCGACAGGCTCCTATCGGGCGATGACAGGTAGATTGCACCGATGACAAGCAAGCTTGGTGCCACGTTTTTTGGCCACGGCGCTGGCGTGCTCACGCCAGGCATGCGTTCCCTGTGGCCATGGGAATTGACGAGCCGGCCTATTTTCACCATGGCGGCGCTTGAAAACTGTAGCGTCACAGCACACTGCGGTTGCTGCACCAGCAAGAGCGCGGCCAAAAAAAAGCAGGCCGGGCGCGCATGCGCACGGTCTGCTTCTGGATCAGGCGACTGGTGGATCAGCGCCTGCGCACGTCGTCCGTGAACCAAGCGTCGGTGGCTTGGCGCTCCCAGGCGGCGACCTGTGTTTCGGCCTCGTCCTTGGCCACGCCGTAGCGCTCTTGAATCTTGCCGGCCAGTTGGTCGCGGCGGCCGGCGATGACGTCAAAGTCGTCGTCGGTCAGTTTGCCCCATTGCTCTTTGGCACGACCGGTGACTTGTTTCCAGTTGCCTTTGATGCGGTCCCAGTTCATGTGGTGCTCCTTGCTGGCGCCGTGAGACGCGTTGGTTTTACGGACGGACGGCGATTTCGTTCTTGATTTGCTTCACGCCGTTGATCTTCCAGGTCAGCGATTCGGCGGTGGCCTTTTCGGTGCTGCTCTTGGCAAAGCCCGACAGCATCACCGTGCCGTTGAGCGTCTCCACGCTGATCGACGACGCGTCAACCAGCTTGTTCTCGATGAAGCGCGCTTTCACGGCGGTGGTGATGGCTGTGTCGTCTACATAGGCGCCCACGGTCTCTTGGCCCCGGGTGACAGCGCAGCCGGCGGCCGACAACAGCAGGGTGGCGCCGATGGCGCTGGCGGCGAGCACGGCAAGGGCGCGGCGGAGGGTGGTGTTTTGACAGGTCATGGTGATGGCTCCTTTTGGATGTGGAAACGGTGAATCGCTGGCGCCGGGTGCTTGAGTGAACCTGGCCTCCAGGGGCAAAAAAATCAGGCCAGCCAATCAGCCAGTTCGTCGGCGTGCTCTTGCTCTTGGCTGAGGATGTCTTCGAGCAAGCGGCGCGTGGTGCTGTCCTTGTCGCCGATCAGCGCCACCATCTGGCTGTAGCACTCGATGGCCACGCGTTCGGCGATGAGGTTGGCCTTGATCATGGCCTTCAGGTCCAGCGAGCCGTCGTAGGCAGCGTGGCTGCGCGTGGTCAGCGTATCGGGCGAGAAGTCGGGCTCGCCACCGAGCTGCACGATGCGCTGGGCCAGGCGGTCGGCGTGGGCTGATTCTTCATTGGCGTGCACCAAAAACTCGTCGGCGATCCCGGACGATTCCAGGCCCACGGCGGTGAAGTGGTGGCGCTTGTAGCGCAGCACACACACCAGCTCGGTGGCCAGCGAGTTGTTGAGCAACTGGATGATTTCTTGGCGCCACG
>JAYWDK010000060.1:0-7387 GCA_043779845.1 Betaproteobacteria bacterium | reverse complement strand
CCGGTCACCGATTTCAGCTTCATCCTGGGCCTTACGGGTTACACCTTTGGCTTTGTGGTGCGCAGCGACTCGCCCTACAAAACCTTCAATGACTACATCGAGGCCGCGCGCAAGCAGCCCGGCAAGATCGACTTTGGCTCCACCGGCATCGGCACCAGCCCGCACTTGTTGATTGAAGAAGTGGGCGACGTGGCCAAGGTGCAGTTCAACCACATCCCGTTCAAGGGCAACGCCGACTTGATGCAGGCCTTGCTGGGCGGCCACGTGATGGCCGCCAGCGACGCCACCGGTTGGGACAAGTTTGTTGACGCTGGGCAGATGCGCCTGCTGGTGACTTTTGGCGACCAGCGCACCAAGCGCTGGCCCAACGTGCCCACCGCCCGCGACCTGGGCTACAACGTGGTGGGCAACTCGCCCTACGGCCTGGTGGGCCCCAAGGGCATGGACCCGGCCATCCTGAAGGCGCTGCACGACGCTTTCAAGAAGGCGATGGACGAGCCCAAACACCTGGAAGTGCTTGAGCAGCTCAACCAGCCCGTCTGGTACAAAAACAGCGCCGACTACGCGGTCTGGGCGCGCGACACTTTTGGCAAGGAAAAAGCGTTGATCACCCGGCTCGGCCTGGCGGCCAATTAGGGCGCAAAAGTTGGGGGTGGCCAAAGCGGCCCAGGGCAAGTGGCCCACCCGTGCGCCCGCATGGGCCATCCGATAACCCGCCGGCAGCTTGGGTGGCTGGCCAACCCCCTGAACCGCAGGCAGTGCGCCGGTGCATCATTGGCACGACGAATTTTGGGAGCCCCAGCTGATGACCGCCACCACCACCCTTCACGTCAACGGCGCCATGCGCAGCCACGACGCCGAGCCCGACACGCCGCTGCTGTGGGTGCTGCGTGAGCAGCTTGGCCTGACCGGCACCAAATACGGTTGTGGCGTCGCCCAATGCGGCGCCTGCACGGTGCACATTGACGGCGTTCCCACGCGCTCTTGCGTGCGGCCCGTGTCGTCGATTTCACCCACTGAAAAAATCGTCACCATCGAGGGCCTGTCACCCACCGGCGCTCACCCGCTGCAAAAAGCCTGGGTCCAGCTCGACGTGCCGCAATGCGGTTTTTGCCAGTCGGGCATGTTGATGGCGGCGGCGGCCTTGCTCAAGGCCAAGCCCCAGCCCAGCGAGACGGACATCCGCGAGGCCATGACCAACATCTGCCGCTGCGGCACCTACAACCGCGTGCAAGCGGCGATTCAACTGGCGGCCAAGGGCTGAGGCTCTCGATGGAGCACAACATGAACCTCGACAAGCTTCTTGGCGCGAGCCGCGCAGGAATAACACCCAATCGACGCGGCTTTATCGCCAGCAGCGTGGCCAGCGCCGGTGGCCTCCTGCTGGGGTTTTATGCGCCGCTGGCGGGGGCACAAACCACCCCACCCACCAGCACCATCCCGCCCGAAATCAACTGCTGGGTGCGGGTCTTGCCCGACGACACCGTGGTGATCCGCATCGCGCGCAGCGAGATGGGCCAGGGCACGCTCACCGGCCTGGCGCAACTGGTGGCCGAAGAGCTGCAATGTGATTGGGCGCGGGTGACCACCGAATACCCCACGCCCGGCCAAAGCCTGGCGCGCAAGCGGATCTGGGGCAATTTTTCAACCGGTGGCAGCCGAGGCATTCGCGAGTCACACGATTACGTGCGCAAGGGTGGTTTGGCGGCGCGCTTGATGCTGGTGCAGGCCGCCGCCCAGGCCTGGGCCGTGCCGGTGGCCGAGTGCAGCGCGGTGCTGGGCGTCATCACGCACGCGCCCACCGGCCGCAGCCTGCGTTTTGGCCAGGTGGCGGCCGCGGCTGGCCAGCTCACGCCGCCCACCGAGCTGACCCTGAAAGACCCCAAAAACTGGACCCTCGCCGGCAAGCCCCTGCCCCGGCTCGACACGGTGGACAAAACCACCGGCGCCCAGATTTACGGCATGGACTTGAACTTGCCGGGCTTGCTGAACGCGGCCATCCGTGACTGCCCGGTGATGGGTGGCAAAGTGCGCCGCTTTGACGCCGCTTCGGTCAGCCACCGGCCCGGCGTGAAGGCGGTGCTGCAAGTGGGCGACAGCGCGGTGGCGGTGGTGGCCAACACCTGGTGGCGCGCCAAAACCGCGCTGGACGCGCTGCAAATTGACTGGGACGAAGGCCCCAACGCCCAGCTCAACAGCGCGGGCATCGCGGCCTTGCTGAAAGCCGGGCTGGACGCCCCTGAGGCGCTGGTGGGCTCACAGGCCGGCCAGCCGCGCGAAGCGCTGGCCGCCGCCGCGCGCACCATCGAGGCGGTCTACGCCTACCCCTACCAAAACCACGCCACGATGGAGGTGATGAACGCCACCGCGCTGTTCACGCCGGCCGCCGGCGGCGCGCCGGCGCGCTGCGAGGTCTGGACGCCCACCCAAAACGGCGAGGCCGCGCTGGCCGCCACCGCCGAGGCCGCCGGCCTGCCGCCAGCCCAGTGCGATGTTTACAAAATCCACCTGGGCGGTGGTTTTGGCCGGCGCGGCAGCACCGACTGGATGCGGCAAGTGGTGACTATCGCCAAAGCCCTGCCGGGCGTGCCGGTCAAGCTGATCTGGAGCCGCGAAGAAGACATGCAGCACGGCTTCTACCACCCGATCACGCAGTGCAAGCTGCGCGCCGGGCTGGATGCCAAAGGCCAACTCACCGCGCTGCACATGCGCTTGGCGGGCCAATCCATCCTGGCCGCGCTGTTGCCGCAGGCCCTGCAAAACGGCAAAGATCCCATCACGTTTCAAGGCCTGAACGCAGGCGGCGCCGAGGGCGCGCTGGGCTACAACATCCCCAATTTGCTGATCGACCACGCCATGCGCAACCCGCCGGTGCGACCGGGCTTCTGGCGCGGCGTGAACCTGAACCACAACGCGATCTACCTCGAGTGTTTCATCGACGAGATCGCGCACGCCACGCAGCAAGACCCACTGGCCTTGCGGCAACAGTTGCTGGTGGCGTCGCCCAAACATCTTGCCGTACTCAACGCCGTGGCCCAGCGCGCGGGCTGGGCCACACCAGCCACGCCCATCAACGGCCAAACCGTGCACCGCGGCTTGGCGCAGATCATGGGCTTTGGCAGCTATGTGGCGGCTTGCGCCGAGGTGTCGGTCAGCCCGGCCGGCGAGTTGACGGTGCACCGCATCGTGGCCGCTACCGACAGTGGGCACGCCGTGAACCCGCAGCAAATTGCCGCGCAGGTGGAGGGCTCGTTTGCCTATGGCTTGTCGGGGGCGCTGTACGGTGAAATCACGGTCGAGGCGGGCCGCATCCAGCAGAGCAACTTCCACGATTACCCGGTGTTGCAGATGGCGCAAATGCCCAAGGTTGAAACCATCGTGATGCCCTCGGGCGGGTTTTGGGGCGGCGTGGGCGAGCCCACCATCGCGGTGGCGGCCCCTGCGGTGCTGAACGCGATTTTTGCCGCCACGGGGCAGCGTATCCGCACGTTGCCACTCAAGAACCAAAGCCTCAGGCGCGTTTGACGGTGGCCAGCGTGCGAGTGGTGTTGATCCTCGGTTGGTGGGCTGGCGCGTGGCTCTGCGTGACGGCGGCACAGGCGCAAATGTTGCCGCTTGAGCCCTCAGCCCCAAGCCAGTCTGCCCCGAGCACAGCCAGGCAAGGCGACGTCACGCGCGGCGCGGCCATCGTGGCCAGCCGCAGCCTGGGCCTGTGCGTGTTGTGCCACGCACTGCCGGGGCAAGCCGCAGCGCTGCAAGGCACGCTTGGGCCGCCGCTGGGCGGCGTGGGCGCACGCAACACGGCCGCCGAGTTGCGCTTGCACCTGCTGACGCCCGAGCGCTTCAACCCCGATACCGTCATGCCGGCTTATGGCCGCATTGAGGGCTTGCAACGCGTGCCGCCCGCCTTGTCGGGCCGGCCGCTGCTGAGCCCCGCCGAGATCGACGACGTGCTGGCTTACCTGGTGGGCCTGCAATGAGCGGCGCTGTCAACGGCATGGGGCCCAAACCTTGGCGCCGCAGACGCCTTCTGGGCGTGGCTGGCGGCCTGCTGCTGCTGAGCGCGCGCCCGGTGCGGGCCGTGTCGGCCGCCAATACGCTGGCAGAGATGGTCAAACACTGGGCCGGTGGCGCACCGGTGCAGGCCGGGCGCATCACACTGGAGATTGCCGCGCTGGTGGAAAACGGCAACGCGGTGCCGATCCGCGTCTGGGTGGACAGCCCAATGAGCCCTACCGACCGCGTGCAGGAGATCGTGGTCTTCAACGAGCGCAACCCGCAGCGTGACGTGGTGCGCGTGGTGTTTGGCGCGGCCTGCGGGCGCGCCGAGGTGGCCACCCGCATACGGCTGGCCACCTCGCAGCAACTGGTGGCGCTGGCGCGTATGGCCGACGGCAGCCAGTGGTCGCAGGTTGTGGACGTGGTGGTCACGCTGGCCGCCTGCATTGAAAGCTGACCTTGAGGGCTGATCTCCATGGCTGAACCCGGCCCCGAAAGCAAACCCGCCGCCGCGCGTGTGCGCACCCTCATCCACCTGCCCGACGTGCAACGCCGCGGTGTGCCGTTTGAGGTGCGCACCACCCTGGGCCACGCGATGGAAAACGGCTTGCGGCCCGACGGCCTGGGCAACGTGGTGCCGCGCAACCTGGTCACCTCATTCCAGTGCAAGCTTGACGAGGCCTTGGTGTGCGACGTGGATCTGTACCCCGCCATTGCCGCCAACCCCTATTTGGCCTTTTGGGTGCGCGCCGACGGGCCTGGCACGCTGCACTTTGAATGGCGGGGCGACAACGGTTTTTTGCACCGCGAAACTCGTCGCGTCGAGCCAGCGTGAGGCCGCGAGATGCCAGCCCGCGCGGCCCAGCGCGCGCGCGCAGACAGGCGCTGCTGCTATCGGCCGTGCTGCTGCCCGCCGCACTGATGGCCCAGCCCATCGCCAATACAAACACCACCGCCCCACCCGCAGACCCCCGCCGGTCTGGCTTGTTCTTCATGAGCCCCGCGCTTCAAGTGCTGCAAACCGATGACAGCCAGAACCCCGGCATGCTGTGGGTGCAAGACGGCGCCGCGCTGTGGCGCACGGACGCCGTCCCCGGCGGCAAGAGCTGCGCAAGCTGCCATGGTGACGCCGCCCAAAGCCAGCGCGGCGTGGCGGCGCGCTACCCCGCCTGGGACCTGGCCAGCGGCCAGGCGCTCAACCTGCACGGCCGCATCAACGCCTGCCGCGGGCGCCACCAGCAAGCCCCGCCCCTGGCGCCAGACCATGCCGACGCCCTGGCGTTGACCGCCTACATCGGCCAACAATCTCGCGGCTTGCCGGTGGCCCCGCCGTTGGATGCGCGCCTGGCGCCACTGCGCGCCCAAGGCCAGGCCTTGTGGCAGCAGCGCCTGGGCCAACTCAACCTGTCGTGCGCCCAATGCCATGACCAGCACGCCGGCGGGCGCCTGGGCGGCGCGCTGATCCCGCAGGCCCACGCCACCGGCTACCCCACGTACCGGCTTGAATGGCAAGGCCTGGGCAGCTTGCAACGGCGGCTGCGCGGCTGCGTGGTGGGCGTGCGCGCCGAGCCGTTTGCCGCCAACGCCACCGAGTGGCTGGCGCTGGAGGCCTACCTCGCCACAAGAGCGGCCGGATTGCCGGTGGAAACCCCGGCCGTGCGGCCTTGATCCGCGCCCGGAGGCCCCCTCCACTCACAGCAGATCCTCGGCAATCACCGCAGCCAGCAGCACGCGCTTGAGCTTGCCGGCCAGGCCGCTGTCGGGCTCGGCGGCTTGTTGCACCTCCTGGCCCTGCTCGTTGGCCAGCCACTCGATGCGCTGCTGGTCGGCGCTCAGGCGCAGCCGGTAGCTGCTGGCTTGCGCGTCGCCCCGGAACAGCGCCACCACCTCGCCGGCCAGCTCGGCGCTGTCGATCACCAGCACCATCTCGGTGTTGTGCCGCTCCGAGCGCGGGTCCATGTTCATCGAGCCGATGAAAAGGCGCTCGCCGTCGACCACCGCCACCTTGGCATGCAGCCGGCCAGTGGACGAGCCCAGGTTGGCGAACAAGCTGGACTTGCGGCTCAGCGTGGCGCCCAGCTCGTGCAGCTTGACGCCCATCTTGAGCATCGCCAGGCGGTAAGGCGCATAACCCGCATGAACCATGGGCTCGTCGGTGGCGCCCAATGAGTTGGTCAGCACGGTGGTGCGCACCCGGCGCGCGGCCACGGCTTGCAGCATGGCCATGCCGCCGCTACCCGGCACAAAGTACGGCGACACGATGAACAGCTCGTCGCTGGCCTGGCCCATCAGCGCGCCGACCTGGGCGCGGGTGGTGGTGCCAACGTCGGCCCGCCCCGCCGCCTTGGCCGGGTCATCGGCGATCACACCAAGCGCTGAAAAACGCAGCGTCAGCTGGCCTGCAGCGAGCTGGCGTGACACGGGAGCGTGGCCAAACCGATCCTGGGAAGACACCGGCAACACCTGCGCCGCTGCCTGCACCAGCGCGTCAAAACCGTCGGCGGGGGCACCGGCCGCGGCCGCTGCCAATTGCTGAACCGGCCAGGCGTGCTCGCTGTTCCAGTAGCTGTCAAACACCGATTGCAGCGCGCCCACCACCGGCCCGCAAACCAGCACGTCCATGTCGATGAAGTTGCTCTGCTCGCCGCGCATGAAGTACTCGTTGCCGATGTTGCGCCCACCGGCCACGGCCACCATGCCGTCAGCCACGAACAGCTTGTTGTGCATGCGGTGGTTGATGCGCTCAAACTGGTGCAGCGACAGCGCAAAGCGCGTGGCAAGGTTGCCCGCGCGCACCGGCAGCGGGTTGAACAAACGCAACTCCAGGTTCGGCTGGGCGGCGAGCGTGGCAAACAGCGCGTCTTGCCCAGCGGCGTACAGGTCGTCCACCAGCAGCCGCACGCGCACGCCCCGGGCCGCCGCGTCACGCAACTCGCGCAAAAAGCGCAGCCCCACGGCGTCGCTGGCGATCTGGTAGTACTGCACGTCCAGCGAGCGGGTGCTGTGGGCGATCAAGGCCAGGCGCGCGTCCAGCGCGTGGTCGCCGTCGGCCAGCAGGCGCACGCCAGACTGGCCTGGCTGGGCACCTTGCAGTGATGCGACCACCACCTGCGCCAAGGCTGTGCCGGCGCCACCCAGCGCCTGTGTCGGTGCGCGTGGCGCCGGCTGCGGCAGGCTGGCGCAGCCCGACAGCACCGACAGCAGCACGAGCACCAGCAACAGCACCGCCACCCCGGCGATGCGGCGCACCGCGCGCACCATCAGGTCATGGGCGTCTGATGAACGCGCTGTACCGAGTTGAACTGTGTGCATTTGGCGGCTCCTGTTGACCCAACAACTCGCCCAAAAAAGCGGGGGTTGGCATGGGTCAAAGCTTAAAAATTGCCGC
>JAYWDK010000059.1:0-7399 GCA_043779845.1 Betaproteobacteria bacterium | reverse complement strand
GGTGGCGCCGCACCTGGTGCGCCGCTGCGTGGTGGTCACGCACGGCGCTTTGCTGGCTTTGTCGGCGGCGGCCGGCGGCGTGCTGCTGCTGGCGGCCGACGTGGCCGCGCGCAGCGTGATCGCGCCGCAAGAGCTGCCGGTGGGCGTGCTCACCGCCGTGCTGGGTGGGGGTTATTTGTTGGTGTTGCTGCGCCGGCAGGAGCGCGCCGCGTGACGGCGTCCGGCGCCCAATTGCGGGGCTTGCCGGGCTTGGCGGCGCCCGCGCTGCAAGCGGACGGCGTGGTGCTCACGCTGGGCGGGCGCCGTGTGGTGGACGGCGTCTCGCTGCAGCTGGTTGCCGGTCAGTGGGTGGCGCTGGTAGGCCCCAACGGCGCGGGCAAAAGCAGCTTGCTGTCGCTGCTGGCGGGGCTGCGGCCCAGTGAAGCCGGCAGCGTGATGCTGGCCGGCCGGCCGCTGGCCGCTTGGCCAATGCGCCAGCGCGCCCAGCAACTGGCCTGGTTGTCGCAGCAAGGTGACGCCGAGGGTGACATCGCCTGCATCGACGTGGTGCGCCTGGGCCGCTTGCCGCACCAAGGCCTGTTTGGCGCGGCCACCGCCACCGACGAGGCCGCCGTGCTGGCCGCCATGGCCGAGACCGAGTGCCAAGCTTTTGCTGCGCGCCGGCTCAGCTCCTTGTCCGGTGGGGAGCGCCAACGTGTGCTGCTGGCGCGCGCCTTGGCCGTGGGCGCGCCGGTGCTGCTGCTGGACGAGCCGACCACCCACCTGGACGCCCCGCACCAGCGCGCGCTGATCCGCAGCCTGGCCGGCCGCGCCCGCGCCGGTGCGGCCGTGGCGGCGGTGCTGCACGACCTGAACCTGGCCTTGGCCGCCGACCGCTTGTTGGTGATGGAAGCCGGCCGCCTGGTGGCCGACGGCACACCGGCCGATGCCTGGGTGCAACAGCGCCTGGTGGAGGTGTTTGACCACGCTTTCACGATAGAGCGCCTGGGCGCGGTTGGCCCGGCTGGCGCCCCGGGCGCGCGGCCACGTTGGGTGGCGGTGCCCTCGTTGTGAGCGTCGCGCACGTTCGTTCATTCAATCCCTTTTTGAGAATCACCAAAAGATGTTGATCGAATCCCCACCTACGGATCGCTATCCGCCTAAACCCGATGGTGAGCGGCGTGGCTTGATCCTTGTGAACACCGGCGACGGCAAAGGCAAATCCACCGCCGCGTTTGGCTTGGCCCTGCGCGCCCACGGCCGGGGCAAGCCGGTCAAGATTTACCAGTTCATGAAAGTGCCCAGCGCGCGCTTCGGCGAGCACCGGGTGTTTGATCAGCTTGGCTTGCCGATTGAAGGCCTGGGCGACGGCTTCAGCTGGAAAAGCCAGGACCTGGAGCACTCAGCCCAACTGGCCCGTGACGGTTGGGCCCGCGCCGAGGCCACCATCCGCGCCGGTGCGCACTTTTTGGTGGTGCTCGATGAAATCACCTACCCGCTGCGCTACGGCTGGCTGCCACTGGCGCCGGTGCTGGCTTGCCTGCATGAGCGCCCCGCCCACGTGCACGTGATGCTGACCGGCCGCAGCGCGCCTCAAGAGTTGTTAGATGCCGCCGACACCGTGACCGAAATGCAGTTGGTCAAGCACCACTTCAAAGCCGGCGTGCCGGCCCAACGGGGGATTGAAGATTGAGCCGCGCCGAGCCCAGCGCTTTGCGCTGCGCCATCAGCTGGAGCGCCGGCAAAGATTCTTGCCTGGCCCTGCTGCGCGAGCGCGAGCAAGGCCAACGCGTGGACCATTTCTTCACGATGTGCGAGCCCGACGGCCTGAGCAAAAGCCACGCCTTGCCGCCTGATCTGATCAAGGCGCAGGTGCGGGCCCTGGGCGGCCAATGGCGCGCCGCGCACGTGATGGCTGGGCGTTATGCGGTAGTTTTTGACGACACGTTGCGAGCGCTGCGCCGCGACGGCATCGAGGCCGTGATTTTTGGCGACATCGACCTGCAAGCCCACCGCGACTGGCTCACGCCGGCCTGCGAGCGCGCGGGTTTGCAGGCGCGTTTTCCGCTGTGGGGCGAGCCACGCACCGCGCTGGCGCAAGAGGTGATCCTGCGCGGCATCCAGGCTCGCCTGGTGTGTGTTGATGAGCGCTGGCTGGACGCCAGTTTTTGCGGCGCGGCCTATGACCAAGCGCTGCTGGACCGCCTGCCGGCGGGCGTCTGCCCGGCCGGCGAGGGCGGTGAGTTCCACACCTTCGTGCTCAACGCGCCGGGGTTTGCGGCGCCGTTGCAAGTAGCCGATGGCACCCAGCACCGCGTCGTGTCGCTGCCGCCGTTGTCGGCCACCACCTTGGTGTTTCAGCCGCTGGCGCTGGCATGAGTCACCTGCAAGGCAGCCTGAAACAGGTTGGCGCTGCGGCGTGCTGCGGGGTGGATCACGCATGACTTGGCTCGCCGCCTGCGTGCCGCCTGCTGCCTTGCTGGTGGCGCTGCTAATTGACCACGCCTGGGGTGAGCCGCCCACCTGGGCCCACCCCGTTGTGGCGATGGGGCGCTGGTTGCAATGGGCGGGCCAGCCCTGGCCCGCCTGCCCGCCGGTGGTGGCCTGGCTGGGTGGTGCGGTGGCTTGGTGGGTGGGCGCAGCCTTTGTCACCGGCTTGGCGTGGTGCTTGCAGCGCCAGCTTTGGGCCGCGCTGGCGCCAGGTGCGTCAATCAATCTGGGGGGCTGGACGGGCGAGCCCTGGCCAATGATGGTGACCGTGGCGCGGGCCGTGCTGCTGTCGCTTCTGCTGGGTGTGCTGCTCAAGCCCCTGCTGGCCTGGCGAATGCTGCGCTGCGAGGTATTGGCGGTAGAGGCCGCGCTGGCCCAAAGCCTGCCCGCCGGGCGTGTGCAAGTGGCGCGCTTGTGCAGCCGCAGCACTGATGACCTGGGCGCCCTGCAAGTGCGTGAAACTGCCATCGAAACCCTGGCCGAGAACCTGAATGATTCAGTCGTGGCGCCGCTGTTTTGGTGGGCGCTGGCCGGCTTGCCGGGCGCGGCGCTGTACCGCTACACCAATACCGCCGACGCGATGTGGGGCTACCGAGGGCGCTGGGAGTGGGCGGGCAAATGGGCCGCCTGGGCGGACGACGCGCTGTCGTGGCTGCCGGCCCGCCTCACCGGCCTGTTGCTGCTGCCCAGCCCGGCGCGCTGGCCGGCTTTGCGCCGTGAGGCCGGCCGCACGCCGTCGCCCAATGGCGGCTGGCCGATGGGCGCCATGGCCTTGGTGCTGGGCGTGGGCCTGGGCAAGCCCGGCGTCTACCGGCTGAACGGCTTGGGTCGCGACGCCACGGCTTTGGATACTGATCACGCCGTGCGGCGGGCCGGTTTGGCCTTGGTGGGCGCTGCACTTTTGCTGGCCGCGCTGGCGGCGTGGCTGGGCTCGCTGAGGTGGATGGCGCCGGGGTTCTGGCCATGAACCCGCCAGTGAGCCTGGCCGCGCCATCGATTGGGCGGCGAGCCCCGCCTGTGACTTGGTGCTCGCCTGTCTGGCCACCCGTGCCGCATGGCGGCGCGGGCTCGACCGGCCCAGTGACCCATGATTTTTCAAGCAACCGCAATGCCGCCGGCCCTTTGCCCAGCGTGGCGCGTGCCGTGTTGCGGGCCGACCGGTGCGCCTACCCCGATCCGGGTTATCACGCGCTGCGCGAGCAGCTTGGCGCCTGGCATGGCGTGCCGGCTTGCCGGGTGTTGATCGTGGCCAGTGCCTCGGCGTTCATCCAGTCATTCACCCAGGCTGCGGCCGTTTGGCGCGGCGTGCAACAGGTGCGCGTGCCCATGCCGGGCTATGGCGATTACGCCGCCGCCGCCCGCCACAACGGGCTGCGGCTGACGGGCTACACGGTCGGCTTCGACGGCGCTGCCAACCCCGCTCCCGAGCCGGCCCCCGCCGACGCCCACACGCTGTGCTGGTTCACCGAGCCTCACAGCCCCTTGGGCTCGGCCGGTGGCGCGGCGCTGGTGCGGGCGCTGCGGCAGGCCCACCAGGCCGGCGCCTTGGTGGTGCTGGATCTGGCCTACCAACCCCTGCGCCTGGACGGCCAAGGCCTGCCCGCCGGCGCCGAGTGGGCCTGGCAGCTCTGGTCGCCCAACAAGGCTGCCGGCTTGACGGGCGTGCGCGCGGCCTATGCCATCGCGCCGCCCGATCAGGCCGACGTGGTGGCGGCCTTGTTAGCCAGCGCGCCGTCGTGGCCCGTGGGTGCCGACGGCGTGGCATTGCTCGGCGCTTTTGCCACCGCCGCTGCGCAGGCCGAGATGGCGCTGTGCCGTCAACCGTTGCGGGCTTGGCGCCAAGCGCTACGCGCCACGCTGCAAGCGGCGGATTGGCACTTGCACATGGCCGCCAGCGTCACCCCATTTTTTGTGGCCCACCCCGCCAATGCGTGGGATGTGGATCGCGCCAGAGCCGCAGGCGTGCAGCTGCGCGACGCCACCAGCCTGGGCTTGCCCGGCGCGTGGCGCTTGTGCGCCCAGCCGCCGGCGTCGTTGGCGGCCCTGGCCGCGTTGTTGAATCCGGAGATCGATCCATGAAAGCACGTGCCGTGATGGTGTTAGGTTGCACCAGTGACGCCGGCAAAAGCTGGCTGGCCACGGCGCTGTGCCGCTGGTATGCGCGCCAGGGTCTGGTGGTGCGGCCGTTCAAGGCGCAAAACATGAGCAACCACGCCCGCGTGGTGCCCCTAGTCGACGGCACGCTGGGCGAAATCGGCAGTGCCCAGTATTTTCAGGCGCAAGCCGCCAACGCCCAACCCGACGTGCGCATGAACCCGGTGCTGCTCAAGCCCGAGGCCGACACCCGCAGCCAGGTGGTATTGATGGGCCAGGTGCGGGCCGATTTGAGCCGCATGCCCTGGCGCGAGCGCAGTGCGTTGCTGTGGCCTGCGGCGCAAGCGGCGCTGCAATCATTGCAGGCCGAGGCCGACGTGCTGGTGATCGAAGGCGCGGGCTCGCCGGCCGAGATCAACCTGGCCGCCAATGACTTTGTGAATACCGGCACGGCGCTGGCGTCGCAGGCGGCTTGCTTGCTGGTGTCCGATATTGACCGGGGCGGCTCGTTTGCGCACCTGTACGGCACCCATGCCTTGATGGATGCCGGCGTGCGCGCCCAGCTGCGTGGTTTTGTGCTCAACCGCTTCAGGGGCGACGCCAGCTTGCTGGCGCCCGCGCCCGAGCTGTTGCAACAGCGCACCGGCGTGCCCACGCTGGCGGTGATCCCGCTGCTGCGCAACCACGGCTTGCCCGAAGAAGACGCCGTGCCGCATGGCGCGGCGCAGGCCGGCAAAACCGGCCCACGCGTGGTGGTGCTGGCCACGCCGCACGCCAGCAACCTGGATGAGTTTGAGCCGCTCCACTCCGCCGGCGTGCCGCTGCGGTTCAGCCGTGATCTGGCCGACGTGGCCAGCGCCGATTGGCTGATCCTGCCCGGCAGCAAACACAGCCGCGCCGATCTGGCCTGGGTGCGGGCCCAGGGCCTGGCACCCGCAATCGCCGCCCACGTGGCCGCCGGCCGGCCGCTGTTGGCGGTGTGTGGTGGCTTGCAGTGGCTGGGATCGGCAATCCACGATCCGCAAGGCCTGGAAGGCGGCCAACCCGGCAGCGTCCTGGGTCTGGGCCTGCTGCCGCTGCGCACGGTGTTTGCGCCTAACAAACAATTGCAGCGTGCTACGCACCGCCTGGGCGCGCTGGCGGGGCCGTGGTCGCCGCTGGCTGGCTTGATGATTGAGGGTTATGAAATCCACCTCGGCCATACCGAGCCCGCGCTGGGTGATGCGCGCAGCGCTGACCTGCGCCCGGCGGTGCCCGACCTGCCCCGCCTGGGCTGGCAACTGGGCCCTGTGCTGGCGCTGTACCTGCACGGTTTGTTTGAAAACCCGGCGGTGGTGCAAGCCTTGTTTGGCCGCGCCACCAAGCCTTTGAATGACGTTTTTGATTTGCTGGCCGATACCGTGGACCATCACTTTGTGCCCGGTGCCTTGTTGTCTTTGCTGGAGAAAAAACCATGAGCGATCGACACCCAATACAGCCCGCCGACTTGCCCACGGATTTGCCCGATGACCTGGCCACGCTGGTGGCCCAGATCAAGCCGCGCCATGACGCCGCGCTGGCGCACCAACTGCAACACCGCCTGGACCGCCTCACCAAACCCACCGGCGCGCTGGGCCAACTCGAGCGCCTGGCGCTGCAAATCGGCTTGCTGCAAGGCCGTGCCCACCCCGCGCTGCACGCGCCGCAGCTGGTGGTATTTGCCGCCGACCACGGCCTGGCGCACCAGGGTGTGTCGGCCTACCCGCAAGACGTGACCTGGCAGATGGTGGAAAACATGCTGGCCGGCGGCGCGGCCGTCAACGTGCTGGCCCGCCAGATGGGCTGGGCGCTGAGCTTGGTGGATGCTGGCGTGGCGCATGACTTTGGCGCACGCGTGGACCTGGTCGACGCCAAACAAGGCCTGGGCACGGCCGACGCCAGCCTGGGCCCGGCCATGACGCCAGGCCAAGCGCTGCAAGCCCTGCAAACCGGCGCCAAGCTGATGCGTGGCCTGCCCGGCAACGTGGTGGCTTTTGGCGAGATGGGCATCGCCAATACCGCCAGCGCCGCGCTGTTGCTGGCCCGCCTGGCGAGCGTGCCACTTGCCACCGCCACCGGGCGCGGTACCGGGCTGGACGACGCCGGCCTGGATCACAAACGCGGCGTTCTTGGGCGCGTGCTGGCCCGCGCACCCGAGGCGGGCTCGGCGCTGGCCGCCCTGGCCGAGTTTGGCGGCTTCGAGATCGCCATGATCGCTGGCGCCATGCTGCAAGCCGCCGCCGAGCGTCGGCTGATCGTGGTCGATGGCTTCATCGTGGGCGCCGCGCTGTTGGTGGCCCAGGGCCTGGCGCCCCAGGTGCTGGACGCCTGCGTTTTTGCCCACTGCGGCGCCGAGGCCGGGCACGCCGCGATGCTGGCCCACTTCAAGGCTGAACCGCTGTTGAGCCTGGGCCTGCGCCTGGGCGAGGGCACTGGCGCGGCGCTGGCCTGGCCGCTGGTAGACGCCGCCGTGCGCTTGCTGGCGCAAATGGCCAGCTTCGAGACAGCAGCCGTCAGTGACCGGGCTTGACCTGGCGCGCCATTGGCGCTGGTGCGATCAAAGCCCGGTGTTGCGTGGGGCTTCGCCGATGCCCGCAAGCCTGTGCCGTGCGCAGTACGGTGTTTTTTTGGCTCCCTCGCCCCGTGCTCGGGGGAGAGGGCTGGGGAGAGGGGGCATTTGGTGCCCAGGGTATCCTGGACCGCCTTGCAGGTAGCTGTTCTCGCTTTCTGCATTGCGCCGGGTATTCGCCCCGGCGGGCGCCTAACTTTCTTTTCGGGCCGAAAAGAAAGTCAGCAAAGAAAAGGGCCAGAACCCCAG
>JAYWDK010000058.1:0-2515 GCA_043779845.1 Betaproteobacteria bacterium | reverse complement strand
CGGTGTCGTACAGGTAGCCCAGGGCCGAAAAGTCCTCCAGCGCAAAGCCCACCGAGTCGAACACCGTCACCTGCTCGGCACTTTGGCGGCCGGCGGCCTGGCCGGTGAGTACGCGCCAGATCTCGGTCACCGGGAAGTCGGCCGGCATCTGCTGGATCTCGCCCTCGATGCGGGTCTGCGGCTCGTATTCCACAAACACCGCGCCGGCCTGCAGCACGTCCGGGTGCAGCTCGGTCTTGCCGGGGCAATCGCCACCCACCGCATTGAGGTGCATGCCGGGCTCGATCATCTCGGGCCCGAGGATGGTGGCATTGCGCTTGTCGGCGGTAGCGGTGGTGACGATGTCGGCGCCGCGCACCGCGTCGGCCGTGCTGGCGGCGAGGCGGATCGTCGAAAAGCCCTGACCGGCCAGGTTGGCGGCCAGCTTGGCGCTGGCTGCAGGGTCGGTGTCGAACAGGCGCAGCTCGCGCACGCCCACCAAGTCGCGCATGGCCAGGGCCTGGAACTCGCTCTGCGCGCCATTGCCGATCAGCGCCATGCGGCGGCTGCCCGGCCGGGCCAGCACCCGGGCGGCCAGCGCCGACATCGCGGCGGTGCGGATGGCGGTGGTCAGCGTCAGCTCCGACAGCAAGCGCGGCACGCCGGTGGCCACGTCGGCCAGCACGCCAAAAGCCATCACCGTGGGCAAGCCATGCCGGGGGTTGCCGGGGTGGCCGTTGACGTACTTGAAGGCAAAGTGGGCCGCGTCGGCAATAGGCATCAGCTCGATCACGCCCACGTCGGAGTGGCAGGCCAGGCGGGCGCTTTTGTCAAACTCGTTCCAGCGCAAAAACTCGCGCTCGATGCGGGCCGCCACGCCGCTGATGCAGGCCGATAGGCCCTTGCGCCGCACCAGCCGGATCATGTCGGGCGCGCTGAGGTAGACGGTGGTGGGGTGGCGGTGGGGGTGGGCTGGCATGGCGTGTGGCTACTGGGTCGAAAAGTGATTTCCCCCAAGGCCGCCACCTTGCGGCGCCCGCCCCCCCGAGGGGGACGAGAAACACTTGGGGCGGCCCGGCGTTTGTTTCTCATGCGAGTCTCGCTGCGAGCCCTGTCAGGCGGAAGCGGCAGCTTTGTCACTTTTTCGCCATGTTTTTGACGATTTGGTAGCGCTGGTTGTCAATCTGCGCAATTTGCCGGCGCCTTGCCCAGGGCGCAGGCATCGTCCGGTCCACGCGGCGCTTTTGGCCCTGTTGCCAGCCCCTCGCCAGCCCGGTGCTAGGAGCCTGTCGGGCTTGGGGTCAACCCGAAGGGCCCCAAGCCCGACAGGCTCCTAGTCTTGGTCGCGTACCGCCGGCCCTGTCTGGCGCGTGCTGAACCCCCCACAAAAAGGCAAAACTTGCGCCACCCACCCGAACCCGACCGGCCCACGCGCCCGCTGGCGCCACTCGACGCCTACCGCGCCCTGGCCAAACCCCTGCTGGTGGGCGGGGCCGCCGCGCTGCTGGCCTGGGCCTTCATCCGGATCAGCAGCGAAATGGCCGAGGGCGATACGCGGGGTTTTGACATGGTCTTGCTGCGCGCGGCCCAAACGCTGAGGCTGGCCCACCCGTGGGTGGTGAGCGTCATGCGTGATCTCAGTGGCCTGGGCAGCACGGCTGTCCTGACCTTGTTCACGGCAGGCACCGTGGGCTATCTGTGGCTGGTCAGGGCGCGGCTCACCGCCTTGCTGCTGGCCCTGGCCATCGTCTCGGGGTCGGTCGGTGTCAGCCTGCTCAAAACATCGTTTGGCCGGCTGCGGCCAGACGCCGCTTTTGCCGAGCTGGTGGCGCCCGGGCTGAGTTTCCCCAGCGGCCACGCCAGCCAGTCAGCCATCGTGTTCCTGACGCTGGGCGCGCTGTTTGCCAGCACCCGCAGCCGGCGCCTTGAGCGCCTGTACATCCTGGCCATGGCCTTGCTGATGACCTTGCTGGTGGGTCTGAGCCGGATCGTGCTGGGCGTGCACTGGGCCACCGACGTGGCGGCGGGCTGGGCTTTTGGCGCGGCCTGGGCCTTGATCTGGTTGTTGCTCGCGCGCTGGCTGACTCGACGCTGTGGGCGCAACACCGTAGCCAGTGACCTGCCGCCACTGTGATAAAAAAATAGGCGCGTCGCCTGAACAGCGCGCGCCACGGTAAAGCCCCAAACGCCCCAAGCCATGGGGTGTTTGGGGCAGCTCAAGGCCTCATCACTTCGTGAAGTTCGCCTTCACCGACTGGTTGCTGCCCATCGTCACCGTGCAGGTGGGCCGCGACCCGGCGCAAGCGCCACCCCAGCTGGAAAACGCCAACCCGGGCAGTGGTGAGGCCGTGAGCGTGACGGCGGTGCCCGCCGCAAAGTTGGCCGCGCAGGCCGCCGTGCAGTTGATGCCTGCGGGCGTGCTGGTCACCGTGCCGGCGTTGCCAAAGCTGACCGACAAGGCGTAGGCCGCTGCGCCCCCGCCCCCACCACCGCCCCCACCGCCGCCACCAACACCGGCTGCCACCACAAAGGTTGC
>JAYWDK010000057.1:0-2519 GCA_043779845.1 Betaproteobacteria bacterium | reverse complement strand
ATCGCGGCCAGTATGCCGACGCCGTTGGCGACATCGACACCTGGATGGCCGAGCGGCTGGCCTTGCATCGCCAACCCTTGTCGCGGCTCACGCAGCGGCTGACCGACGGCCGCATCCTGCGCGTGGCCGAGCGCCAGATGGCCGACGGTCACACCGTGGGCTTTCGGGTCGACATCACCGAGCTGGTGCGGGCCACCGAGGCTGCGCAAGAGGCCTCGCGCGCCAAGAGCCAGTTCCTGGCCAACATGAGCCACGAGATCCGCACGCCAATGAACGCCATCCTGGGCATGCTGGCGCTGCTGCAAAAAACTGCGCTCACCACACGCCAGGCCGACTACGCCAGCAAGACGGCCGGTGCCGCGCGCTCGCTGCTGGGCCTGCTCAACGACATCCTGGATTTCTCCAAAGTTGAAGCGGGCAAGATGGTGCTCGATCCGCATCCCTTGCGCATGGACCAGTTGCTGCGGGACGTGTCGGTGATCTTGGCGGCCAACGTCGGCAGCAAGCCCGTTGAGCTGTTGCTCGACATCGACCCCACGCTGCCGCGCCACCTGCTGGGCGACGCCATGCGCTTGCAGCAAGTGCTGATCAACCTGGGCGGCAACGCCATCAAGTTCACGGCCGAGGGCGAGGTGGTGGTGTCGGTGCTGGTGCTGACCCGAACCGAGACCAGCGTGACGCTGGAGATTGCCGTTCGCGACACCGGCATCGGCATCGCGCCCGAGAACCAGGCCCGCATCTTCAGCGGCTTCACGCAGGCCGAGGCGTCCACCACGCGGCGCTACGGCGGCACGGGCCTGGGCGTGGCCATCAGCGGGCACCTGGTGGCGCTGATGGGCGGCAAATTGCGGCTCAGCAGCCGCCTGGGCGCCGGCAGCCGCTTCCATTTCAGCATCACCTTGCCCGTGGCCGATGCATTTGGCGACGAGCTGCCCAGCGACGTGCCTGCGGGCCCCGCGCTGCGGGCCTTGGTGGTGGACGACAACCCCACCGCCCGCCACGTGCTGGCCCGCATGGGCCAATCATTGGGCTGGACGATCGACGTGGCCGACAGTGGCGAGCAGGGTTTGGCGATGCTGCAAACCCAGGCCTACCAGGCCGTGTTCGTGGACTGGCAGATGCCGGGGCTGGACGGCTGGCAAACCAGCCAGCGCATCCACGATCTGGGGCTGGCCAGCGCGGCACCGGTGGTGGTGATGGTCACGGCCCACGGCCGCGAGATGCTGGCGCAGCGCAGCGAGCAAGAACAGGCCCTGCTGGACGGCTTCCTGGTGAAGCCGATCACCGCCTCCATGCTGTTTGACGCCGTGACCGACGCCCATGCCGCCCACCAGAACGCACGGTGCCCGAGGCCGCCTGCGGCCACGGGTCAACCACAGCGCCTTCAAGGCCTGCGGCTGTTGCTGGTCGAAGACAACCTGAACAACCAGCAAGTGGCCCGTGAGCTGCTGGAAGACGAAGGCGCCACGGTGCAAATTGCCCACCACGGCCAGGAGGCCGTGGAAGCCGTGGCCGCCGCCGCGCCGCCCTTTGACGCCGTGTTGATGGACCTGCAAATGCGGGTGATGGATGGGTTCACGGCCACGGGCCGAATCCGCGCCGACCTGGGCCAACTGACGTTGCCGATCATCGCGATGACGGCCAACGCCATGGCGTCCGACCGCGAGGCCTGCCTGGCCGCTGGCATGAGCGACCACGTGGGCAAGCCCTTTGATCTGGATCACCTGGTGCGCGTGCTGCAACTACACACCGAGCGCCAGCGGCCGGACGCGCCACAGCCCGGCGCACGCCCCGCCACCGCCCTGCCCTTGGCCACGCAAGCCGCAGCAGCGACGGCCGGCGTCAACCTCGACGCCGCGCTGAACCGCCTGGGCGGCAACCTGGGCGTGTACCGGCGCTTGCTGGACAGCTTTGTTGGCGAGTTGGCCTTGGCGCCGGACACGCTGCGCTCGCTGGCCGGGCAAGCCGATCTGACCGCCGCCACGCGCTTGCTGCACACGCTCAAAGGCACGGCCGCCACCTTGGGCGCGCAAGCCTTGTCGGCCGCCGCTGGGCAGGCGGAGACGCAGCTGACCTTGGCTGCGGCGTGGGTTGCGCCAATCGCCACCCCATCCGCATCCGCATCCGCATCCGCATCCGCATCCGCATCTGCATCTGCAACTGCAACTGCAACTGAATCCGCAGCCAGCACCGAGTCCACGGTCAACGCCCGTCAAACCGCCGTTGTGCAAGCCTGTGTCGCCATGGCTGCGGCAGTGCCGCAGCTGCGGGCACTGCTTCAAACCCTGCCCGGTGGCCGCCCCGCTGATCAGCCCCCAAACCGGGCACCAGACCGCGCCTCGGGCCACGCCTCAGGCAGCACCCCGGCCAACACGCCAGACGGCCCATCCCAGCGCGCCAGCCAGGCGGCGGCGGACCCCGTCGCCTGGCGCGCCAGCCTGCAATCACTGGCCACCCTGCTGGCCCGGTCCGACATGGCGGCCACCGACGCCGTCGCCAGGCTGCAAGATCAATTTGGC
>JAYWDK010000056.1:0-7439 GCA_043779845.1 Betaproteobacteria bacterium | reverse complement strand
CGCCCGCGACGCGCCGTTGAAGGCCATCGACATGGTCAACGCGTTTTCCATCAGCTCGCTGGCCGCCAAGCCCAGCTACCCGGGCCCCGGCATGTGGCTGCACGGCGGCAACCGGGCGCTGATGCGCCGGGTGCTGAACGGCCGCCATGTCAACGGTGCAAACGGGCCGGCCGGGCCGGCCGGGCGTTGCGAGATCAACCTGTTCCACCACGATTTCAGCGTCTGCGACCGCTACGACAACGGTTTGGCCGCGGCTGCCCAGGTGACGGCGCCGACCACCTTGATCCTCGGCACGCTCGACCAGATGACACCGCCGCGCGCCGCGCGCGAGATCGCCACAGCGCTGAAGGCCCGCGTCGTGCTGCTGCCGTCGGGCCACAACCTGCTGGCCGAGGTGCCCGACGGCGTGCTGGCCGCCTTGCGCGACGCGCTGACCTGAGGGCACGACGGCCGGCGTCCGGCGCCCGGCATCCGCCACACGCCACACGCCACACGTCGCGCGCGCCAAGCTGGCCGCGCAGCCGGCCTTGCGCTGAACCGGCCGAAAACCCTGCGGCACAATGCTGCCCACTTTGAACGCGCCACCATGAGCCTGGTCTTCCCACACACCTTTATTCCGTGGTTCCGCGCCGTGGCGCCTTACATCCACGCCTACCGCGGAAAAACATTTGTGGTGGGCATCGCGGGCGAGCTGATCGCCGCCGGCAAACTCAATGCGTTTGTGCAAGATCTCGCCATCCTGCATGCCATGGGCATCAAATTGGTGCTGGTGCACGGATTCAGGCCACAGGTTGACGAACAATTGGCCGCAAAAGGCCATCAATCTCGTTATAGCCACGGCATGCGCATCACCGATGCCATCACCCTGGATTGCGCCCAAGAAGCCGCAGGACAACTGCGCTTCGAGATTGAAGCCGCATTTTCACAAGGTCTGCCCAATACACCGATGGCCAACGCCACGGTGCGGGTGGTGTCAGGTAACTTCTTGACGGCGCGGCCGGTCGGTATCGTTGACGGCGTGGATTTCATGCACTCGGGCGTGGTGCGCCGGGTAGATTCAGCGGCCATGCGCCGGGCCATCGATATTGGCGCACTGGTGTTGTTGAGCCCGTTTGGGTTTTCACCTACCGGCGAGGCATTCAACCTGCGCATGGAAGACGTGGCCACCGCCACCGCTGTGGCGCTACAGGCCGACAAACTGCTGTTCATGACCGAAATTGATGGCATTCCCGAGCATTTGGGTAGCGCTTTGAGCAGCCCCAATACCGCCATTGATAGCGCCATTGATACCGAGTTGGCGCTGGCCGATGCACGCCGCCTGCTGAGCTACCTGCCACCGCCCACCCAACCCACTGACCCGGCGTTTTATCTGCAACATTGCGTCAAGGCCTGTGAAGGGGGGGTTGAGCGTTCGCATATCCTGCCCTTTGCCGTGGACGGCGCCATATTGCAGGAGATATTCACCCACGATGGCATCGGCACGATGGTGGTCGATGAAAAACTCGAAAGCCTGCATGAGGCCACTGCCGATGACGTGGGCGGCATCCTGCAATTGATTGAACCGTTCGAGCGTGACGGTACCCTGGTGCGCCGCGAGCGCACCGCCATTGAGCGTGACATCGCCAACTACACCGTCATTACCCACGACGGCGTGATATTTGGCTGCGCGGCGCTCTACCCCTACCCCGAGGCCCGTACCGGCGAAATGGCCGCGCTGACCATCTCGCCGCAGGTGCAAGGCCAGGGTGACGGTGAGCGCATTCTCAAGCGCGTGGAGCAGCGTGCCCGGGCGCAGGGGCTGGACAGTATTTTTGTGCTCACCACGCGCACCATGCACTGGTTCATCAAACGCGGTTTTGCGGCGGTTGACCCAGACTGGTTGCCCGAAGCCCGTAAACGTAAATACAACTGGGATCGGCGCTCGCAGGTGCTGGTCAAAAAACTCGGCTGAATCCGCCTCTTCACCCCATCAACCTCAAGATCAACCTCAAGGAAACCACCATGGCCCGTACAGTGCAGTGCGCTTATCTCAAAAAAGAAGCTGAAGGTCTAGATTTTGTCACCTACCCAGGTGAACTCGGTCAGCGTATCTACGGCAATGTCAGCAAGGAAGCCTGGGCTGCCTGGCTCAAGCACCAGACCATGCTGGTCAACGAAAACCGCCTCAACCTGGCCGACCAGCGTGCCCGGCAGTATCTGGCGCGGCAAATGGAACGCTTCTTCTTTGGCGAAGGTGCGGATCAACCTATGGGTTACGTGCCACCGGCGGCTTGATCGTTCGCAAGCTGCTGTGGGCTCAGGGAAAATAGGGTTCTGAGAGTAATAGTTTTTGCTATTACACTCACACCACCATCAATTACGTCCGGAGCCCCAATATGTCAACACTGCAAGCCCTGCTGGCGCAACGCGCCGAAATCGAAAAGCAAATCGCTGACGTTCAGCGCGAAGAGCGTTCAGGCGCTATTGCCAGAGTCAAGGCCTTGATGGCCGAGTTTGGCCTGACGGCTGCTGATATTGCCGGCCGCGCGGCCGGCGCCCGCACTGACGGCGTGGTGAAACCCACGGGCAAGGTTGCGCCAAAATACCGCAATGCCGCCACCGGTGAAGCCTGGACCGGCCGTGGCTTGCAACCCAAATGGCTGCGGGCTGCTTTGGCGAGCGGCGCGAAGGTTGAAGACTTCACGATTTAATTTTCACTGTCTGACCCTGCCAAGGCCGCCTGCAAATCGGGCCCGTGCCCGGTGTTTGAGGTTGATCCAGGCTGAATTGCTCAAAACGCGGCCCGGCTGATGCCGGGCCGCTGACGTTTTAATCGGCGTTTTGTTGCACAAATTCTCATGCGGTGCCTGGGATCCGCCGCGTCTGCGGGGGCGCCTTCGGCGGCGACCTTGCGCTAGTATTTGAGCGGTCATGCCCCATGCCCACCTTGCCGAGTCCCCATTGCCTCCTGATCCCGCCGATATTGCCGCCACTTCGCCCCACCTGACTGGCCCGCCATCGCAAGGTCTGCCGCCGAAGGAGTCGGGCGGACAAACGTGCGCGCATGGGGGGTTGCGCTGGCCATTGAACTCTCTGTGGATTGGCCTGGTTTACTTCGGCGCGGGTTGCCTTGCACTGGCGCTGCCGGGGCAACCCTCCTTCACCGGTGCCGTGTGGCCAGCCGCTGGCGTCGCGCTGGTGGTGATGTTGCGCTTTGGCACCGCGCACGTGCCGGCTTTGGCGTTAGCGGCGTGGGCCGTGGCGCTGGCCGCCGGGGTCTCACCCGGACTGGCCTTGGCCATCACCGCAGGCCATATTGGGGGCGCCTGGGCGGCCGCCGTCTTGATGCAACGTGCGGGCTTCGACCCACGGCTTGATCAACGCCGAGATCTTGGCTTGCTGATCGCTGCAGGCGGGTTCGGCGCCGCCGTGGTCAGCGCGGCCAACGGCGCCACGTGGCTGGTCATTGCCGGTCGCATCAGCATGCTGGAGTTGCCCCGTTGGGCGCTGCATGGGTGGGCCTGCGAACTGCTCGGCGTGTTTGTGGCCGGCGTGCCCTTGTTGACACTCACCCGCCGCAGCCTCGGCCTGGCGCTCAGGGCCGGTGAGCGCTTGCGCACGCTCAGCCTGTTGGCCGCCAGCGTGGCGGCGGTCACCTTGGCTTTTTGGGCACCCGGCGTCCTGGGGCCGGCGGTTTTTGGCTTGCTGCTGCTGCCCCACGTCTTGTTGAGCTGGCTGGCCATGCGGTCGGGGGTGGGCCCCACTTCTACGGCCGTGTTGTTGCTTGCTGCGGCCATGCTCACGGCCACGACGGCGGGTTTCGGGCCGTTTGCCCTGCTGGCGGGGTCGGGTGGCGCGCTGCTGTTGTGGGCCCATGTCGTCACCATGGCCGCGCTGGTGCTGTTGGCGCATGTGCAGGTGGGCGAACTGTCACGCCTGAATGAACGCTGGCAGCTGGCGCTGGCGGGATCCGATCTGGGCGTTGCCGACTGGAATCTGCGCACGGGCGCCGGTTTTACTTCGCCGAGCTGGCGCCTCCAGATGAATGACCTCAAAGGCGAGCAGAGCGCCAGCCTGGATCGCTGGTTGCACCAGGTTCATGTTGACGACCGCGAGCTTTTGAGCAGCGGGCTGTCCGCGGTGATGCCCCAAGGCCGCGCCAACGCACGCCGCGAAGTGCGCGTGAGGGTGCACGACGACTGGCATTGGTTCGACGTGCACATGATCGTGGCCGAACGCGACAGCGCGGGCGCGCCAGTGCGGGTGGTGGCCTCGCTGGCCGACATCAATGCGCGCCGCAATGCCGAGGACCGCCAGCAGCTGTCGTCCAATGTCTTGCTGCACTTGCATGAAGGCCTGGTGATCACCGACGCCGATCTGCGGGTGCTTGACGCCAACCCCACCTATTGCCGCATCGTGGGCATCCCACACCAAGAGCTCATTGGCACCGTGCCCGGTCTCTTGCGCACCGGCACGGCCGACGCCGCCAACCGGCCCCAGCAAGCCAGCTTGTGGGCGGCCTTGCGCAGCAGCGGCCACTGGGTGGGCGAGGTGGTGGAGCGGCGTCGAAACGGCGAGGCCTGCGCCCTGCATGTCACGGTATCCACCGTGCATGGCCCCGACGGCGCGCTGCGCTACCACGTGCTGGTGGTCAGCGACGTGACCGAGCAGCGCCTGCAACGTGAGCGCCTGGATCGCCAGGCCCATTTTGACGAGCTCACCCGACTGCCCAATCGCGCCCGCCTGGGCCAGTTGCTCGCCGAGGCCATGGCCGCCACCGACCGCGACGGTTACCTGCTGGCCGTCTGCTACCTTGACCTGGACGATTTCAAGACCATCAACGAGCGCTATGGCCACGACGCCGGGGACGGCCTGCTGGCCGAGCTGGCCAACCGCCTGCGCAGCGCGCTGCGCGTGCGCGGCACCATGTGGTCGGACACTGCTGCCAGGCTGGGTGGCGACGAATTTGTACTGTTGCTGCGCGCCGGCACGGTTGACGAAGCGCGCTCGGCAGTAGAGCGCGTGTTGCGCGTGGTGGCGCAACCCATCACCGTGCGGCCCGGGGCCGACCCCGAGGTCATCACCGCCAGCGTGGGCGCCACGGTGTACCCGCTTGACGCCAGCGATGCCGACACCTTGCTGCGCCACGCTGACCACGCGATGTACGGCGTCAAGCAATCGGGCCGCAACGGTTACCTGTTTTTTGACCCCGAGCACAGCCGCCGCAACGAGGAGCGCGTGCTCGCCATTGGCCGCGTGCAAGACGCCCTGGACCGCGGCGAACTGGTGCTGTACTACCAGCCCAAGGTCGACCTGAAACGCGGCGTGGTGCTGGGCGTTGAGGCCTTGCTGCGCTGGAACCACCCCGAGCACGGCGTGGTGCCGCCCATGCAGTTCTTGCCACTGATTGAGCACACCGGCCTGTCGTCGCGCGTGGGCGACTTTGTCTTGGCGCAAGCACTGGATCAGCTTGAGCTTTGGCAACGCCAGGGCTTGGATCTGTCGGTCAGCGTCAACATCACGGCCCGTCACCTGCAAGAGCCTGACTTTGCCCAGCGCCTGGCCGAGTTGCTGGCCCGCCACGCGCAGCCGCTGGGCCCGAGGCTGGAACTTGAAGTGCTGGAGACCGCCGCGCTCACCGACATCGCCTTCACCTCGGCCGTGCTTGAGCGCTGCGCCACGCTGGGCGTGCGCTGGGCACTGGATGACTTTGGCACCGGTTACTCCACACTCACCTACCTCAAGCGCCTGCCCGTGCAGGTGCTCAAGATCGACCGCTCGTTCGTGCAGAACATGCTCTCGGACGCCCAGGACCGCGCCATCGTCGAGGGCGTGATCAGCTTGTCGCGCACCTTTGGCTGCGTGGTGGTGGCCGAAGGCGTGGAAACCGCCGCCCAGGCCCGCATGCTGTTGGACATGGGCTGCGAGATCGGCCAGGGCAATGGCATCGCGCTGGCCATGCCCGCCGACGAGGTCAGCGCCTGGGTGCGCGACTGGCGTGGCCTGTTCGTCTTGAGCGCCGCGCCCACGATCGCCAGCGCGGCGCTGCTCGACACCCCGCTGGGCGGCATACCCCCTGGGTTCAGCAAACCCTTGCCGCCACGCAACCCACCCACCGACTGATCGAAGGCTGACCGAAGCCATGCCAGGCAACGCTTCGGTAGACTCAGGGCGTGCTACCTCAAGGCTTCATCCATGATTTGTTGTCCCGCGTCGATGTGGTCGAGGTGGTGGGCCGCCATGTCGAGCTCAAGAAGGCGGGCATCAACTACAAGGGCTTGTGCCCTTTCCACGGCGAAAAATCTCCCAGCTTCATCGTCAGCCCATCGCGCCAGACCTACCACTGCTTTGGCTGTGGCGTGCACGGTGACGCCATCCGGTTCCTGACCGAGCACCACGGCATGGGCTTCATGGAGTCGGTGCGCGATCTGGCCCAGCAAGTAGGCCTGACCGTGCCCGAAAACACCGCAAGCCCCGAAGACCAGGCCCGGGCCACTGCTGAAAAAGAGCAGCGCAATACGCTGACCGAGGTGCTGGCCAAAGCCAGCGACCACTACCGCGCCGCGCTCAAAGCCAGCCCACGCGCGGTGGACTACCTCAAGCGCCGCGGACTCACCGGCGCCATCGCCGCGCAATTTGGCATGGGCTACGCCCCCGAAGGCTGGCGTACGCTGGCGGGGGTGTTTCCGCGCTACGACGACCCACTGCTGGCCGACAGCGGCCTGGTGATCACCAGCGGCGGTAATGGCGACAAATCGGGCGACAAATCGGGCGCCAAATCGGGCGACAAACCGGGCGACAAACCCGGCGAGGAGCAAAAGCGCTACGACCGGTTTCGGGATCGCATCATGTTTCCGATCCGCTCGGTTCGGGGTGACGTCATCGGCTTTGGCGGCCGGGTGCTGGATGTCGGCGAGCCCAAATACCTGAACTCGCCCGAAACAGCAGTGTTTCACAAGGGCCAGGAGCTTTACGGCTTGTTCGAAGCCCGCCAAGGGCTGCGCGCCAAAGGCTACGCGCTGGTGGTCGAGGGCTACATGGACGTGGTAGCGCTGGCGCAATGGGGCTACCCCAACGCCGTGGCCACGCTGGGCACGGCCTGCACCGCCGACCATGTGCAAAAGCTGTTTCGGTTCACAGAATCCGTGGTGTTCAGCTTCGACGGCGACACGGCCGGGCGCCGCGCGGCGCGCAAGGCGCTGGACGCTGCCCTGCCCTTTGCCACCGACGTTCGCACGGTCAAATTCCTCTTTTTGCCCGCCGAACACGACCCCGACAGCTACATTCGCGCGCACGGCACCGACGGTTTCGCCGCCTGCGTGAAGGCCGCCATGCCGCTGAGCAAATTCATGCTGGAAGCCGCGGCTGACGGCTGCGACCTGGACACCGCCGAGGGCCGCGCCCACATGGCGAGCAACGCCCGGCCGCTGTGGAGCGCCATGCCCGACGGTGCTTTGAGG
>JAYWDK010000055.1:0-2531 GCA_043779845.1 Betaproteobacteria bacterium | reverse complement strand
GCCAGACGGGCGCCGCATCGACGCCAGCGCCGCGCTGCTGCCAAGGTCGCCACGCTGGACGGTTGACGATGCGCAGCGCGCGGAGAACAAACAACTGCGTTCCCTGATCGGCGAGGCCACGCTGCAAACCAGCGTCACCCTGCTGTTCGACAAAGACCTCAGCTTCACCATCACGCCACGCCCACGCGGCCTGGGCGGGCTGGGCATCCTGTGCTGGGTGGTGTCGGCGCTGGCGCTGGCGCTCTATCTGGCGGTGGCCGTGGTGGTGCTGGCCGAGCCTGGGCTGCCCGCCGCGCTCTACGGCCTGATCGCGATCTCCCAATGCGCCAACCTGTTGTTGATCGGCGTTGAGGCCTTGCCTGGCCTGGGCTTGCCAACCGGCTTTGTATCGGTTGACCTGGCCGTGCGCTTGCTCGCCGACGCCGTCTCGACTGCCGCGTTGGTGCATGTAAACCTCGTCTACCCACACCGCCTGTCGCGCCTGCGCTGGCTGGCCGTGCCCGCATGGAGCCTCATGCTGGGCGCCACGGTGTGGGGCCTTTTGTGGCCGCCGGCAGGCTTGTGGTGGTGGGCTCAAGGTCTCGTTTTGGCGTATGGTTTGGCCGCCACGGGCTTGCTGTGGTGGTCCAACAAACAGCACGGCAGCCCCTTGGGTACGGTGCTGCATCGACTCGTCGTGGCCGGCATCGGCACTTTGTTGCTGCTCTGCCTGGCCATTGCCATTGCCATGGCCAGCCACGAAAGCCGGGCGCAATACGCCGTGGCCACGGTTGGCTCGATGGTTTGGGTGGTTTTCATCGCAGCCCTCTTGATGATGGGCCCGTCGCTCACCGGCTCAAAACAAGTGGTGCGGGAATTTGCCATGCTGGCGGGCGTAGCCACCGTGGCCTGCTCGCTCAATCTGCTGTTTGTTGCCGGGCTCTGGCTCAGCCCCTTGACGTCGTTGCTGCTGGCCGGCGCGGTGTCGCTTGCGGTGTATGCCATCGCACGGCCCTGGATACTGGACCAACTCGCTGGCGCGGGCGCCTTGAGCGCAGAGCACATGTTCGAAAGCCTGTACCGCGTGGCCCGTGAATTTGAGCAAGCACCACAACTCGCAGGCCTTCATCTCAGCGGTCTGCTGCGTGAAGTGTTTGATCCTTTGGAAGTGGCCCGCACCGACCTGCATGCGTCGCGCATCCGCGTGGCAGCCGACGGATCCACCATGGTGGTGCCCATCCCCCAATTGCCCGAACCCGAGGGCGCTTTGCCCGAGTGGGCACCGGGCTTGCCGCCAGGGCGCGTACCAGGCGCCATCGTGCTGCGCTTTGCGCGCCGCGGCCGACGTTTGTTCACGCACGCCGACATCCTGCTCACCGAACGACTGATCGAGCAACTGCGCCGCGCAGTGGCCTATGACCGCGCTGTGGAGCAGGGCCGTACCGAAGAGCGCATGCGCATCGCGCAAGACCTCCACGACGACATTGGCGCGCGCTTGCTCACGCTGATGTACCAGGCGCCCAACCCTGAAATCGAGGAGTACATCCGCCACACGCTGCAAGACCTCAAGACGCTCACGCGGGGCCTGGCCGCGTCGAACCACCGCCTCTCGCACGCCGCCGCCGAGTGGAAAGCCGATATCAACCAGCGCCTCAGCGCGGCCGGTTGCGACCTGCACTGGAGTTTTTCCGCTGACCGTGACCTCATGTTGACGGTGGTGCAGTGGTCGAGCCTGACACGGGTGCTGCGTGAGTTGGTGAACAACATCATCAGCCACGCCAATGCCACCCGGGTTGAAATCAACGCCCACTTTGACCGTGGTGTGCTGTCGCTCAACGTGGTGGACGACGGCATTGGCCGGTCGCCTGAAACCTGGTCACACGGTCTGGGCCTGGGCGGCGCGCGCAAGCGCGTCAAGCTGCTGGGCGGCAAGGTGCAGTGGCTGGAGCAAGCCGGGCCCGGCATCCGCTGCGAGGTGCGTGCCCCGCTTGGCAGCGAAAAAGGCTGATGCAGGCGTTGCGCAAGGCGACACCCGGGGTTGAACGCGCCAGAAACTGCAAATATCCAGTCTGTGCCGTCAGGTTCGCCCTCATCAGATAGGCGCGAACAAATAAAAACGGACTAGAAGCCGAAACTTCTAACCCGTTGATTTTGCTAGCGTTTTTTGGGGTGGCTGATGGGGCTCGAACCCACGACAACAGGAATCACAATCCTGATTTATTTCTGTTTGTCATTGTTGATTGAAGTCGATACACTCCATACAAATCAACGACTTACCTGTCACTCACTGGATGCGCAAACAGTCTAGTCGTTGATTGGAATTCCTCTGAATAGGGTGTTTTTGGCTACATGGTGGCTACATGGCCCACCCGTGTAGCCAAACCGAAAGGCGCAGCGATGGCCCGACCGAAGAAAGACACCGCGCCAGACCTGGCGCAAGCCTGCGACCTGACGGCCGGCACCATTGACCGGCTTTCATGCCCGGCCGGCAAGTCGCAAGCGTTCTTGCGTGACCTGAAGGCACCCGGCCTGCGGGTTCGCGTCACCGCTGC
>JAYWDK010000054.1:0-2534 GCA_043779845.1 Betaproteobacteria bacterium | reverse complement strand
CGTCAGCCCAACTCATGCTGCGCAAGGTGGCCGCAGGCTCGGCGGCGGCCAGGTAGGTGGTGATGGCGGCAAAAGCCGATTCGGCCTCAGTCACGATGGGGGCCAGCGGCGCGGCGGGTGGGCAGCTTTTGCGGCCCAGGTACAGCACAAACTTGGGCTCGCGCAGGGCGCCGGCCAAGGTGGCCAGCGAATGCGGCGCGTTTGTGCCCGCTTGCACGGCCACCACGCAAGCGGCGTTTTGCCGGTAGTCGCGGGTTGACAAGATCGTGTGCAGCTCGTGCTTGGGCAGGCTCAGCTCGTCGCGCCGGGTGTTGTGCGGCCGACCCTTGAGTGACGTGCGCCCTGGCACCTGGGCGGTGTGGTAGTCGCGCAGCAGTTGGCCGCTGGACACCACGCCCACCGCAAATTGATAACCCTCACGCAGTGCGGCATGGGCGGCTTCATCCTCGCGGCGCACGCCCAGCGCCGCACCCAGCAAGCCAATCAAGGCCGACGCGCCGGGTTGCTCACGCGTGCCGCGATATTCACCCACGGCCACGTCGCCCCAGGCGGCCAGGTTGGCTTGCAGCTGGAAAATCAAGAACTGCATGGCGCCCCCTTGACGAAGGCCACCACGTCGGCCAACGAGCCCTGCGCTTTTTCAACGTCAAAGCTGCAGCGGCTGTCGGCGCAGGCGCCGTACACCTTGTCGAAGTTGTCGCAACGCTGGCCCAGCGCGTCCACTGCCAGTGCCAGCATGTCGCGGTCGCCATAAGGCTTGACGGGTTTCAGGAAGGCTTGCACCAGCGAGCGGGGTTGCTGGTTGCCGCGCTCGGCCAGCAAGTAGCTGGCGTGGGCCCGTGAGGCAAAGCTGTTTTGCATGCCGGTGGGCGACACCTGGGTGATGGCGTGCAGCAGCGCTTCCAGCGCTTGATGGGTGAGCGCCTCGTCGCCGCCCAGGTTGGCTTGCAGCAGCTCGCGGTTGATGCAGACGTAGAGGTAAAACAAGCCGGCGCCGTAACCACGCTCGCCGATGTGGCCAGCGCCTTTGTCTTCCAGGCCGAGGTTCAAGTCATCCACCGCGCTGAAGAAGTCGTCTTCGACGGCAGATTTGTGAACGGTGATGGCGTGGGCCACTTGCACGGCGGCTTCAAAGTTGAATTGCGGCACCGCGGCGAGCATCCGACCGAACATCGCGACATCGATTGACGTGCTGTCTTTGACGAGAAATATCTGGCCTAGCTCGCGGGCGAGGGTTGCATTGGCCTTCTTCTTGTCGGCAGTCTTGTTTCGACGCTCGATAGCTTTGCTTGCCGCTTCCACGGTTTCGTCCGCCAGCCCCAATCGGATGGATGACGACAGCGCCTGTACGAATGCCGCCAGTTTGGCTTCTTCCACCGGCGAGACATGAACGATCTGCGTGTTGAGCAGTGCAGCCTCGGCGTTCGCTTTGTCGTCTGCCTCGGGTTCGCCGTACGCACGTTGGAGGTCGACTGACCAAGACTTTGCGGTTGCGGCGTCTACACCATCGCTGGTGAGTTTGGAGTAGATCCAATCCAGGCCGATGCGTTTGGTTCTTGAGCCAATCTGTGTCTTCGGCTCGGTGAGATGCGCCGCAAACACATCCGACGTGCGCCAAGCCCGCTTCAGGCTTTGGGATGAGACGCGCAAGCGCAAGGCGTCGCCGACCAGCGCGGTTTTGGGCCGGCCGGTGTCGTCGCGGTTCAGGTTGCACGGCGGGTAGGCGGTGAGCAGATGCAGTTGAATGAAACGGGACATGGTGGGTTCTCCCAGGGGATATTGATGAGTGGATGGCGTGGTTTCGGAGAGGGCGCTGCGTCAGCCGCCGGCCTTGTCGGGCCAGTCGTAGCCGTAAGCCCAGCGCTTTTTGACGGCATCGCCCCAATTCACCACATCGGTGGCCAGGGCCAGCACATCGGCCTGGTGTTGCAGCAGCGGCAGTGCGCGCCGCAAGCCGGTAAACAGCGCGTCGATGTCAGGTGACTCCAGCAGGCGGGTGAAGCGCAGCGGGCTGACGCGCGCTTTGTCGCCATCGCGCTGGCTCATTGCCACCGGCAGGGCTTGCGGCTGGTGCTGTTTGACGTGGGCCAGCAGGCCGGCAGCAGCGGCCAGGTGGTCGTTGCGCCAGGCGTCTGTTGGCCAGCCAGCAGCCAGCAAGCGGCGGTGAAGCTGCTGAAACGCCGGCAGCATCACCACGGCGGTGATGTCAGGCGCCCGGCGCAGCGCGGCTCGGCCGCCACGGTCGTCGTCAAGGCATTGCCACCAGCGCAGCAGCAAGCTGCCCCAGGCCTGGCCTTGACGGAAATTGAGCGGCGTCGTCATGCTGATTCCTTGGCTGAGAGTTTGGCCGCACTTTTTGAGGCTTTGCGCGCCGGTCTGGGACCAGGATCGTCGGTGGGCAGGCCAAGCGCCTGGCGCAGCTTGGGGCCGTGCAGGTTGCGGCCCAGTTGCTTGTGGGCCAGCGCGGTGCGGCGCGGGTTTTGGCGCTCGATGGCGCCAGTGCCTACAAAGGTTTGGTCGAACAAGCGCAGCGC
>JAYWDK010000053.1:0-7468 GCA_043779845.1 Betaproteobacteria bacterium | reverse complement strand
ATGGCAGCCTGACCGCCGGCCTGCCCGACGCCGATGCGCTGAACGTGCGTGGTACCTGGCTGTTGAGTGGCGGCGACGTGGCGCGCGCCGAGCTGCTGCGCGAAAACAAGTTCGGCAGCCAGGGCGGCATCGTCGCCGTGGGCTACACCAAGGTCTTGTCGCCCGACTGGACCGTGGCCGGCACGCTGGCCCTGGGCCGCGGCGGCGCCAATTGGGCCCGCGACCGGGTGGACCTGGAGCTGTCGCGCGCCTGGACCGAGCAGCGCAGCCTGGTCACCCGGGTGGCGGTCTACCGCGCCACGTTTGATGGCAACCGCAGCGACCGTGGCTTGCGCCTGGGCCTGGCCGCCTACCTGCCCGGCACGGTGGTGCTCGAAGGTGGCACGGCGCTCAACATCAGTGCGCCCGGCGCTGTGCATTCCAGCATGCCGTTCGTCAGCGCCACCTGGGGCAGCGATGGCCAGCAATACCTCAGCGTGCGCGCCAGCAGTGGCACGGAAGCCTATCAATCCATTGGCGCCGGCCAGCAGTTGGTGGGTTTCAAGAGCCGCAGCCTGGGCCTCAACTGGCGGCGTTGGATGGCGCCGCAATGGGGCTTCAGCGCCCAGGCCGAGCAGTACCACAACCCCAGTTATGAGCGCTCCACGCTGGGCGTGGGCTTGTTCGCGCAATGGTGAACCTGAGCCCGGCGCAGCGGCGCCTGCATCTGTACCTGCACTTGCGGGGGCGTGGCCACCGGGGCGGGGCGATCCTGCCGCACCGGTCCATCTGGAGCCACCACCTGCCCATGGGCCGGTTGGCGGGGGGCGTGCTGATCGCCTTGTTCTTCACGGTGGTGCTGGCCTTCAGCCAGGAAGCGATCGCGGCGCTGTGGGGCCAGCAACTGGTGTGGTGGATGCGGGCGCTGGACCTGCCCGGGCAGTTTGTGCTGGCTGGCACCGCACCGGAGAGCTTGTTCAACCTGCCCGTGCCCCTGGTCGACCCCACCATGCCCGACACGACCCCCTTCACGCTGGCCGCCCACGCCCTGGCCTGCGTGGCCATTTGGGTGTGCGCCGGTTGGCTGCCCGACAGCGCCAAGCCCGGCGCTTACCTGGCGCGTTTTGCCGTGCTGATCCATGGCGCGTCGGTGCTGTACTTTGGGCTCTGGCCGGCCAGTTTTCCGCATTCACCCATCAACCACATGGGCGGTGGTCTGCGCCAGGCCTGGGTGCTGGTGCTGTTCACGCCCTGGTTGCACTTGTGCACCTACTACCTGTTTCCATTTGCAGCGTGGCAGCGCCTGGCGGTCACCACGGTGACGCTGGCCTTCCTGCTGCTGCTCGCCCCGCTGCAATACGCCACCCATGCCGCGCTGCTGGTGCTGATGGGGCAGGTGCTCATGCCCTTGCTGCACCTGCTGTTTGGCGTGATGGTGCCGATCCTGGGCGTGGTGGCGCTCTATGGCTGGGGCATGAGCTGGCATGACCCCGCCGGCCACGGCGCCGAGGCCTGAACCATGCGCTACCTAACCTGGATGTTCAGCGTGCTTGCCGTGCTTGCTGGCGCGTCCGTGGCCGCCATGCCGGCCACCGCTGCGGCCACCGCTCCGGCCGTCGCAGCGATGGCCACAAGCACGCCAGCCCCCGCGCCCACCACCACGGTGGCCTCGCCCCCCTTGGCGGAAAGCCGTTGCGCGCCCGGCGGTCTGGTGGACGCCAAGTTTCGCGATGCCGCGCTGGTGGCATTGAATCGGCTGGTGGTGCGCGCGCCGGGCCGCAGCGCCCACGGCGCCGTGCGCTCGCACCATTCGGTGGGCTACCTGGACGCCCAAGGCCACGCCTGGCAACAGGTGTCGGCCTACCAGGTCAACCTGGGCCTGATCGGCGCCTTGCGCGTGGCGCCCCAGCTGTTGCCGGTGGTCGCCGACTGGCTGCGCTGGCAGGCCCGTCACATCGCGCCCGTGGGGCCCCACCGCGGCGTGGTGATCGACCATTGGGTGCGCACCGACAACTTCGAAGAGTCCAGTTGCCCGGCCGGCGTATCGCTCATCCTGTGCGACGCGGTGGACGCCTTCGACAGCACCGCCGCCACCACGCTGCTGATGGCCGACGCCTACTTGCGCCACGGCGGCGACGTGGCGCTGCTGCGCGACCCGGCCATGCGCCAGGCGCTGGAGGCCGCCGCCGCCACGCTGGGCGTGCTGTCGGTGGCCGACGGCTTGAGCCTGGCCAAACCCACGCACCCCATCGTCTACACCATGGACGTGGTGGAGGTGGTGGCGGGCTGGCGCGCCTGGGCGCGCTTGCAGCGCGACGCGTATGCCCAACCGGCCTCGGGCAACAACAGCGTGGCCGCCGCCGCGCGGGCCGAAGAAGGCTTGCGCCACCACCTGTGGGACGAGGGCAGCCAGGCCTGGCGCGTGAACATCGGCGCCGACGCGCCGCAGCGCAGCCGCTGGTATCCCGACACCGTGGCCCAGGCCTGGCCGCTGCTGTGGGGCACCGACGCCGGCCCCACCGAGCGTGCCGGCAAAGCCTGGCGCGCGGCCATCGCGCCCTGGCAACGCAAGCCGCACTGGGCTGACACCAACGCCGACCCTGACGGCTTTTTTTGGCCCGCCGTGGCCGTGGCAGCGCGCTGCACCGGTGATGAGGCAGGCGCCCGCATCTGGGTGGCCCGCGCCCGCGCACGTTGGCTGGACCCCAAATCGCCGTTCGCCTGGCCGTTCCAGGTGGGCGATCTGTTGTGGCTGTTGTGGCTGGCCGATCCGCCAGGCCCGGCCTCAACCGCGCCGTCGCCGCCGTTACGCAGCAGCAACAGCGACAGCGCTGAGTTTCCCGTTTTTGCCCTCAACCCCGTTCCACCAGGAGAAGTCCCATGAAATCGAAGTTCCGTACCTTGTTGCAGCGTCTGCAACCCCGTGCCCTGCGGCGCTGCGTTTTGCCCGCGCTGCTGAGCGTGGCCAGCGCCGCAGCCCTGGCCGCAGCGCCCCGTGACCGCCTGACCCTGTTGGTGCCCGATGGCGCTGACCTGAGCAGTTGGCAAGTCAAGGTGTGGACCGACAGCGCGGCCGAAGAAGGCATCCGGCTCGACCTGATCACCGACTCGGCCCTGCTGGCCCTGGGCAACACGGCGGCGGCCACGATCGCCGGCCTGATCATGCCCGACAGCGCCCACCTGAGCGCCAGCGCGGCGGTGGTGGCGGCCGTCAAGCAATACGCCTTTTTGGGCGGCAAGCTGATGCTGGTCTATGACGCCGGCGTGCTGGAAGCCAACAACGCGTTTCCCATGACTGGCAACTCGCGCTTTGCCGACATGGTGGGCGTGGAATACGTGCTCTGGAACAACGGCGCCGGCTCGGGCACCATGGTCGGCTTCGGCCAAGTGGTGGGCACCGCGGGTCGCCTGGATTCCCTGTCATTTCCACCTGGAAAATACATCCCCTATGCGCCGCCAGTCAGCCTGGCGGCCACCACCCTGACCACCGCTTTCGTGCCCACCAGCGCGCTGGATCCGGGCGGGTCGACGGTGATGACGGCAACGGTGACTGGCCGGCCGCTCAAGGGCATCGACGATGGCGACAAGGGCGTGCGCGAAAAGCGCAAGGTCTCATTGAGGGCATTTTTGGGCCTTGGCGCGGAAGACAGCGGTCCGCTGCGTTTTGGCAAACGCAATGCGCAGGCCTCAAAGGCGCGCGACCAGCACATCTTTGACCGTGTCACACGCCCGGCGGACCAGGTGGGCGCAGTGTTCAGCGCCACCACCGGCGCCGCCACCACGATCAGCGCGGCGGCCATGGCGCCAGCCGACACTGCGCTGCAATCGATCAGCGGCTACGGTTTTGGGGCACTGGGCTATTACCACTACGTGACCACGGGCACCTTCCCGGGCACGGTGTATCTGTCGTCGCCCGAGCACGGCTTGGTGGCGGGCGAGCGCACGTATGGCAGCGGCCAGCTGGTGTTTGTCAACTTGCCGCTGGGCTATTTCAAGGCCATCGGCACCGATGCCCCGGCCCTGCACGGCTTCTTGAACCAGTTTGCTCGCGACACCGTGGGCATCTCGCAGCTGTCGGTGCAGCCGCGTGGCCGGGGCGGTCTGATCTACAACTGGCATGTGGACGATGGTGAAGCCCTCACGGTCGACGCCGTCAACCTGCTCAACAACACCGCGGTGTTCAAGCGCGGCCCGTTCTCGATTCACTTCACTGCCGGGCCCGACGTCATCACCGTCGGTGACGGCAACGGCATGAATCTCAGCAAAAACAAGACCGCGCAGGACGTGGTGCGCCGCTTGGGCAACCTGGGCAAATACGCCACGTTGCCGGCGGCTCAAAAACTGCCCGCCCACCAGCTGGGTTCCCACGGCGGTTGGATCCATGACTACTGGGGCAACACGGCCAACGAGGCCAACAGCCCCGACCTCACCTCGCTGTTGACGCAGAACTTCAACGCGATCGAGGCCGTCACTGGACGCAAGATCACCGAGTACTCATCGCCCCAGGGCAACACGCCGGCCTGGGCCATCACCTGGATGGAAAAGCGCGGCGTCATCGCCAGCTACCTGGTGGGCGACATCGGCACGGGCATGATCCGCTCGTGGCGCAATGGCGTGCGCTTGTCGAACAAGCTGTGGAGCTCGCCGGTCTCGGTGCTGGGCAAGTACGCCACCTTTGAGGAGTTCGACGACTTTGGCGTCAGCGATGCCACCTCGGGCCAGTGGTTGCTGGATTTGCAGAGCTTTGCCGTCAACCACCGCACCAACCGCATGTTCTACACCCACCCACCTGGCGCGGCGGGCCACCTGGTGCCGGTCAACGCCTTGTTGGCGCGAGGCGACACCTTGCAGGCGGCGGGCCAGTTCAGCTGGTACACCATGACGCAGATGGCCGAGTTCTCGCAGCGCCGCGTCGAGGCCACCTGGAGCAGCAGCGTGGTGGGCACCCTCACCACCTTCACGGCCAGCCACCCCAGCAGCTTGGCCGACCTGACCTGGTTGCTGCCCAAGAGCCACTACGGCCAGCCCACGTTGACCAGCGGCGTGGGCACGGTCAGCTCGGACCTTGGCAACTGGATCGTCACCGCCACCAGCGGCACCAGCCTGAAGTTCACCAGCACTGCGCTGTAGGGCAACGCTGAACAAGTCCCTCGCGGCGCGGGCATCCCTGCTTTGGGCGGTCTGCGGCGTTGCAAATCCTCGCCATAGCCGGGCTATGGCTGTGGTTTGCGCCTTGCAGCCCATCCCAAACCACAGCGCCCGCACTCGCGGGGACTCATTCAGCGTCGCCTTGGCCTGGCCGCCTGATCGTGGGGCGCGGACAATCGGCCATGTATTTGCCCACCACCCCGCCGCCCCAAGCCCTTCGTGTGCTGTCGGTCATCGCCCCAATGACCCAACTCAACACCCCCTACCCGTCAAGCGCTTACTTGACGGGTTTTTTGCGCTCGCAAGGGGTGGACGCGGTGCAACAAGACCTGGCGCTGGCGCTGATCCTGAAGCTGCTCTCAGTCGAGGGCTTGAGCGCCGTGCGCGCCGTCATCCAGGCCATGCCTGCGGCCCGGCGCACGCCGCTGGTGGCGGCTTTCAATACGCAGTTTGAGCACTACCTGGCCACCATCGGGCCAACGATCAGCTTTCTGCAAGGCCGCGACGCCACGCTGGCGCACCGCATCGGCAGCCGCGCCTTTTTACCCGAGGGCCCACGCTTTGCGTCGCTGGACGTGTACGTGGACGACGACGGCGGCGACCCCATGGCCTGGGCCTTTGGCGCACTGGGCGTGCAAGACCGCGCGCGCCACCTGGCCACGCTCTACCTCAACGACATTGCCGACGTGCTGCGCGACGCGGTGGACCCCCGCTTCGAGTTCGTGCGCTACGCCGAATCGCTGGCGCAAAGCCAGCCCACGTTTGACCCGCTGGCCACCGCGCTGGCCATGCCGCTCAACCTGATTGATAGCACTTTGCAGGCGCTCACGCTGGCCGCGCTGGCCAGCCACGCGCCCACGGTGGTGCTGATCTCGGTGCCGTTCCCCGGGGCGGTGTACGCGGCGTTCCGCATCGCGCAAACCATCAAGGCCTACCACCCGCACATCACCACCGTGCTGGGCGGTGGCTTCGTCAATACCGAGCTGCGCGAGCTGAGCGAGCCGCGCGTGTTTGACCACTTTGATTTTGTGACGCTGGACGCCGGCGAGCGCCCGCTGCTGGCGCTGTTGGCGCACCTGGCGGGCAAGCGCTCGGCCAGCCGGCTGGTGCGCACCTTCCATCGGCCTGCGGGCGGCAACGTGGTGCGTTACACCAACTTCATCGAGCCCGACGTGCCCTTTGCCGAGGTCGGCACGCCCACCTGGGATGGCCTGCCGCTGGACCGCTATCTGTCGCTGCTGGACATGCTCAACCCCATGCACCGGCTGTGGTCGGACGGGCGCTGGAACAAGCTCACCGTGGCCCAGGGCTGCTACTGGAAAAAATGCAGTTTTTGCGACGTGAGCCTGGACTACATCGCACGCTACGAGACCACCAGCGCCCAGGTGTTGGTCGATCGCATCGAGGCCATCGTGCAAGAAACCGGCCAGACCGGCTTTCACTTTGTCGACGAAGCCGCGCCGCCCAAAGCCCTCAAATCCCTGGCCGCCGAGCTGCAACGCCGGCACCTGCCCATCTCGTGGTGGGGCAACATCCGGTTTGAGAAAACATTCACGCCCGAGCTGTGCCAGCAGCTTGCCGACAGTGGCTGCATTGCCATCTCGGGCGGGCTGGAGGTGGCGTCCGACCGCTTGCTGGCGCTGATGAAAAAAGGCGTGTCGGTGGACCAGGTGGCGCGCGTCACCAAGGGGTTTTCAGACGCCGGCATCCTGGTGCATGCCTACCTGATGTACGGCTTCCCCACGCAAACCGTGCAAGACACCGTGGACGCGCTGGAGTACGTGCGCCAGCTGTTTGCCGCAGGCTGCATCCAGAGCGGGTTTTTCCACCGGTTTGTCTGCACCGTGCATTCACCGGTGGGCCTGGACCCGGCGGCCTACGGCGTCACCTTGCTGCCCTTGCCGCCGGTGAGTTTTGCCAAAAACGACATCGCCTTTGTTGACCCCACCGGCGTGGACCATGACCAGTTGGGCGTGGCGCTCAAGAAGGCGATCTACAACTTCATGCACGGCATTGGCTTGGACGAAGACGTACGCAGCTGGTTTGATTTCCCGGTGCCCAAAACCCGCGTGGCGCGCAACCGCATTGCGCGTGCGCTGGCCTCGCCGGGCTGAGCGCGCGCAGCGTGATCAAGCGCCAGCCCACGCGCTTGACCGATCGCAATTCGGCGCCCCTGCGCGGCGGCGGTGGTCGATTGGCATGCCCGGCTGCCGCCCCGCCATGAAGCGCTTTCCCCCCACGTCGCGCCGCGCCACTTGAAGCCGTCAAAGGTGAGGATGGCGATGTGCATGGTGTCGCTGCTTTTGGCGGTTATCAAACGCCCAGGGCTTCAAACACCCAG
>JAYWDK010000052.1:0-7526 GCA_043779845.1 Betaproteobacteria bacterium | reverse complement strand
GACGAGATCCACCGCCTGAGCCCGGTGGTCGAAGAAATCCTCTACCCCGCGCTGGAGGATTACCAGATCGACATCATGATCGGCGAAGGCCCGTCGGCGCGCTCGATCAAGCTCGATTTGCAACCCTTCACGCTGGTGGGCGCCACCACGCGCGCGGGCATGCTGACCAACCCGCTGCGGGATCGCTTTGGCATCGTCACGCGCCTGGAGTTCTATACCGCCGCCGAGCTGGGCACCATCGTGCACCGCTCGGCCGGCCTGCTCAAGGTGCCGATCCAGGCCGAGGGCGCGTTTGAGATCGCCCGCCGCTCGCGTGGCACGCCGCGCATCGCCAACCGCCTATTGCGCCGGGTACGCGACTACGCCGAGGTCAAATCCGACGGCGTGATCACCCGCCACATCGCCGACAAGGCGCTGCTGATGCTGGACGTGGACCCCGAAGGGTTTGACCTGATGGACCGCAAGCTGCTCGAAGCCGTGATCCACCGCTTTGATGGTGGCCCGGTGGGGCTGGACAACGTGGCTGCTGCGATTGGCGAGGAACCCGGCACGATCGAAGACGTGATCGAGCCCTTTTTGATCATGCAGGGCTTTTTGCAGCGCACGCCGCGTGGGCGCATCGCCACGCTGGCGGCGTATCGACACCTGGGGGTGGCGCCGGGCAAATCGGCTGCGGGTGGCTTGATTGGCGGTTTGTTCGGCGACTAGCGAACGCTTCGTTGCTGGACACCATCAGGTGTTCAGGCCACGGGCCTATCCTGTTCATTCAGCCCATTCAGCCCAATACGCCGCGCAAACTCATGCGCAGAACGCGCCATGTTCAGCAATACGGGCACGCTGGTCATCAACCGGTTGAGCCAGGCCGCCTGCAATGCCGGCGCGTCCGGGTAGTCATGTGCCAGCGCGTTGCGCAACTCGCGCAGCAGCTTCCAGTCGGCGGCGCTGGCCACTGCGCCCAAACGCTCCAGCCGTTGCAGCTTTTCGATGAAAGTGGCCTCGGGCGCGAAGGGCTCCTGGGCCGCCACCAACAAGCCCGGCAACACCTTTTCACCCAGGCTGTCTTGCAGCTTGCCAAAGCGGTAGGCGATCTGGTCCAGCAAGCGGCGCTGACCTGCGTCAATGGCCTGGGCCGACGCGGCGTCAAAAGGCAACAGGCACTGAACCTCCTGCAAGGCCGCCGTTAAAACGCTTGAATGCAATTGACATTCAGCCAAGGCCGCACTGAGCTTGGCTGCCGCGCCGTCGGCGGGCAAGGCACCACCCTGGGCCGCGCTCATTCGGTCGCCTGTTGGCGGGGTCATGGGCTGAATCACGGGCTTGATCACAAACGCACACCCTGCGCGCGGGCCACGCGGTGCACCGCCAGTTCTTCCTGATGCAAGGGGCTCTTGATGACCACATCAATGCGCTCGCCCTCAAACTCGGGCGTGTCATGCAGGTCGGCCAAAAAGCGCAGGCGGCTGTCAATCAGTTGATCGGCGTTGCACTCGGGTGTTTCGATGTAGACGTCGATGTCGCCACCGCGCAGGTCATCACGCAGCCGCGAACCAAACAACCACAAAGCTGAGTTGGCGCCAAAACGCCGTAACGCCGTGCGGCGAAGCAGATCGAGTTGGGCCGGGCTGAGTCGCATGGTGTGGGCGATTGTAGGGAGACCCGCCGGCCCCATGCTGCCCCAGAAAGGTCAGCCCGCCGTCTTGCCGCGCCGCTGCTGCCAGGCGATCAACTCGCCGACAAAACCTTTGCGGAAGGCCAGCACGCAGATCACGAAGATGGCGCCGATGATCACCGTGACCCACGAGCCTACGCGGTCGGCCAGGTAGTCTTGCAGGCCGATGATGGTGAAGGCGCCGATCACCGGGCCGGCAAACGTGCCCATGCCGCCCAGCAGCGTCATCAGCACCACCTCGCCCGAGAGCGACCAGTGCGCATCGGTCAGCGTGGCAAAACCCAGCACCAGGGTTTTGAGCGAGCCCGCCAAGCCGGCGATGGTGGTGGACAAAACGAACGCCAGCAGCTTGTACTTGTCGACGTCGTAACCCAGCGAGATGGCGCGCGGCTCGTTCTCGCGGATGGCTTTGAGCACCTGGCCATACGGTGAATGCACGATGCGGATGATGGCCAAGAACACCGCCACAAACACCGCCAGCACCACAAAGTAAAGCGCGATGTCGCTCTTGAGCGAGATCAGCCCGAACAAGCTGCCACGCGGCACGCCTTGCAGGCCGTCTTCGCCGCCCGTGAACGGCGCTTGCAGGCAGACGAAATAGATCATCTGCGCCATCGCCAGCGTGACCATCGCAAAGTAGATGCCTTGGCGGCGGATGGCGATCAGGCCCACCACCAACCCCAACCCGGCGCCCACCACCATGCCCGCCAGCAGCCCGGCCTCGGTAGGCCAACCCGCGCTACGGATCAGCCAGCCGGTGGCGTAAGCCGCCGCGCCCAGGTAGGCGGCGTGGCCAAACGACAGCAGCCCCGTGTAGCCCAATAACAGGTTGAACGCACAGGCGAAGATGGCGTAACACATCGCCTTCATCATGAACACCGGGTACAGGCCGATGAAGGGCGCGGCCACCAGCAAGGCCAAGCCAGCGCCCCAGGCCCAGCGGGCGCGGCGGCTGATTGAATTGGCAGGCCGGGCGGGCGCTGCGCTCAGGGGAATCGTGGCACTCATCAAGCCTCCTTGCCGAACAAGCCGGCCGGCCGAATCATCAAGACGATGGCCATGATCACAAACACCACGATGCTGGACGCCTCGGGGTAAAACACCTTGGTCAGGCCCTCGATCAAGCCCAGCGCCAAGCCGGTGAGGATGGAGCCCATGATCGAACCCATGCCGCCGATCACCACCACCGCAAACACCACGATGATCAGGTTGCTGCCCATCAGCGGGGTGATCTGGATCACCGGCGCGGCCAGCACGCCGGCCAGCGCGGCCAGGCCAGCGCCTGCGCCATAGGTGAGCATCACCATCATGGGCACGTTGATGCCAAACGCCTGCACCAGTTTCGGGTTCTCGGTGCCCGCGCGCAGGTAGGCGCCCAGCCGAGTGCGCTCGATCACATACCAGGTGGACAAACACACCACCAGCGAGGCCACGATGACAAAGCCGCGGTAATTGGGCAGCACCATGAAACCCAGGTTGGTTGCGCCCTGCAAGGCCTCGGGCACCGGGTACTGCTGGCCCGACACGCCAAATTGATCCCGGAAAATGCCCTCGGCGATCAGCGCCAGGCCAAAGGTGAGCAGCAGGCCGTAGATCGGGTCAATGTTGTAGAGCCGTTTGAGCATGGTGCGCTCCACCAGCACGCCCAAGGCACCCACCACCAGCGGTGCAATCACCAAGGCGGACCAGAAGCCGATGCCGAATTTTTCCTGGCACAAAAAGGCCGCGTAGGCGCCCATCATGTACAGCGCGCCGTGGGCAAAGTTGACGATGCCCAGCAGGCCAAAAATCACCGCCAGGCCCAGGCTCAACATCGCATAAAACGAGCCGTTCACCAGGCCCAGCATCAGCTGGCCCAGGAAGGCTTGCAGGGGAATACCGAAGATTTCCATGACGATGGGTACTTAGCAGGGCGCAAGGAGATTTCCCAGCAAACGCCGCGGAACCGGCTTTGCCGGGCCGCTGGCGGTGCCCGCTTGTGGGGGCTGAGGCGGGACACAACCGGCGTGCCGTTTGTGCCTGCCGAAGGGCTGGGCCTCTGGCCCAGCGCGACCTGCAAGGGAGGCGAAGCCGCTTCGGGGGTGGGTCAAGCCGTCACTTCCAGAGCGCGCACTTGCTGTCGGCCTTGGTGGTCCAGGCGGCCTCGCCCTTGATGGTTTCAACCACGTTGTAGTAGTCCCAAGGCTCGGTCGATTTTTCAGGGGCCTTGACCTGCATCAGGTACATGTCGTGCACCATCGTGCCGTCGTCACGGATCCAGCCGCCCTTGGCAAACACGTCGTTGACCTTGGTCTTCTTCATGTGGGCCAGCACCTTGTCGCTGTCGTCGGTGCCGGTGGCCTTGACGGCCTGCAGGAACTGCAGCGTGGCCGAGTAGTCGGCGGCCTGGATCGACGATGGCATGCGCTTTTGCTTGTCGAAGAACTTGCGGCTCCAGGCGCGCGTCTCGGCGTCCTTGTTCCAGTACCAGCTGTCGGTCAGGTACATGCCCTGCGTGGTCTTGAGGCCCAGCGAGTGGATGTCGGCGATGAAGATCAGCAAGCCGGCCAGCTTCATGGTCTTGGTGATGCCAAACTCGTTGGCGGCCTTGATGGTGTTGATGGTGTCGCCACCGGCGTTGGCCATGCCCAGGATCTGCGCCTTGCTGGCCTGCGCCTGCAGCAGGAACGACGAAAAATCACTGGCGCCCAGCGGGTGTCGCACCGAGCCCACCACGGTGCCGCCGGCGGCCTTGACCACCGCCGTGGTGTCGTTTTGCAGCGCGGTGCCAAAGGCGTAGTCGGCCGTCAGGAAGTACCAGCTCTTGCCGCCCGACTTGACCACCGCGTTGCCCGTGCCCTTGGCCAGCGCCACGGTGTCGTAGGCCCAGTGCACCGTGTAGGGGCTGCACTGCTCGTTGGTCAGCGCCGAGGTGGCGCCGCCGATGGAGATGAACAGCTTCTTCTTCTCCTTGGCCACGGCGGCCATCGACAGGTTGGTGCTGGAAGTGGTGCCACCGATCAACATGTCCACGCCCTGGGGGTCGAACCACTCGCGCGCCTTGGAGGCGGCGATGTCGGCCTTGTTCTGGTGGTCGGCGAAGACAATCTCGATCTTCTTGCCGTTGATCGATCCGCCCATTTCGGCCACGGCCATGCGCATGGCCTCGACGCCGCCCGCGCCGTCGATGTCGGAGTACAGGCCCGACATGTCGGTGATGATGCCGATCTTGATGATGTCGCCCGAGATCTGGGCTTGCGCGGGCGCCACGGCGCCTAGCAGGGTGGTGGCGGCCAGCGCGCACGCGTTGGAAATTTGCTTGAGTTTGAACATGCTGAGCTCCTTGGGGGGCGAGAAAAAATGGGTTGGAAAAAGGGCGGCGGAGTCGCTCAGACGCCGAGGTATTCGTGCAAGCGCTCCAGCCGCGACGGCAGCTCGGCCTGGGTGAACTCCTGAATCACCTCGCCGTGCTCCATCACCAAAAAGCGGTCGGCCAGGGGTGCTGCAAAGCGGAAGTTTTGCTCCACCATCACGATGGTGTAGCCCTGGCGGCGCAGCGTGCCCACCATCTCGGCGAGCTTTTGCACGATCACCGGCGCCAGGCCTTCGGAGATTTCATCGAGCAGCAACAGCCGCGCGCCGGTGCGCAGGATGCGCGCCACCGCCAGCATTTGCTGCTCGCCGCCCGACAGCCGCGTGCCTTGGCTGTTGGCGCGCTCTTTGAGGTTGGGAAACATGGCGTAGATCTGCTCGATGCTCATGCCGCCTTCGGCCAGCGTGGGCGGCAGCATCAGGTTTTCTTCGGCGCTCAGGCTGGAGAAAATGCCACGCTCTTCGGGGCAATAGCCAATGCCGAAGCGCGCGATGCGGTGCGTGCTCATGCCCACGGTCTCCTGGCCCATCACCTGGATCGAGCCTTTTCGGCTGCCGATCAAGCCCATGATGGCGCGCAGCGTGCTGGTGCGGCCGGCGCCGTTGCGGCCCAGCAAGGTGACCACTTCGCCCTCATCGACGTGGAAGTTCACGCCATGCAGCACGTGGGATTCACCGTACCAGCCGTGCAGGTTTTTGACTTCGAGAAAACGCTTTTTTGCAGCCATTCAGTGCGCTCCAACCAGTTCAGTTTGGGCGCTGCCCATGTAGGCCTCGATCACGGCCGGGTTCTTGGACACTTGCTCATACGGACCCTCGGCCAGCGTGGCGCCGCGCTGCAACACGGTGATGGTGTCGGCGATGCTGGCCACCACGCTCATGTTGTGCTCCACCATCAGCACGGTGCGGCTGGCGGCCACCTTTTTGATGAGCCCGCGGATGCGGTCCACGTCTTCGAGGCCCATGCCCTGGGTGGGCTCGTCGAGCAGCATCAGCTTGGGGTCCATCGCCAGCGTGGTGGCGATCTCCAGCGCGCGCTTGCGGCCGTAGCTCAGCTCCACCGCCGTGAGGTCGGCGTATTTTTCAAGGTCAACCTGGCCTAACAGCTCAATGGCGCGGCCATTGAGCGCATCAAGCGAGCTCTCGGAGCGCCAGAACTGGAACGAGTTGCCCAATTTGCGCTGCAAGGCCACGCGCACGTTTTCAAGCACGGTGAGGTGGGGGAACACGGCCGAGATCTGGAACGAGCGGATCACGCCGCGCCGCGCGATGTGCGCTGGCGCCTCGGCGGTGATGTCATGGCCCTCGAACAAAATCTGCCCGGCAGTGGGTGTCAAGAACTTGGTCAACAGGTTGAAACAAGTGGTTTTGCCCGCGCCGTTGGGGCCGATCAGTGCGTGGATGCTGCCACGCTTGACCTTCAGGTTGACGCGGCTGACGGCCACGAAACCCTTGAACTCCTTGGTCAGGTCGCGGGTTTCAAGAATGATGTTGTCTGCGCTCATGCCGAGGCTGCCGGTTTGAAGGGTTGGGAATCCTGGGGGGCCACGGCCACGTATGGCGCCGCAGGCACTTTCGGCGACTTCGGCGCTTTCGGCACGGCCGGCGAACTGGTGGGCCGGGGCAACGGCGCGCCGCCCCCCAAGCGCCGTGACAGCGCCAGCGCCGTGTCTTGCACGCGCTGCTGCTGGCACGCCAGATCGGCGGCGTTGAGCGTGGCTTTGTTCAGGCACACGCCCACGCCGGCCACCGGGCGCCCACCGGCGTCCAGCACCGGCGCGGCCAGGCCGTAGACGCCCAGTCGCACGCCCTCGTCGTCAATGCCGAAGCCGCGCTCGCGGGTGGCCGCCAGCTCGGCCGCCAGCGCGTCGGGTGCGGTCAGGCTGCGCGGCGTGAGCGCGGCCAAGGGCGGGTTGGCCAGCAGGGGCAACACCAGCGCCGGCGCCAGAAACGCCAGCATGGCGCGGCCCGTGGCCGCCAAGTGCGCGGGCAGGCGCATGCCCCGGTTGAAGGCCAGTCCCAGCGGCCGGCTGCTGTTGCGCACGGCCAGGTAGAGCACGCTGTCGCCATCCAGCACGGACAGCACCATGGTTTCGTCGGGCGCTTGCTGCGGCGAGGTGGCCAGCCACAAGGCGTCAAACTCACGCGCCACGTCGCTGCTGGCCACAAAGGCTTCGGCCAGGGTCATGACGCGTGGGCCGATCGACAAGCAGCCGTCGGCTTGGCGCTGCAAGTAGCCGCAGGAGAGCAAGGTGTTGCACAGGCCGTGCATGCTGCTCTTGGGCAGCGCCAACTCTGCCGCCAGGCTGGCCATGCTCACGGGCCCACGCTTGGAGGCCAGCCGGTCAAGCAAGGCCATGGCGCGGGCCACTGCGGGCACGCTGACTGGCCTGGAGGACGGCACGGAGGACGAAGCAGGGTGCAAAGCGGCGTTGGGCTGACGTAAACCGAGTTGGAACGCGCTTGAACCCGACAACATTGCCAGCTGGCAATGTTGTCGGGTTCA
>JAYWDK010000051.1:0-19051 GCA_043779845.1 Betaproteobacteria bacterium | reverse complement strand
CCGGGCGGCTGGCTGCACTGCGCCACCGATTGGGAAGATTACGCCCAGCAGATGCTGGCGGTGCTGGGCGCCTGCCCGGCCTTGGTCAACACGGCTGGGGGCTTTGTGTGCAAGCCCGATTTGCGGCCGTTGACCAAGTTCGAGGCCCGGGGCCTGAAGCTGGGCCACGGCGTGTGGGATTTGCTGTTTCGCGCCGCCGTCAGTGCGCAGGCGCTCAGTCGGCCCAGTGCACCCAGCCCATTGCCGCCGTGAGCAGCACCACGCCGCCAAAAGCGATGCGGTACCAGGCAAACGGCACAAAGCTGTGGCTGGCGATGTAGCGCAGCAGCCAGCGCACGCAGGCGTAGGCGCTGATGAACGCAAACACCAGGCCGACCAGGAACATCGGCAAATCGGCCAGGCTGAGCAGGGCCCGCTCTTTGTACAGGCTGTACAGCCCGGCGCCCACCAGCGTGGGAATGGCCAGAAAAAAGCTGAAATCGGTGGCCGCCTTGCGCGACAGGCCCAGCAGCATGCCGCCGATGATGGTGGCGCCGGACCGGCTGGTGCCCGGGATCATCGCCAGGCACTGCGCCAGGCCCACTTTCAGCGCGTCCAGCGGGGCCATGTCGTCCACCGTGTGGATGCGCACCACCGCCTGCCCCCGAGGCCGCCTTGCGGCGTCCGCCCCCCCGAGGGGGGGCAAGTCAACTTGGGGCGGCTCGGCGCTGACTTGTGAAGTGGGCCGTCGCTCAGCCCACAGGATGATGAAGCCGCCCAGGATGAAGGTGCTGGCCACCACCGCCGGGGTGAACAAATGGGCTTTGATCGCCTTGCCAAACAGCAGGCCCAGCACCACCGCCGGCAAGAAAGCGATCAGCAGGTTGAGGGCAAAGCGCCGCGCCTGGGCACTGCTGGGCAGTTGAAGCAGCGTGTCGCGCAGCCGCTGCCAGTAAACGATGATCACGGCAAAAATCGCCCCGGTCTGGATCGCGATGTCAAACACCTTGGCCTTGTCGTCGTCCATGCCCAGCAAGGCGCCGGCCAGAATCAGGTGGCCGGTGGACGAGATCGGCAAGAACTCGGTCAAACCTTCCACCACGCCCATGATGGCGGCCTTCAGCAACAGCAGTGCGTCCACGGGGTTTCCCTGAGCAAAAGCGCCGGATGATAGCGGCGGGCCGTCCTTCACCAACCCGCCACCCGCCCACCGCCTGCCCACCGTCTGCCCACCGCCAACCCGCCATCGCACCGCAGCTTGACCCGTTTTGTACCGGGCGGCTACATTACTGACCAATCAGTCAGTAAAAATGCCGGCACTCGACATTCCCCACCGGCGCCGCCGCAAAGAGGCGCGCCCCCAAGAGTTGCTGGATGCGGCCTTGGCCTTGTTTGTCGAAAAGGGCTTTGCGGCCACCCGCACCGAAGAGGTGGCGGCGCGGGCCGGTGTGTCCAAAGGCACGCTCTACCTGTATTACCCGAGCAAGGAAGACCTGCTCAAGGCGGTGATCAGCCACAGCCTGTCGGCCCGCATTGCCGAAGGGGCCGCCCTGGCTGCGCGCTTTGAGGGCAGCGCCGGTCACCTGCTGCGCAGCGTGCTTACCGACTGGTGGGGCCAGTTGTACGACAGCCCGGCGGCCGGCGTGTTCAAGATCGTCATCACCGAGGTGCGCAACTTTCCCGACATCGCCAACTATTACGCCAGCCAGGTGATCGAGCCGGCCCACGCGCTGCTGGGCGCCATCGTGCGCAAGGGCATGGCGGCCGGTGAGTTTCGGCCGGTGGATGTGGACAATGCCGTGCACTCGCTCGTCTTGCCGCTGGTGATGATCTGCCTGCACCGCCATTCACTGGGCGCCTGCGTGGGAGATTGGCACCTCGATGGCCGCGCCTTCATCAGCCAGCATGTCAACCTGGTGCTGGACGGGCTGTGCTGCAAAACCCCGGCTGATTTGGCCGCCCTGCCCCATCCTCCACCCCGCGTTAACTGCCCATGAAATCCAGGCGCCGTTGCTTGTTGCCGCTGTTGGCCGTGTTGCTGGCGCTTTTGATTGCCGGGCTGCTGGGCGCCCGGGCCTGGACGGCGCGCCAGCCGGCGGCGGCCGCTGCGGCGGCCAGTGCGGCGGCATCGGCCGCATCTGCCGCCGTGCCCACACTGGAGCTGGCCGCCGCCGACGTGCTGGTGCTGCAGCGCCAGCCGCTGGCCCGCGGGCTGGACATCTCGGGCAGCCTGAAAGCCGTGAACAGCGCGTTTGTCAAAGCCCGCGTGGCGGCCGAGATCAAGACGCTGACGGTGCGCGAGGGCGACAGCGTGCGGGCCGGCCAGGTGCTGGGCCAGTTGGACGCCACCGAGTTCGACTGGCGGCTGCGCCAGGCCGACAGCCAAGCCGCTGCGGCGCGCGCGCAACTGGAGATCGCCCAGCGCCAGCTCACCAACAACAAGGCGCTGGTGGCGCAGGGCTTTATCTCGCCCACCGCGCTGGAAACCTCTGCATCCAGTGAGATGGGCGCGCAGGCCACCCTGCAGGCCGCGTTGGCCGCTGTGGAACTGGCACGCAAATCGCGCAGCGACGCGGTGCTCACCGCGCCGATCAGCGGCCTGGTGGCGCAGCGCCTGGCCCAGCCCGGTGAGCGGGTGGCGGTGGACGCCCGCATCCTGGAAATCGTCGATCTGTCGCGCATGGAATTGGAGGCGGCGATCGCGCCGCAAGACCTGGCCAGCCTGCAAGTGGGCGCCCGCGCGCGGTTGCTGCTGGACGGCAGTGACCAGCCGGTGCCGGCCACCGTGGTGCGCATCAACCCCAGCGCGCTGGCCGGCTCACGCACGGTGACGGCCTACCTGGCGCTGGCGCCCGGCCCGGCGCTGCGCAACGGCCTGTTTGCCCGGGGCTGGATCGGCCTGGACCAGCGCACCGCGCTGGCGCTGCCGCTGTCTGCGGTGCGCACCGACCAGGCCCAGCCGTATGCCGTGCGAATCCGCAACGGCCGCGCCGAGCAGCGGCCGTTGACGCTGGGCCTGCGCGGCCAGACCGCCGGGCGCGACATGGTGGAAATCCTGGCCGGCCTGGACGAGGGCGACCTCGTGCTGGCCGCCAGCGCCGGCCTGGTGTCCACCGGCGTGCTGCTGAAGGTGGGCGCAGCGCCTGCGTCTGCCTCCGCCGCTTCGTCAGCCGCGAGTCCAGCCGCCGCCTCCGCCTCCGCCGGGCCGTTGGCCCTGTCGGCCGGCGCCGCGCGCTGACCCGCCATGTGGTTCACCCGTTTATCGATTGGCAACCCGGTGATGGCCGTGATGGTCATGCTGGCGTTTGTCGTGCTCGGCCTGTTCTCGTACCAGCGATTGAAGGTGGACCAGTTCCCCGAGATCGACTTCCCCACCGTCGTGGTGCAGACCGATTACCCCGTCGCCGCGCCCGAGGTGGTGGAAAGCAAGGTCACCCGCAAGATCGAGGAGTCGGTCAACACCATTGCCGGCATCAACCAGTTGTTCTCGCGCAGCTACGAGGGCACGTCGGTGGTGATCGTGCAGTTCAACCTCGAGGTCAATGGCCGGCGCGCCGCTGACGACGTGCGCGAGAAGCTGGCCGTCATCAAGGCCAGCTTCCGCGATGAGGTGAAAGAGTCGCGCGTTTCGCGGTTTGACCCGGCCAGCTCACCCGTTTTCTCGTTTGCGCTCACCTCGCCCGACAACAGCAAAAGCGTGCAAGAGCTGACCACCTTCGCCGACCAGGTGGTCAAGAAGCGGCTGGAGAACGTGCGCGGCGTCGGCTCGATCACCCTGGTGGGCGGTGTCAAGCGCGAGATCAACATCTACTTGAAGCCGCAGGCGATGGAGGCGTTTGGCATCGGCGTCGATGCGGTGATGGCCGCCGTGCGCAGCGAGAACCGGGATCTGCCGGCCGGCAGCCTGCGCTCGTCCGAGAGTGAGCGCAGCGTGCAGATCGCCGGCCGTGTGAAGCGCCCGGATGAGCTGAACAACCTGATCGTGGCGCGCCGGGGTGGGGTGGGAACCGGGGTGGCGGCAGGGGTTGCGGCAGGGGTTGCGGCAGGGGCGGCGGCGACGTCCGGCCAGCCGGTGCGGCTGTCGCAAGTGGCGCAGGTGGTGGACGGCCCCGAGGAGGTGGAAAGCCTGGCGCTGTACAACGGCCAGCGCATGCTGGCGCTGGAGATCAAAAAAAGCCAGGGCGAGAACACGATTGAGGTGGTGGATGGCCTGCAACGCAGCGCCGACGCGCTGCGCGCCCAACTGCCGCCCGGCATGGCGCTGGAGGTGGTGCGGGACGGCTCACGGCCGATCCGGGTCTCGGTGGCCAATGTCAAGCGCACCCTGTTGGAGGGCGCGCTGCTGACCATCGGCATCGTCTTCTTGTTTCTCAACTCCTGGCGCTCCACGGTGATCACCGGCCTGACGCTGCCCATCGCGCTGATCGGCACGTTTTTGTTCATGGACTTGTTCGGCTTCACCATCAACATGATCACGCTGATGGCCATGAGCTTGTGCGTGGGCTTGTTGATCGACGACGCCATCGTGGTGCGCGAGAACATCGTGCGCCACGTGCAAATGGGCAAAGGCGCGCGCGCGGCCGCGCTGGCGGGCACCAACGAGATTGGCCTGGCGGTGCTGGCCACCACGCTGTCGATCGTGGCGGTGTTTTTGCCGATCGGCTTCATGAGCGGCATCATCGGCAAGTTTTTTCATGAGTTCGGCATCACCATCGTGGCCGCCGTGCTGATCTCGATGTTCGTGAGCTTCACGCTCGACCCGATGCTCAGCTCGGTATGGCACGACCCGGCCATCGACCGGGAACTTGATCACAACAACGGCCAGCCGTTCAAGCCGCAAGGCCTGTACGACCACACCCTGGGCCGCCTGACGCACTGGGTGGACCGCGCATCGCACCGGCTGGGCCACGTCTACGTGGCCACGCTGGGCTGGTCGCTGCGCCACAAGGGCAAAACCGTGTTGATCGCGGTGGCCACGCTGGTGGGCGCGGTGCTGCTGATCCCCAAGCTGGGCACCGAGTTTGTGCCCAAGGCCGATTACTCCGAAACCACGGTGGCGTTTTACACGCCGATGGGCTCGTCGCTGGCCACCACCGAGGCCCGCGCGCAGCAGGTTGACGCCATCCTGCGCGAGATGCCCGAGGTGCGCTACACCTTGTCCACCATCAACACCGGCCAGGCCGCCGGGCGCAACTACGTGTCGGTTTTTGTGCGCCTGGTGGACCGCAAGGACCGCCAGCGCAGCGTGGACCAGATGTCGGGCCCGCTGCGCGAGCGCCTGCTGCAAGTGGCCGGCATCACCGTCACCCACGTGGGCCTGCTGGACGCCGTGGGCGGGGCCAAACCGATCTCGCTGTCGATCCAGGGCACCGACATCGTTGAGTTGCAGCGCCTCACCGCCACGCTGATGGCCAAGCTGGCCCAAGTGCCCGGCCTGGTGGACCTGGACACCAGCCTGAAGCCGCCCAAACCCACCGTGACCATCGAGGTCAAACGCGACGCCGCCAATGACCTGGGCCTGTCGGTGGGCAGCATCACCAACACCTTGCGGGCCCTGGTGGCCGGCCAGACGGTAGGCGATTGGCGCGCCGCGAATGATCAAACCTACGACGTGAAGGTGCGCCTGGCCCCCGAGGCGCGCAACAACCCCGACGACCTGGGCCGCCTGGGCCTGGTGCTGGGCAGCAATGCCGATGGCTCAATGCGCAGCGTGCGCCTGTCGCAGGTGGCCGAGGTGCGCAATAGCCTGGGCGCCACCCAGATCAACCGGCGTGACCTGAACCGCGAAAGCGAGATCACCGCCAATACCGCCAACCGCTCGCTGGGCGAGGTGTCGGCCGACATCCGCCGCGCCATGGACGCCACGCCGCTGCCGCCGGGCTACGGTTATCGGTTTGGTGGCTCCAGCAAAGACATGCAAGACAGCTTTGGCTACGCCATCTCGGCGCTGGCGCTGGGCGTGGTGTTCATCTACATGATTTTGGCGTCGCAGTTCCGCAGCTTTTTGCAGCCGCTGGCGCTGATGAGCTCACTGCCGCTCACGCTGATCGGCGTGGTGGGCGCGCTGCTGCTGTGGCGGTCCACCTTGAACATGTTCTCGGTCATCGGCGTGATCATGCTGATGGGCCTGGTGACCAAAAATGCCATCCTGCTGGTGGACTTCGCGATCAGGGCGCGTGAGCCGCACCTCGACGAGCACGGCCTTGAGGTGCCCGGCCTGCCGCGCAGCGAGGCCTTGCTGCAAGCCGCCCGAGTACGGCTGCGGCCCATCCTGATGACCACGCTGGCGATGATTTTTGGCATGTTGCCGCTGGCCCTGGCCTTGAGCGAAGGCTCGGAGCAGCGCGCCCCCATGGGCCAGGCAGTGATCGGCGGGGTGATCACGTCATCGCTGCTCACCTTGGTGGTGGTGCCGGTGATTTATTGCTGGATGGACGACCTGGGCCAGTGGGCGCGTCGGCGTTTGTTCGGGCTTGACGCAGATCACCAAGCGGTGCAGTTGGCGGAGCCCGCTCAGGCCCTGTTGCCCAAATAGAATCAAAGATTGCCCGTTGGCCCAGCGCCGCCGGCCCCCTTTGCCTCAAACCCCAGCCCACAGGATTGCCGACATGAATACCGAACAGGCCCGCTTCAACATGATCGAGCAGCAGATCCGCCCCTGGGACGTGCTCGACAGCGGCGTGTTGTCACTGCTCTCGATGGTGCGCCGTGAAGACTTTGTGCCCAAGGCCTACAAGAGCATGGCGTTTGTGGACGCCGAGGTGCCACTGCAAGACAGCGGCGCCGGTGGCTTGTGCATGTTGACGCCCAAAGTTGAGGCCAGGCTGCTGCAAGAAGCGCAGGTGCAGCGCCACGAGCGCGCGCTTGAGGTGGGCACAGGCTCGGGCTTCATGGCCGCGCTGCTGGCGCACCGTGCGCAGTCGGTGATCTCGCTGGAACGCGTGCCCGCCCTGGCCGCCATGGCCACCGCCAACCTGCGGCGCGCCGGGGTGCTGAACGCCAGCGTGCGCGAGATGGACGGCGCTGCCGGCCTGCCCAGCGAGGGCCCGTTTGACGTGATCATGCTGTCGGGCTCGGTGCCCGAGGTGCCCGGCGCCCTGCTCGACCAACTCAAGATCGGCGGCCGCCTGCTGGCCATCGTGGGCCAGGAGCCCGTGATGCGCGCGGTGCGCATCACCCGCTTGTCGGCCACCGTGCTGCAAGCTGTGGATTTGTTCGACACCGTGGCGCCCCGGCTGCAAGGCTTTGCCGAGCCCAGCCGATTTGTGTTTTAACCCCCTGACGCCGCGCGCTTGCGCCCCTTGAAAGCATGAACTCCACCGTGCCGCAGGTGATGGTGCAAGACCTGGCCGCATTTGTACTCACTTTTGTGCCTACCCAAGCCGAACCCGTCTTGCTCGACGTGCGTGAAGCCTGGGAGCTGCAAACCGCCCACCTGGATTTGCCGGGCGCCCGCACGCTGCACATCCCGATGCACACCCTGCCGGCGCGGCTGCATGAGCTCAAGCGCGAGCAGCCGATCCTGGCTTTGTGTCATCACGGCGCCCGCAGCCTGCAGTGCGTCGCATTCTTGCGGCAACAAGGCTATGAGGCCGCGTACAACGTGGCCGGCGGCATTGATGCGTGGTCACGCGAGGTGGACGCGTCGATTCCACGTTATTGACTCCGCACATCCAGCCGCACCTCCATGCCTCGTCTGTTCCAGCCCGCGCTGTACCGGCGTTCGTCTGCTCAACCCGTCCCAAGGATCTTGTCCATGTCTGCCCAACGCTTGCCCTCCCTGTTCCGGCCGCTGTCGTCGTGCTTGCGCCCCAGCCTGCTGGCCTTGGCGCTGAGCGCGGGGGGTGCGGCACAGGCGCAAAGCCTGCAAGCCTTGTATGACACCGCCCGGGGCTATGACGCCACCTACCAATCGGCTCGCGCGCAGGCTGATTCGGTGGTGTTCAAGGCCGAGCAAAGCCGGGCGCTGCGGCGGCCGGTGGTCAACGCCACGGGCACGGTGGCGTACAACGACGCCAACACGCCCTATTCGACCACCGCCACCTCGGCCACCACCGGCCAGCTGTCGGCAGGCGTATCGGCCCAGCAGTCGCTGTTCAACCGCGCCAATGACAAAACCATCAGCCAGGCCGAACGTGGCATCGAGGTGGCGTTGTCTCAGGTGTTGGCGGCCGAACAAGATTTGATCGTGCGCGTGGCGCAGGCCTATTTCGACGTGCTGGCCGCAGCCGACGCGCTGGGCACGGTGCAAACCAGCAAAAAGGCCATCACCGAGCAATTGGCCTCGGCCAAGCGCAACTTTGAGGTGGGCACCGCCACCATCACCGATACCCGTGAAGCGCAGGCCCGGTTCGACCTCGGCACCGCCCAGGAACTGGCGGCTGAAAACGACCTCAACGTCAAGATGCTCGCGCTCGAAGGTGTGGTGGGCCGCACCGGCGTGACGCCCAAGCCCTTGGCCGTGCCCGTGGTGCTGCCCACCCTGGCGCCCGCCGATGTCGAGGCCTGGGCCGCCCAGGCCGACTTGCTCAGCCCGTCGCTCACCCAGCTGCGCCTGGCCCGAGACGTGGCCCGCCTCGAAACCGAAAAAGCCCGTGCTGGCCACCTGCCCACGGTGGGCGTCAGTGCGTCACTGGTCGAAGCGCATACGCGCCTGTCGGGCAACACGCGGGCGGGGCCCTTCCCCAGCAATTCAGGCAATGGTTTGACCACCAACGTCGCTGTGCAAGTGACGGTGCCCCTGTTTGCCGGCTGGTCGATTCAAAACCGCATCAAAGAAACGCTCTCGCTCGAAGAAAAAGCGCAAAACGACCTGGAGGCGGCGCGTCGCAGCGTGGCCCAGGGCACACGCAGCGCATTTTTTGGCGTGCGATCGCTGGGCGCGCAAGTGCTGGCCCTGGAGGCGGCCGAGTCGTCCAGCAAGCTGGCGCTTGAGGCCACGCAGCTGGGCTACAAAGTGGGCGTGCGCGTCAACCTCGACGTGCTCAACGCACAAACCCAGCTGTTCCAGGCGCAGCGTGATCTGGCCAAGGCGCGCTACGACGTGGTGGTCAACAGCCTCAAGCTGCGCCAGGCGTCAGGGCAGTTGGTGCCGCAGGATGTGTTGGCCGTGGACGCCTTGCTGGCGCGCTGACCCGCGGGCTTGCCCGTAGGTTTGCCCTTGGGTTTGCCCGTGGGTTTGCCCGTGGGTTTGCCCATTTCCCATGCCAAGACGGGCGCCCTTTGTGGCGCCCTTTTTCATGCGTGTGCTTTGCACTACTTTGCACGACTTTGCACACACAGTGCCAACGCGGGCCAGGGCCAGTCCGTTGAAGATTCAACCCAGCGCAGAATCTTCACCATGACCTTGCCCACCTCGCAACCGCCGTCAGCCGCCGCCCTGGCCGCACACCGATTTGGCCTCGGCGAGCCCGATTTGAGGGTGATTGGCGCCGATGCACGGGCTTGGTTGCTGGCGCAGATCGGCCCCGCCGACCCCCAACAAGGCGCCGATTTGCCAAGCTTGGGCGTGGCCTTGACCACCCAGATCAACGCCCGGGGTGACGCCAGCGAGGCCGCCCGTGCGGCGCTGCGGGCCCAGGTGCAAGCCGACATGCGCGCCCGCCTGGTGACGGCGGCCACCAGCACCCGGCCGTTTGCCGAGCGCGTGGCGCTGTTCTGGTGCAACCACTTCACGGTGTCGCTGGGCAAGGGCAGCTCGCAGGGTCTGGTGGGCGCGTTTGAGCGCGAGGCCATCCGGCCGCACATCGCGGGGCGGTTTGTTGACTTGCTGCAGGCGGCCATCACCCATCCCGCCATGCTGCGTTACCTGGACAACCACCTCTCGGCCGGGCCGCAATCCGCCGTGGTGCAGCGCGTGCATCGGCGCAGCCAGGCCAGCAACAACGCTGCCAACACACCCAACACACCCGACACACCCAACACAACACCAACGCCGCGTCTGACGGGGCTCAATGAAAACCTGGCCCGTGAGCTGCTGGAGCTGCACACGCTGGGCGTGGCCGGTGGGGGTGGCGTCTACGGCCCGTGGGGCGGTTACGGCCAAGCAGACGTCACGGCACTGGCGGGGGTGCTCACGGGTTGGCGTGGGCCGCGCCCGGGCGACGGCTTGCCCGTCAACACCCAGCCGCCCCAGGCCGATGCTGTATTCGATGCCCGCTGGCACCAACCCGGCCCCAAGACCGTGCTGGGCCGGCGTTACGACGAAGGCCAGCAGGCCCTGGCCGCCGTGCTGCAAGACCTGGCCCGCCACCCCAGCACGGGCCGCTTCATTGCCACCAAGCTGGCCCGCCATTGGGTGGCCGACGAACCGCCGCCCGCGCTGGTGGCCCGCCTGGCGCAGCGCTTTGCCGACAGCGACGGCGACCTGCCCACGCTGTACCGCGCCTTGATCGACGCGCCCGAAGCCTGGCACGCCGCGCCCGCCAAGCTCAAAACACCCGAAGAATTTGTCGTCAGCAGCGCCCGCCTGTTGCGCCTGGGTGATCGCTTGGCCCAACGCGCTGCCGACGCGGGCTTGACGGCACTGGGCCAGCGCCCGCAAGCCGCGCCCTCGCCCGCCGGCTGGCCCGATGCCGCCCCCGCCTGGCTGGGCCCCGAGGCCGTGTGGCAGCGGGTGGAATGGGCTGTTCAGGTGGCCGACCGCTGGGGTGCCAACGTGGACGCGCGCGCGCTGGCCAGCGCCAGCCTGGGCCCGCTGCTGAGCGAGGCCACCCGCAGCCAGATCGACCGCGCCGCGGACGGCCCTCAAGCCCTCGCGCTGCTGTTGATGTCGCCAGAATTCCAGCGCCGCTGAAGCTCACTCAACACCCCATCGTTGATCGGATCCCCTCAATGTCCCACGCCCAACCCCGTCACCCCAGCCGCCGCTCGCTGTTGCGAGGGGTGGCCAGTGCTTGCGCCTGGGCGGGCACCGTGCCTTTCAGTGGCCTGAGCCTGGCCGGCACCGCCACGCCCGGCGGGCCGCGCCAGGTGCTGGTGATCTTGCGCGGCGGCCTGGACGGCCTGGCCGCCGTGCCCGCCTTGGGCGACCCGGCTTTTGCCGATGCCCGAGGCAGCCTGGGCCGCTTTGCCAGCCCGGCCTTGCCGCTGAATGACCTGCTGGCGCTGCACCCCGCGCTGCCCGGCCTGCATGCCGCGTATGGCCGGGGCGAGCTGGCCGTGCTGCACGCGGTGGGCCTGCCCTACCGTGACCGCTCGCATTTCGACGCGCAGCAAGTGCTGGAGTCCGGTGGCGAAAAACCCTTTGCGCTGGACACCGGCTGGCTGGGCCGGGCGCTGGCCGCCAGCAGCGGCCGGGGCATGGCGTTCCAGACGGCCGTGCCGCTGGTATTGCGTGGCCATGCCGGCGTCGACACCTGGGCGCCTTCGTCAAAACCCGATCCCGCGCCCGATCTGGTGGCCAGGCTGCAAAAGCTGTATGCCAACGACGCGCCGCTGGCGGCGGCACTGAGCCGCGCCCGGGATCTGCGGGACGCCGGTGCGATGCCTGCGATGCCTGAGATGGCCGCCAGCATGGCCAACAACGCTGGCGGCCCCAACAACGCCAACAACGCCGCCCGCCAAGCCCCGCTGATATTGGCCCGTCAGGCGGCGGCGTTTCTGGCCAAGGACGACGGCCCCCAGGCCGCCGTGCTGGAGCTGGGGGGCTGGGACAGCCATGCCAACCAGGCGGCGGACACGGGCCCGTTGGTCAACAACCTGCGCCTGCTGGACGCCACGCTGGGCGCGCTGCGCGAGGGCCTCACCACGCCCGCCGCCGGCAACACCTGGGCACGCACCGTCGTATTGGTCGTGACCGAATTTGGCCGCACCGTGGCCATCAACGGCACGCAGGGCACCGACCACGGCACGGGCGGCGCGGCGCTGGTGTTGGGCGGCGCCGTGCGGGGCGGCCAGGTGCTGGCGGATTGGCCGGGTTTGGCGCCCGCACAGCGCCACGAGGGCCGTGATCTGCGCGCCACCACCGATCTGCGCGCGGTGTTCAAGACCGTGCTGGTGCAACACCTGGGCTTGCCGGCCACCGTGGTGGCGCAGCACGTATTGCCCGGCAGCGCCAGCCTGGCCATGCTGCCCTTGTTGCGGGCCTGATCAAGCGCGCCAAGCAGGGCGGTGCTTCAGAACGATTCGCCAGGGCGGCAGCGCATCAACACCTGTTGCGCCATCAGCGCCGCCGCACCCCGGTGCGCCTGGGCGAAGGCCAATGAGCGCTCCACCCAGTCAAGGCGGTCCGGATCGCTGGCCAGCGCCACCGCCGCGGCCACGCCGGCGTTGATGCCGTCCACCCGCATGGCGGCACCTGCCGCCAGCGCTTGCTTGGCGGCCTGGGCAAAATTGAAGGTGTGCGGCCCCATCACCACCGGGCAGCCGCAGGCGGCCGCCTCGATCAGGTTTTGTCCGCCCAGCGGCGCAAAGCTGCCGCCCAGCAAGGCCACGTCGGCACAGGCGTAATACGCCGGCATCTCGCCCATCGAGTTGCCCAGCCACACATCGGCGTCGGCGGCGCTGGGCGGTGGGTGATCGTCCCATTCGGAGCGGCAGCGCAGCGACAAGCCTTGCAAACCGACCAGCGCGGCCACTTCTTCAAAGCGCTGCGGGTGGCGTGGCACGAGCAGCAGCAGCGGGCGGGGCTGGGGCAAGGCCGACCACGTGCTCAGCAGCCCGCCCTCTTCACCCTCGCGGGTGCTGGCGGCCAGCACCACGGGGCGCTTGATGCCGTGGCGCCAACCCAAACCCAGCGCGCCGAGCTTGGGCGCGGGCGCCATGTCGAACTTGAGGTTGCCGCTGACCATGACATGCGGCGCGCCGGCGTCGCGCAGGCGCTTGGCGTCTTCAATGGATTGCGCCAGCACCAGCGACAAACGGGCCGCCGCCGGGTGCAGCAGCGCCGCCAGGCGCTCACCGCGCCGGGCGCTGCGCTCGCTCAGGCGGGCGTTGGCCATCACCATGGGCACACCCGCGCGCTGGGCCTCGCGCATCAGGTTGGGCCACAGTTCGGTTTCCATCAGCACGCCCACGCTGGGCTGAAAGTGGTGCAAAAACCGCCGCACCGCACCGGGCGTGTCGTAGGGCAACCAAACCTGGCCATCCACCTGGTCCAGCAAGCGGCGCCCAGCCTGGCGGCCGGTGGCCGTGCCATGGGTGAGCAGCAAACGCATTTTGGGGTTGGCGGCGCGCAGCGCGTCCACCAGCGGCACGGCGGCGCGAGCCTCACCCAGTGACACGGCGTGCAGCCACAGCGCCCCGGGCAAAGGCCGGCGGCCACGATAAAAACCCAGCCGCTCGGGCAGCCATTCCCGATACCCGGGTTCCTTGGCGCCGCGCCGCCACAGGCGCAGCAGGTACAAGGGCGTGATCAGGCGCAGCATGGCGCTGTACACCGCCAGCACCACGGCTTGCAAGATGCGCTGCATCAGCGCGACCGGTAGCCTGGGCTCAATGGGCGGCCTGCGTGACCTGGGCATCAGGCTTGACCACGCGCAGCGCGGCCATGAAATCACCCTCGATGCGCGCCAGCGCTGCGGGGGTCTGGCCCTCAAAACGCAACACCAGCACCGGCGTGGTGTTGGACGCGCGGATCAAGCCAAAGCCGTCTTTGTAATCAGCGCGCAGGCCGTCAATGGTGTTGATCTTGGCGCCTGGGAACTTGGCGCCCGCTTGCAGCGCGGCCACCACGCGGGGCGGCTCGCCTTCGGCGCAAGCCACGTTCAACTCGGGCGTTGAAAACGAGGTGGGCAGCGCGTCGAGCACGGCGCTGGGGTTGGCGCTGCGCGAGAGGATTTCAAGCATTCTGGCCGCCGTGTAGGTGGCGTCGTCAAAGCCGTACCAGCGCTCGCCAAAAAAGATGTGGCCGCTCATCTCGCCTGATATGGGCGCGCCAACTTCCTTCATCTTGGCCTTGATCAGCGAGTGCCCGGTTTTGTACATCACGGGCACGCCGCCGGCTTTTTTGATGACCGGCGCCAGGCGCTGCGAGCACTTGACGTCGAACAGCACGGTGGCGCCCGGGTTGCGGCTCAGCACGTCGCGGGCCAGCAGCATCAGCTGGCGGTCGGGGTAGATGATGTGGCCGTCGCGCGTGACCACGCCCAGCCGGTCGCCGTCACCGTCAAAAGCCAGGCCCAGCTCGGCGCCCGTGGCATGCACCACCTTGATCAGGTCGGCCAGGTTCTCGGGCTTGCTCGGGTCGGGATGGTGGTTGGGAAAGTCGCCGTCAACTTGGCTGTACAAGTCGATCACCTCGCAGCCCAGCGCCTTGAGGATGCCGGGCGCGCTGGCGCCGGGGATGCCGTTGCCCGAATCGACCACGATCTTCATGGGCCGGGCCAGCTTGGCGTCACCGGTGATGCGGGCGCGGTACTCGGGCACGATGTCCATCCTGGCGCTGCGGCCACGCGCGCCGCGTTTGGCGCTGGTGTAGGTGTCGGATTCCATGCGCTCGCGCAGGCGCTGAATATCGTCGCCGTAAATGGCGCGCCCGGCCAGCACCATCTTGAAGCCGTTGTAGTTCTTGGGGTTGTGGCTGCCCGTGACCATCACGCCCGAGTGGCAACCGTGCTGGCCGCGCGTGGCGGCCACGTAATACAGCATGGGCGTGGTGACCGCGCCCAGATCCACCACGTCGAGCCCGGTGGACACCAGGCCGCGGATCAGCCCAGCCACCAGGCCGGGGCCAGACACGCGCCCGTCGCGACCCACGGCCACGGCTTTTTCACCGGCGGCCAGCGCCTCGCTGCCAAACGCGCGGCCAAGGTGCTCGGCAAAAATCTCGTCGATGGCCTCACCCACGATGCCGCGGATGTCGTAGGCCTTGAAGGCCGAGGCTTGAACTTGCATGGGTCGCACTCTCTGGGTGGTTTGGGGCTGGGGCGCATTCTACGGAGGCCACCTGCGTGGCCTGAACGGCCGTCCCGGCCCCTGCCCGGCCCCTCGCCGACGTCGGCCAGGGCACAGGTCCGAAAACGGCGAGTACCGCGCCAGGGCTTGCCTATCATCGCCACCACCATGGCCAATACAGCCCGCTTCACCCTCACCCCCAACGCTGCCCCGGCCAGCCTGCACGGACACGCCAGCCCGCCGCTGCATGACGACGCCGCCTACCGCGCCCTGCTCACCCACGACGCGCGCTTTGACGGCCGGCTGTTTGTGGGCGTCACATCCACCGGCATTTACTGCCGCCCGGTGTGCCGGGTACGCCCACCCAAACGCGAAAATTGCCGGTTTTTCACCAGCGCGGCCTTGTGTGAGTCACACGGCTTCCGCCCCTGCCTGCGCTGCCGGCCCGAGCTGGCGCCCGGGCTGTCGCTGATGGACTCGTCCAACGCGCTGGCCGGCCGCGCGGCCACGCTGCTGAGCCAGGCCGCGCAGGAGGGCCTCGATCCCCGCCTGCCCGATCTGGCGGCCCACCTGGGCGTGACCGACCGCCACCTGCGCCGCATCTTCATGCAGGCCCACGGCGTGTCACCGCTGGCCTACCTCGGCACCCAGCGCCTGCTGATGGCCAAGCAGTTGTTGCATGACACCCAGCTGCCCATCACCGAGGTGGCGCTGGCCACCGGCTACGCCAGCTTGCGGCGCTTCAACGCGGCATTTTTGGCGCGCTACCGCATGAACCCCAGCGCCTTGCGCCGCGCCAGCCCCGATCAGGCCCATGCCACCGCAGACCCGGTATTGCGCCTGGCCTGGCGAGCGCCGTACGACATCCCCGGTGTGCTGAATTTTTATGCCCGCCGCGCCCTGCCCGGCATCGAACACGTGGATGCCCAACACCAAACGCTGTACCGCACGCTGGCCATCACCTTGCAAGGCAAAGCGCTCACCGGCTGGCTGGTGGCGCGCTTTGTGCCAGCGCGCTGCGAGGTGGCGCTGACGGTATCCACCTCACTGTTGCCCGCCCTGGGCAGCGTGCTGCAACGCGTGCGCCAGGGCCTGGACCTGGACGCCGAACCCGCCTTGATCGACCCCGTGCTGGCCGACATCGGCAATACGCTGCCGGATGGCATCCGCCTGACCGGTGGTTTTGACGGCTTCGAGATCGCCACCCGCGTGATCCTGGGCCAGCAGGTCACCGTTGCCGCCGCCCGCACGCTCACGCAGCGCCTGGTGGACCGCTTTGGCGCGCCCATCCGCACGCCCTTCGCCGAACTGACACGCTTGTTTCCGTCGGCCGCCGCCATTGCCGGCGCCTCAGCCGAGTCCATCGGCACCTTGGGCATCGTGCGCCAGCGCGTGGCGGCGCTGCAGGCGCTGGCCGGCGCGGTGGCAGCCGGCCGCATCACCCTGCACCGTGCAGCACCCTTGCAAGACACGCTGGACGCCTTGCTCACCCTGCCCGGCATCGGCCCCTGGACCGCGCAACTCATCGCCATGCGCGCCCTGGCCTGGCCCGACGCCTGGCCGGCCACCGACATCGCCGTGCTCAACGCCCTGCGGCCCCATACCGGCGGCGAACGCAACGCCGCCTTGGCGCAGGCCCACGCCGAACGCTGGCGGCCCTGGCGCGCCTACGCCGTCATGAAGTTATGGCTGAGTCTGGACGAGAGACCGCCCTGAGGGCGGTTGAACGCCTGACGAAGCGGTTTTGCATGCAAAGCCGAACCGTGGAAAAGTCTGGACGACAGACCGCCCTGAGGGCAGTCGTTCGCCTGACGAAGCGGTTCGGCATGCAAAGCCGAACCGTGGACCCATCTGGAGACACCATGAAAACCCGCCAACATCCGCTCATCGCACAAGCCCGCCTGGCCACGCCGCTGGGCGTGCTCACCGCCGCTGCAACAGTGCACGGCCTGGCAGGGCTGTGGTTTGACCACCAGGCCCACCACCCCGGGCCGCTGGCCGCGCCGGTGGACGCTCAAAACCCCTGGCTGCTGGCCACGGCCCAGGCGCTGGCGGCTTATTTCGATGGTGCAGCCACGCCGCTGCACGGCCTGACGCTGGATCTGCACGGCACGCCGTTCCAGCAAGCGGTGTGGCGGGCGCTGCAAGCCCTGCCGCGTGGCCTCACCGCCACCTACGGCCAGATCGCCACCGCCGCCGGCTCGCCCTCGGCGTATCGCGCGGCGGGCGCGGCCATCGGGCGCAACCCGGTATCGATCCTGGTGCCCTGCCACCGGGTGCTGGGCAGCAAGGGCGCGCTTACCGGTTACGCCGGCGGCCTGCCGCTCAAACAAAGCCTGTTGCGCCTTGAAGGCATCATCAATGCATGAAATCCCGTGATCTGCTGGACCTGTTGTTGCTCGCCGCCATCTGGGGCGCCTCGTTTTTGTTCATGCGCTTGGTGGCGCCTGACTTTGGCCCGGTGGCGCTGGCCTTTGTGCGTGTGGCGGGCGCCGTGCTGGTGTTGCTGCCGCTGCTGCTGATGCGGGGTGAATGGCCCGCGCTGCGCCAAAACTGGCGGCCCTTGTTCGTGTTGGGCCTCACCAACTCGGCCTTGCCGTTTTTGTTTTTTGGTTATGCCGCGCTCACCTTGCCGGCGGGCTTGGCATCGATCTTCAACGCGGCCACGCCTTTGTCCACCGCGCTCATCGCCTGGGCCTGGCTGGGTGCCCCGCTCACCCGCTGGCGCAGCCTGGGCCTGGCCCTGGGCTTTGCCGGCGTGGCCGGTTTGGCGGCCTACAAATCCATGCATGCCGGCGCGCTGCAAGCCTGGCAGTTTGACCACCACGGCACGCTGGCCATTGGCGCTTGCCTGGTGGCCACGCTGCTGTATGGCCACGCCACCAGCTATGCCAGCCGTTACCTGCCGGGCGTGCCATCAATGGTGATGGCCTGCGGCACGCAATTGGCGGCCAGCGTGGCGCTGGCCTTGCCCGCCGCGCTGACCTGGCCGGCGGTGATGCCCGGCCTCAATGCCTGGCTGATGGCCGGCGCGCTGGCGGTGCTGTGCTCGGGCGTGGCCTACATCCTGTACTTCAGGCTGATCACGCGGGTGGGGCCGACGCAAGCCGCGTCGGTCACGTTCTTGGTGCCGGTTTTTGCCAGCGCGTATGGCGCGCTGCTGCTGGCCGAGCCCATCACCGTGCCCATGATGATGGGTGGCAGCGTGATCGTGCTCGGCACGGCGCTGGTGCTGGGTTTGCTGCCACGCCCACGCAGGGTCCAGACCATCCGGTCAGCCGCCTAAAATCAGCGGCCAAGCCTTCAATCCCCTTCCATTCCTTCAAGACAGCGAGACCTCAGTGGGCGCCAATATTCTTCAGCAGCTTCCGGTCGGCGAACGTGTCGGCATCGCGTTTTCGGGCGGCCTGGACACCAGCGCGGCCGTGCACTGGATGCGCGCCAAGGGCGCCGTGCCCTGCGCCTACACCGCCCACCTGGGCCAGCCCGACGAGAGCGATTACGACGAGATCCCGCGCAAGGCGCTGGCCTATGGCGCCGACATCGCCCGCCTGGTCGATTGCCGCCCGCAACTGGTGGCCGAGGGCATTGCCGCCATCCAGTGCGGCGCCTTCCACATCTCCACCGGCGGCGCCACCTACTTCAACACCACGCCGCTGGGCCGGGCCGTGACCGGCACCGCTTTGGTGGTGGCCATGCGTGACGACGGCGTTGACATCTGGGGCGACGGCAGCACCTACAAGGGCAACGACATCGAGCGCTTTTACCGCTACGGTCTGCTGACGAATCCGCACCTGAAAATCTACAAGCCGTGGCTTGACCAACTGTTCATCGACGAGCTGGGCGGCCGCTCCGAGATGAGCGCCTTCATGACAGCCAACGGCTTTGGCTACAAAATGAGCGCCGAAAAGGCCTACAGCACCGACAGCAACATGCTGGGCGCCACGCACGAAGCCAAAGACTTGGAGTTTTTGAACTCCGGCATGAAGATCGTCAACCCCATCATGGGCGTGCCGTTCTGGAAGGACGACTGCGTGGTCAAGGCCGAAGAGGTATCGGTGCGCTTTGAAGAGGGCCGCCCCGTCGCTTTGAACGGCGTCGAATACCCCGACCTGGTCAGCCTGATCCTGGAAGCCAACCGCATCGGTGGGCGCCACGGCCTGGGCATGAGCGACCAGATCGAGAACCGCATCATCGAGGCCAGAGCCGAGGCATCTACGAGGCCCCCGGCCTCGCG
>JAYWDK010000050.1:0-2570 GCA_043779845.1 Betaproteobacteria bacterium | reverse complement strand
GCCCTGCACGTAGGCGGCGCGTACCTTGCTGCGTTTAGTTCGGTCGTGGGCCATGGGGGTTGGGTATACCGCCGCTCAGTGCTGGCGGCGAATCACTTCAAGACCGGCGCTCACCAGCGCGGCGGCAACGGCGCCCACGGTGGCCGTGCGCAGCGCCGTGCCACGCTCGTTTTTCTCCAGCACCGTGAGCCGTGAGTCAACGCCCGTGAACCGCCCTTCCATCGTGTGGCGCAGGTCGTCAATGCGCTGGTGGGTGGCGTTGTGGTTGTGCTGGATCATCTGAATGATGATGGCCAGTTGGCCCTTCACCTCGCCCAGCTGGGCCAGCGTGGCGGCATTGATTTCGTTGTTGTCGGGATTGGTGGCCATGGGTTACCTGTGCTGGGGTGGCTAGAGATTGCAAAACGGGTGCCGTGTGCCGCGCCGGTGCGCTTCCACGGCCTGCTGGCAGCTGATACAGCGCACGGCAAATGGCGCAGCGCGCCGGCGCTCGGGCGGGATCAGCTCACCACAGCCCTCGCAATCGGCTTGCCCCGCGCCTTGTACTGCGCGCTGTGACTCGGCAATAGCCTGGCTGCGGTTGGATTCGGCCAGCGCTTCGGCCATGTCGAGATAACGCTCATCCATGTCGGGGCAGGCCGCTACTGCGCGGCGTTGGGCCGGGGGGCCAGGGCGGGGTTGCAGTCATCGGTTTGCGCATCACGGTGCACTTTCAAAAACGTCAGCAGGCTGCACATCTGGCTGGCCAGCAGGTGGTAGGCCTGGGCCACTTGGCGGTGGTTGGCCTCCAGGTCGCGCATCTGGCCCGACACGGGCGGTGGCAGCGGGGGCGGCGGGGTTGTCAGGCTGGCCGGGGGCGGCACCGGTATCAGCTGCACCGGCATTGGCATCGGCCCAGCGCTGCAAGCGCTCAGCAGGCAGCACGCAATCGTCAACAGGCATCGGTTTGTCATGGGCGGCTTGGGTGGTGAGGGTCTCAAATTGGCGGGTGATGGCGGCGCGCTTGGCCTCATGCTGGCGGCCCGTAGTCACCGTCAGCGCGATAGCCTCAACGGCCGTAGTGGCCACTGTCTGCTGGGCTTGCTGCACGGCAGCCATCTGGCCGGCCTTGCAGTTGATGGCGCCTTGGTGCACGCCCCGCCAGTAGCCGGCGGCGGCCGCGGCCACCACCAGCAGCATCGACACGGCAAAGCGCTGCAGGGCGACTGTCAGCACGCAATGCCCCGGCCCCAGCCCAGATAGGCGGGCTGCACGGTGATCAAGATGCGGTGCGGGTAGCGGGCGTTTTCAAGCTGGGCACTGGTGCTAACGCCCGGGTTGATGGCACACGTGGCCCCCAGGCAAATGCCGGGCTCCAGCCCCATCTTTTGGCGCTTGTAAACCCAGCCCAGCCCGCCGTTGTAGGCGCTCAGGGTATAGGCCATGCGCTGGCAATCATCGGCGGCGTCATAGATGCGCAGCCACAGCCAGTGGTCATAGTTGACCAACTGGCGCAGTGCCCATGTGGGGTTGCTGGGCGCCGCGCCACCAGGTGCGGCATACACGCCGCTGATCCAGGTTGCAGTGGCGGGCATGAACTGCGCCAGGCCTGCCGCGCCCACAGGGCTGCGGGCATCGGGATGCCATTGACTCTCCTGGTGCACCTGGGCTGCAAACGCGGCCACCGGTGCGTCCAGGCCCCAGCCGGTGTGCGCCGCCTGGCGCAATTTCAGGCTGTAGCGCTGGGCGGCGGGTGGCACGCGGGGTGTGGCGTCAGTTGCGGCGCCAGGCGCGGCGTGCGCCGGGCCGGTGGTGCAGGCATTGATGCTGAGTGCCAGCACCAGCCCCTGCAAAAAAATGGCGGTGGCCAGCACGCAGCGTGCGGCCCAGTTTTGGCGGGCCATGGGCGGCTGATAACGGGCCAGCCGTGTGGCCTGGCGGCGCCGGTGCCAGCCCTTGAGCCAGCGTTTCACAGAACGGGGCATCACGCGCCCAGGCCCACGCAAATCAGGCAGGCAGCCACCACAATGGCGCGCCGCAACATGGCCTGCCCAAACGACGCGCCGGTGCACACACGCAGCGCCAGGCCATCGCGCGCGGCGGCGGCTTCGGTGGGGTCGTCAATCTCTTCTTCGGCCGCCAGATACTCATGCGGCCGGTCATACGGAAACAGCGCCCGGTCCAGCCAATACCCACCCCAGCCACCCAGCGCCAGCAGGTGCGCCTTGTACAGCGTCACGGCCACCAGGCTGCCCGTAAACGCCGTTTGCAGCCACAGGGCCAACATCATCAACAGCACGGTGGCCAGCGCCCAGCCCAGCATGCGCGGGGGCATGGGGTATTGCACGGTGGAGAGTGGGTTGACGGGCGGGGTGGGCATGCTGATCCTTTTTACTGGTGGGCAGCGCGTGCGCTGCATGGGCTAGCCGCCAGTGTGTTGATTCAGCGTGCGTTTGGCTTGGTGAAACGTTTCACTATTGGCTTGCAGGGCGAGTTGGCGGACAGCTGCGCGACGAAAAAAAAATACTTGCAGGAATAACGAATTCCGTTATAGTATCTTCATCGCACCACGCGATGACTGAGCCGGCAGA
>JAYWDK010000049.1:0-2573 GCA_043779845.1 Betaproteobacteria bacterium | reverse complement strand
TGGAGAGCACCACCATCGAGCCGATCACGATGGCCGCCTTGATATCCTCGGTCACGTAAGAAATGACGGCCAGCAGCGTCAGCAGCAGGTTGAACGGGTTTTTGTAGCAGCGCCACAGTTGCAGCCAGGCAGGTGGCGGCGGGTCGTGCGCCACCTCGTTGGGGCCAACTTTGGCCAGGCGGGCAGCGGCCTCGGCGGGGCTCAGGCCGTCGGCATTCGAGTGCAGGCGCGCGATGGCTGCGGCCGGCTCGTCAAGCGCGGCTTGCATCAGCTCGCTGGCCAGGGGTTCGGCCGGCGGCGCCGTGGGGCCCCGGCCGGCCAGGGCATCAACCAGCGGATGGCGGCCCAGGTGCCTGATTTTGCGGTGCCGGTGCTTTTCGCCGCTCAATACATGGGTTAGAAGTTTTTTCATCAGATCACTGCCTCATCAAATGCGGACCCGCCGGGCCAGGGCACGGTGGCCCAGCTTGCGCAATTCACTGGCCCACAGCACGCCACACTGGCCATGCCCACGCAAACCGCCCATTGCGCGGGCGCCAGCGGCATGGTGCCAAAAAAAGCCAGGTTCAAAAACCCCAGGTGCACCACTGCCACTTGCAGCAGCGCCGACGCCAGCACCGTGAAGGCCGCCGTGCGCGCCAGGGTCAGGCTCTCGCTGCCCTCGATCAGGCCGCCCGGCAGGTACAGGTCCAGCGTCAACAAGCTGACGCCGGACATCACCACGCCGGTGGCCAGCACGCCGGCCCACATCGCGGCGTTGCCCACGCGGTCACTGGGGTGCCGGGGCGGGCGGGCCATCACGTCGTCGGCGATCGGGTCCACGCCCATGGCCAACGCGGGGCCGGCGTCGGTCACCAGGTTGATCCACAAAATTTGCGTGGCCAGCAGCGGCAGCACCACCGCGCCGCCGCCGGCCGTGCCGGCCAGCACCATCCGCGCGGCCTCCTTGGCCACCTCGGTGCCCGTCACGCCCATGGCGATGCCAATGTCGGCGGCCTTCAGCGCGGGAGCGTCGTTGACGCCGTCACCCGTCATGGCCACCACCTGGCCGGTGGCTTGCAGCGCGGCCACGATGCGCAGTTTGTGGCGCGGCGCCACGCGCGCAAAGACCGGGGTATGGCGCACGGCGGCGGCCACAGCCGCGTCATCCAGCGCGTCGATCTCCAGCCCTGTCAAGACCGGCGCCAAGCCCACGGCGGTGGCGATGCGCAAGGCCGTGCGGGGGTGGTCGCCGGTGATCATGATCACGCGGATGCCGGCGCGCGGCGCCCGGGCGATGGCCAACCGGGCTTCTTCTCGGGGGGGTCCATGATGCCCACCGTGCCCACAAAAATCAGCCCTTGCTCCAGCGGGCTGGCAGCCTTCGGGTGCAGCGGGTCTGCATGGGGTAGCAAGGGCCGGTAGGCCACGGCCAGCGTGCGCAGCGCGTCGTCACACAAGCTGTCAACCTCGGCCAGCAGGCGCGCCTGCAAAGCGGCATCCAGCGGCACCGTGCCCTGCCCCACGCGCGGCGGCCACCAGCAGCGCCGCCAGCCCCAGGCGGCGGCCGATGCGGCCCAGCTCGTGTTGCAGCGACGTGGGCGCGGCGGGCGTGGTGTCCAGCAAGGTGGCGATGGCGCCCATTTCGGTGTGCATGCCGAAGGCCGTGACCCCACCGCGCCCACTGCCTTGCGCCACCGCCGTGCCCTTGAACACCATGTTCAGTCGATCCCCCAAGGCGCTGGGGCCGGCTAGGAGCCTGTCGGGTTTGGGGTCGGGCCCGCGCTGACCCCAAGCCCGACAGGCTCCTTGGGTGGCGGGGTTCTTGAGCACGGCCGCACTTTCGCCCGTGAGCGAGGCGTCCAGCACGCGCAGCTGCGTGGCCACCACCAGGCGCGCGTCGGCCACCACGGCATCACCCTCGGCCAGCAGCAGCACGTCGCCAAGCACCACGGCCTCGCTGGGCAGGCGTTGCGGCTGGCCATGCCGCAGCACGGTGGAGGTGACGGCAGTGAGCCGGGCCAGCGCCGCCACCGCACTGGCGGCCTTGGCCTCTTGCAAAAAGCCCAGCACGGCATTCAACATCACCACCAACAGGATGACGATGGCGTCCATCGGCGGGCCATGTGGGCTTGGCGTTTGAGCTTGGGCTTGAGACAGCGTGGCGTGCTGGCCCTCAACCCAGCAGGCGGTCAGCGCCACCGCCGCAGCAAAGCCCGAAAAACCCACCAGCGGGTCTTTGAACTGCGCCAGCAGGCGCCGCCACCACCGCGTGGGCGGCACGGCGCGCAATGCGTTCGGGCCGTCTCGCGCCAAGCGGCGAGCGGCCTCCAAGGCGGTGAGCCCCCGTGAAGGATCAGTGCCCAAGGCCGCTGCGGCGTCGGCGGCTGATCGCCCCCAAGGCCGCCGATGCTCGGCGTCCGTCCCCCCGGAGGGGGAGCAAGTCAACTTGGGGCGGCCCGGCGTTGACGGCTGATCGCCCCCAAGGCCGCCGATGCTCGGCGTCTGCCCCCCCGAGGGGGAGCAAGTCAACTTGGGGCGGCCCGGCGTTGACGGCTGATCGCCCCCAAGGCCGCCGATGCTCGGCGTCCGCC
>JAYWDK010000048.1:0-2576 GCA_043779845.1 Betaproteobacteria bacterium | reverse complement strand
TTTCTGCATTGCGCCGGGTATTCGCCCCGGCGGGCGCCTAACTTTCTTTTCGGGCCGAAAAGAAAGTCAGCAAAGAAAAGGGCCTGAAAAACAGTTTCTATGGGGTTGCCCTTGATGTTTTCAGGCACGGCGTGTTGTGGACTCGCCTGCCGGGCAGGCTCAGACATTCGGCGCCTTTCAAGGTAGGTAACTAACTCCGCCAGTACGCGGCCAAGACGACCGGCGCATGGCTTGGTTCACCGTTTGGCTGGCGCTTTGCCCCCCGGATATGGGGCTGGGGTGAGGGTCTTGAACCAGCGCCGTGCTGTAGCCCACAGCAACCGCCTTGGACGAACCGCAGGCCGATCCCAACTCAACGATGACAGGCGCCGAATGTCTGAGCCTGCACGCAGGCGAGTCCACAGCACCGTGCCCGAAAACATCAAGGGCAACCCCATAGAAACTGGGTTCTGGCCCTTTTCTTTGCTGACTTTCTTTTCGGCCCGAAAAGAAAGTTAGGCGCCAGCCGGGGCGCCCCCCGGCACAGTGCAGAAAGCGAGCACAGCGGCCAGCAAGGCGATCAAACCCCGAGTCGCCGCAAAAGCCAAGCCAAGCCAAGCCAAGCCAAGCCACGCCACGCCACACCCCATCAGATCATCGGCGCCAGCGGCGCCCCCGGCCTTGCCGCGCACTCGTCAAACAAACGCACCGTGCAAGCGGCGCAAATAACGTCGTCTAGCAGCGGCACGATGGTGTGGATGGCGACGTGTTTGTCGGGGAACACGTGGCCCGCGCCCAAGCGCTGCAAAAAGCCGGTGCGCGTCCACAGCGCCAGCACCTGCGGGCGCGGCCGATGGAAGTACAGATCACCGCCCAACTCACGGCGCCGGATGCGCTCGTCGTCCCACAGGTCGGCGGCTGACAGGTCGATGTTGTTCATGCTCTTGGCCATCACCAGCAAGTGGCGCTGGCGCACCTGGCCGTCCGTCAAGGGCTTGCGCAACGCCCGCAGGTGATCGGCCACGAAGGGCACGGCGCCAAACCACACCGAGCCCTCCATGCGCAGCAGCTTGAGCTGCGGGCACTCGGGCAGCGCGCCTGGCAAGGGGGCCGCCGACGCGGATGCCAATGTTGATGCCAATGTCGATGCAGGCACCAATGAGTCCAGCACCACAAAAGGCCGGCCAGCGCGCTGGCTGTCAAAACCCATGGTGCGCAACGCGGGCCTGGCGGTGCGGTACAGGTACACCACCAGCGACAGCATGACGCCCGCCAACACCGCCATCTCCAGTCGCCACGCCAAGGTGGCCAGCAGGGTGGTCAGGGCGATGCCAAACTCACTGCGCTCCAGCGCCCAGCAGCGCCGCCAGGCGGCGTGGTCCACCAGCGCCCAGGCCACCACCAGCAGCAAGGCGCTGACGCCGGCCAGCGGGATCCAGGCCAGCAGCGGCCCGCCCACCGACACCAGCAACAGCAAAAAAAATGCCGACGCCACTGCTGCCAGCGGCGTGCGGGCGCCAGCCTCCAGATTGGGCAGCGAGCGGTTGAGCGAGCCGCACACCACCAGGCCCGAGCCCAGCCCGGCGCAGAGGTTGGCCAGGCCTTGGCCCAGGCACTCGCGGTTGGCGTCCAGCACCTGGCCGGTGCGCGCCGCCAGCGCCTTGGCAATGGCCATCGATTGGCCCAGCGCGATGATGGTCAAGGCCAAAGCCGCCGACAGCAACTGCGCCAGCAGCTGCATGGGCTGGGGCGACAAGCGCTGCAAATCGGCCAGCGGCCAGCGCCACAAAGGCCAGGCCGAGGGCGGGCTGCCCACCCGCCCCGGGGGGTCTTGCGCCCAGGCCCCCAGGACACCGCGCTGCTGGGTCAGCCACCAGCACGCGGCCACGCCCACCACCAGCGCCAGCAACATGTGCGGCCCGCCGCGCCACCAGCGCCGGCCGGCGGCCGCCACCAGCAAGGTGAGGCCGCCCACGGCCAACGACGTCACCGACACCCCCGCCGCCCACGCTTGCGGCGGCGAGGCGCGGCCGGCGGCGCCCATCAGCCCGGCCAGTGCGTACCACGCGATCAAGGCCGCCGCGCCCGTGGTGAAGCCCAGCATCACCGACGACGACACAAAGTTGGCCAGCGTGCCCAGACGCGCCAGCGCCAGCGCGAGCTGCATCAACCCAACACACAAAGTGAGCGTCAAAGCCAAAGGCACGATCAGGCGGGCGTCTCCGGCGGCCAGCGGCAGCAACATGGCGCCCAGCGCCAGCGAGGTGGCATTGGTGGGCCCCGACATCACGTGCCGGCTTGACCCCGCCAGCGCCGCCACGGCGCAGGGCAGCACCGCAGCCACCAGCCCCATGGCCGGCGGCAGCCCCGCCAACGCGGCAAAAGCAATGGCCTGCGGCAAGACCAGCACGGCCCCCAGCAAGCCGGCCAGCAGATCAAGCCGCAAGGTAGTGGGGCTGGCATCAAGCATCCAATCGCCCAAGCAGCGCGCGAGCCGGGCCCGATTTGAGGTGCTCAAGTTGATGCCAAAGTTCATGGGCTGAGCGTAGCAGCGCCGCTGCAGCCGCCATGGCCAGCGACATCGAGCGCGGGCTGGC
>JAYWDK010000047.1:0-19192 GCA_043779845.1 Betaproteobacteria bacterium | reverse complement strand
AACACCTTCGTGATCGCAGCCGTCAGCGTTGTCTTGCCATGATCCACGTGACCAATGGTGCCCACGTTGACGTGTGGCTTGGTCCGTTCGAATTTACCTTTTGCCATTTCAAATTCTCCAACAAAAAAGAGCGTTGCCCGTGACTGTTTAAGGTCTCCAGCGCGTCGCCTGCCAGGGGCAGCAGGCTGACCAGGTTGTGCCTGGGCGCCGAAGACCGGCTAGTTTCTTGAAGCATCACGAGTGATGCCTGATTCAATGACTTACTTGGCGCGTGAAGTGATGATCGCGTCGGCCACGTTCTTTGGCGCTTCGCTGTAGTGCTTGAACTCCATCGTGTACGTCGCGCGGCCTTGCGACATTGAGCGCAGCGTTGTCGAGTAACCGAACATTTCAGACAACGGCACCTCGGCCTTGATGACCTTGCCACCGCCAGGGATGTCGTCCATGCCCTGCACCATGCCGCGGCGGGATGACAGATCACCCATCACCGAGCCAGCGTAGTCTTCAGGCGTCTCGACCTCGACGGCCATCATCGGCTCAAGAATCACGGGCGACGCCTTGCGGCAACCGTCTTTGAAACCGAGCGAAGCGGCCATCTTGAACGCGTTTTCGTTCGAGTCAACTTCGTGGTACGAGCCGAATGTCAACGTGACTTTTACGTCGACAACCGGGAAACCGGCCAGCACGCCATTGGGCAATGAATCAACCACGCCCTTTTGCACCGCAGGAATGAATTCGCGCGGCACCACGCCACCCTTGATGGCGTCGACGAACTCGAAACCCTTGCCTGGTTCTTGTGGCTCGATCTTGAGCACAACGTGACCGTATTGACCCTTGCCGCCCGACTGGCGAACGAACTTGCCCTCAATGTCGGAGACGGCCTTGCGGATCGTCTCGCGATAGGCCACCTGCGGTTTGCCGACGTTGGCCTCGACACCGAATTCACGCTTCATGCGGTCGACGATGATTTCGAGGTGCAATTCGCCCATGCCTGAGATGATGGTCTGGCCAGACTCTTCGTCGGTTTTGACTCGGAAGGACGGATCCTCTGCGGCCAGACGACCCAAGGCGATGCCCATCTTTTCTTGATCAGCCTTCGTCTTTGGCTCCACTGCCTGCGAAATCACCGGCTCCGGGAAGACCATGCGTTCAAGCGTGATGATGGCCGTTGGATCGCAAAGCGTCTCACCTGTGGTCACATCTTTCAGCCCAACGCAGGCAGCGATGTCACCGGCCAAAATTTCCTTGATTTCTTCACGCTGATTGGCGTGCATCTGCAGAATTCGACCGATGCGCTCCTTCTTGCCTCGAATCGGGTTGTAGACCGAATCGCCCGACTTCAACACACCAGAATACACGCGGACAAATGTCAGTTGGCCGACGTAGGGATCCGTCATCAGTTTGAACGCCAGCGCGGCGAATTTTTCGCTGTCGTCAGCGCGGCGCTCGGTCGGCTTTTCATCATCATCCATGCCAGGCACTGGCGGAATGTCGACTGGCGAAGGCATGAAATCAATGACGCCGTCGAGCATGCGCTGCACGCCCTTGTTCTTGAAGGCAGAGCCACAGAACATGGGTTGGATCTCAGCGCCAATGGTGCGCGTGCGAATCCCGAGCTTGATCTCGTCTTCAGTCAGATCACCCGACTCAAGATACTTGTTCATCAACTCTTCAGAAGACTCTGCTGCGGCTTCGAGCATGTTCTCGCGCCACTTTTTGGCCTCTTCGAGCAACTCGGCCGGAATCTCTTGGTAGTCAAACTTCATACCTTGCGAGGCCTCGTCCCAGATGATGGCTTTCATCTTGATGAGGTCGATCACACCAGTGAAGTTTTCTTCTGCTCCGATAGGAAGGACGATTGGCACCGGGTTGGCTTTCAACCGGACCTTCATCTGGTCGTAGACCTTGTAGAAGTTGGCGCCGGTGCGGTCCATCTTGTTGACGAAGGCCAAGCGCGGCACCTTGTACTTGTTGGCTTGACGCCAAACAGTCTCGGATTGCGGCTGCACACCACCCACCGCGCAGTACACCATGCACGCGCCGTCAAGCACGCGCATCGAGCGCTCAACTTCAATCGTGAAGTCAACGTGCCCGGGGGTGTCAATGATGTTGATGCGGTGCTCAGGAAACGCCAGTTCCATTCCCTTCCAGAAACAGGTGGTCGCGGCGGACGTGATCGTGATACCACGCTCTTGCTCTTGCTCCATCCAGTCCATCGTGGCGGCGCCGTCATGCACCTCACCGATTTTGTGGTTCACACCGGTGTAAAACAGGATGCGCTCAGTCGTGGTGGTCTTGCCAGCATCGATGTGCGCAGAGATACCGATATTGCGGTAGCGCTCGATGGGGGTCTTGCGGGCCATGATGTCTCTCCAAATACAGGAGCCGCTCTTGGGTTGGTGAAAACCCGCAGGAGCGGCCGGATGGCTTGAGGGATTGCTTAGAAGCGGAAGTGCGAAAACGCCTTGTTGGCTTCTGCCATGCGGTGAACTTCATCACGCTTTTTCATGGCGCCGCCGCGGCCTTCACTGGCCTCCAGCAACTCGTTGGCGAGGCGTGCAGCCATCGACTTTTCGCCGCGCTTGCGTGCGGACTCTTTCAACCAGCGCATGGCCAAGGCCATCCGACGGACAGGGCGAACTTCCACGGGAACTTGGTAGTTCGCACCACCCACACGGCGGGACTTGACCTCAACCATTGGCTTCACGTTGTTGATGGCGACCATGAAGATCTCTAGCGGGTCTTTGCCGGCCTTTTTCTCGACCTGCTCCAGCGCACCATAAATGATGCGCTCAGCGACGGCCTTTTTGCCCGACTCCATGATGACATTCATGAATTTGGACAAATCGACTGATCCGAATTTTGGATCAGGCAGGATGTCCCGTTTGGGTACTTCGCGACGACGTGGCATGAAATTCCTTCTCAGCTTCAGTTGGTGCCCAGACGCTCGGCGTCCGCACCCAAGAGATCACGCAACAGATCCCTCACTTACTCGGCGACCCTTGAGGGTCCACCGCAACAATCACGACAACGACCTAGACCGCCCGTGACAACCAGTTGACAGACCTAAGTTAGGCCTTTTTCGGGCGCTTGGCGCCGTACTTGGAGCGCGACTGCTTACGATCCTTGACGCCCTGCAGATCCAGTGAGCCACGCACAATGTGATAGCGCACACCAGGCAAGTCTTTGACCCGACCGCCGCGCACTAGCACAACGCTGTGCTCTTGCAGATTGTGGCCTTCGCCACCGATGTACGAGATGATCTCGAACCCATTCGTCAGGCGCACTTTGGCAACCTTACGCAAAGCCGAGTTAGGCTTCTTGGGCGTGGTGGTGTACACGCGAGTGCACACACCACGACGCTGCGGGCAGTTTTGCATCGCAGGTGATTTGCTCTTGATGACCTCGGCTTGACGGCCGAAGCGCACGAGCTGGTTGATGGTTGGCATAAGTAACTTGTTCCCGTTTGAAGTCACGCAATTCCGGGCACCGCACGCGACGCAGACATCGAAGCGGAAGCGAAAATGGCGCCAATGCCCGCATGCATTGCGAGGCACGACGCCTTAGCCACTTGCCGATCCGAAGCCCGACCAAGGTCGGTGCAGAATGTGCCGAAAAGCCTTCCATTATATGCAGGTCTATCCATGACAACAAGCGACGCTGACGCAAACACACACCGCACTCCGGGCTCCGAATTGAAATCGGCCATTTTTGTCGTGATCGACACCAACATCGTGCTGGACATGCTGCTGTTTCGCGACAGCGGAGTCGACGGCCTGCAACAGTTGCTTTGCGGCGGGCAGTTCATCTGGATCAGCACATCAGGCATGCTGGATGAATTGGCTGACGTGCTGACGCGCTCTTTTGCGCGCCGTTGGACAGTCGATGGCATCGCGGTGTCAGCACAGGCACGGACCTTATGCCGATTGGTTGTGGCGCCACTTGCATTGAACCCGCCAGCCCAGCGCTGCGCCGATCCCGATGATCAGCAGTTCATTGACCTAGCCTGCGCCTGGCCGGCAACGTGGTTGTTCAGCCGAGATCGTGCACTGCTGAATCTTGCCGATTCGGCGCGCAGACGTGGTGTCAACGTGGTCACGCCAGCGCAGTGGTTAAGCAGTATGCGTCTTGCCGTGGCATCTTGAGTTGATCCGACCGGCGCGTGAGCATCGCATTCATGGCGAACATGATGGATGCGATTTCGGCGAAGGCAAAGGTGTTTGCCACGCGCTGGCTCAGCGTCGTCGCGCTGGTCATGTTCGTTCTCGGTCGAGCGGCAGCCGCATCGGCGCGGCGCCTGGGGTCGACCAGGTCGACCTCAGCCGGCTGGCTGCCACCGATGGGGCAGCAACTCCTCGATCCGACTGTTCAACTGCGTCGGCAGTCGGGTGAGCACGTCCTTGAGATAGGCCCAGGGATCGAGCCCATTGAGCTTGGCCGATTCGATCAAGCTCATCAAAACGGCCGCACGCTCACCGGCCAACTGTGACCCCACAAAAAGCCAATTTTTGCGCTTATGAGCAGCTACACATAAGCGCAATAAGGCGAAGCGCGCTTTTATGCGAAGTCGCGTAAGCCGTCTGTTTGGACAGGCGCAGAAGTCGTGGCCGATGGCGAGTGAACGCAGTTCTGGACTTCGCATAAAAGCGAGCGTCTCCTGCGGTGGCACCCCCACCTCAGGAGATCATCATGGATGCATTCGATTCCATTCACACGGTGCCATCGCAGTGGCTGCGCAACAGCGCTTTAGCGCCGTTCGTGCCGGCCTATTGGTGGCGTCTGGTCGAGCGGCGCTACGCCCCGAACACGGCGCGTATGTACCTCAGCTGTATCGCGCACTTCGCGCGATGGTCACGACATCGCAGGCTTGACCTTGGGCACCTTGACCAACACGAGCGGAGCTTCCTGGAAGAGCATTTGCCACGCTGTGCGTGCCCATACCCGGCGCAGCGCAGCCGTCATCAGATCCTGGCCGCACTGCAACACCTGCACGTCGTTCTGGCCGAGGCTGGTGTCGAGCCTGAAGGGCCTCGTGTGGATCCAATCGGAGTCGAGTTGCGCCGCTTCGACGAGCATATGCAGCAGGCCAAGGGTTTGTCCGAGAGTACCCGTCATAGCCGGCTGGCCGTCATACGCACGCTGATCGGCCATACGGCCTCGGCCACGCCGACCGCTGACGAATTGCGGCACTTCATCGCCCAGGAGATCGCGCGGACCAGCCCAGCCAGCGCTGGCGTGTCGGCCACACCTGAACGGCGCGACGCTGACCGTTCGCCAGACCAAGTTCCACAAGTCGCGAAGCCTGCCACTGCACATGAGCGTCGTTCAGGCCTTGTCCGGTTACCGCGTGGAGCGCGACCGATCCGCTGACTCCAGCGCGAGTGCGGCGTTCTTCGTCTCGCGCGGCGGCGGTGCCTTGCCAGTCAGGACGGTCGAGAACGTCTTCAGCCGCATGCGGGCGCAACTCGGATGGCAAGCGCGCGGGGACCATGCCGACTCTCGCATCCATGACCTTCGGCACAACTTCGCGGTCAGACGCCTTCAACGCTGGCACGAGGCCGGCGTATCCATCGATTGCGCCATGTTCTGGCTGTGCACCTACCTTGGCCACGCCAAGATCTCGCACACCTACTGGTACCTCAGCGGCGTGCCGGAGTTGATGGACATCGTTGGCGCGAAGTTCGAGCGGTTCGCGCTGCAAGGGGCACGTGATGAGTAAGCAGGCCTCACCGTTGCGCGGCCACTCGAAGCCGCCCTTGTTCAGTCGTCGTGCAGCGCACCAGAACCCGAAGCCGTCGTGCACCAAGAGCCGGATGCGCGATGAACGGGCGTTGGCGAAGAGGTAGCCGTGGTGCGCCTGCGCGGCGCCGAAGACCTGCACCACGCTGGCCAGCAACCGATCGACACCGGTGCGCATGTCGATGGGCTGTATCGCCAGTCACACGGCATCGATTTTGATCACCGCAGCAGCTCGCGCATCCACGCCGCACAGTCCAATGGGGCGGCGCACGGCCAGTTCACATTGATTGTGGTCGTGCCGCGGCGCAGTTCGATTCGGATGGCTGCGGGCTCAGTCTCGGCGGGCGGCAACTGCACCGCCACGAAGGCCGTCGGCACTGCGCTGCTCGCAGCCGTGGCCCACGCACCGCCGCCACGTCGTTCGGCCTCGAGGACCCAGCGGCGGGCCAAGTTCGAGTTGACGCCATGGGCCATCGCCACTGCAGCAATCGATACGCCAGGCGAGATGCAGGCCGCGACGACTTGCGCCTTGAACTCCGCGCTATGTGTGCGCCGCCGTCGACGCCCAGCGCTGACTTCGTTGGAAATAGTGTGCACATGTCCACCAAAAACTCAGTGGACACGAGCATCCCAAAACCATCTATCGCAATCAAGGTGCCGCGGCGAGACGCTTACGTTAAGCATGACTCCTGCACCGATCAACAGATCTTGACTCGAAGACTTGAAAAAAAGGGCGACCGAAGTCGCCCCTTTTTTTTCGGCGGTCGCACTAGGCAACCACTGCTTGCTTACTCGCCTTTGGCACTCTCGACCACGGTTGCATGCGGCGCCGCGTCAACTGCAGCCATCTGCACGGCCGCCAACTCTTCAGCCTCCTGCAACGCGATCGAGCGACGTTCGGTGTCGTCCATGTCCTCTTTGACCTTGCGAGCCTGGTGGTAAGCCATGCCCGTGCCGGCAGGGATCAGACGCCCAACGATCACGTTTTCCTTCAGGCCGCGCAGTTCATCGCGCTTGCCCATGATCGCAGCCTCGGTCAGCACGCGGGTGGTTTCCTGGAAGGACGCTGCGGAGATGAATGAGTCCGTCGACAACGAGGCCTTGGTGATGCCCAACAACACGTCTGAATAAGTGGCTGGCAACTTGCCTTCACTGCGCAGTCGGTCGTTGGTATCGAACAGTTCCGAGCGTTCGATCTGCTCGCCGAGGATGTAGGTGCTGTCGCCAGAGTTGGTGATCTGAACGCGACGCAACATCTGGCGAACGATCACCTCAATGTGTTTGTCATTGATCTTCACGCCCTGCAGACGATAGACGTCTTGCACCTCGTCAACGATGTAGCGCGCCAACTCTTCGACACCCAGCAGACGCAAGATGTCTTGCGGATCGGCCGAACCGTCGACGATCAACTCACCCTTGTTGACCACCTGGCCTTCGTGCACCAGGATGTTCTTCTCCTTGGGCACCAGCTCTTCGTGCTTGTTGCCATCCGGATCGGTGATTTCGAGGCGGTTCTTGCCCTTGGTCTCCTTGCCGAAAGAGATCGTTCCCGTCTGCTCAGCAAGGATGCCAACATCCTTGGGCGAACGGGCTTCGAACAACTCGGCAACACGCGGCAAACCGCCCGTGATGTCGCGTGTCTTCTGCCCTTCAACAGGGATACGCGCCAGCACTTCGCCAGGAGCCAGATCCTGGCCATCGCGCACCTGGATCAGTGACCCTACCGGGAAGCCAATCGTCACCGAGTGATCAGTGCCGGGGATCTTGACCTCGTGACCCCGCGCGTCCAGCAGCTTGACTTGCGGACGAATGACCTTGGCCACACCACGTCGCTTGGAGTCGATCACCACCAGCGTTGACAAGCCAGTGACTTCGTCAACCTGCTTGGCCACCGTGACACCGTCTTCAACGTTCTCAAATTGCGCCTTGCCAGCGAACTCGGTGATGATGGGACGAGTCAGCGGATCCCAGTTGGCCAGTACCACGCCAGCCTTGAGTTGCTGGTCAGCACGGATGTTCAAGGTAGCGCCGTAAGGCACCTTGTGACGCTCGCGCTCACGGCCGTGCTGGTCGGAGATGACGATTTCACCTGAACGAGAAATCACCACCAACTCACCCTTGCCGTTGGTCACGTAGCGCATCGTGGCATTGAAGCCGATGATGCCGTCCGATTTGGCTTCGACGCTGTTGGCGATAGCCGCGCGCGACGCCGCACCACCGATGTGGAACGTACGCATCGTGAGCTGCGTGCCTGGCTCGCCGATCGACTGCGCGGCAATCACCCCAATGGCCTCGCCAGTGTTGACCAAACCACCACGACCCAGATCGCGGCCATAACACTTGGCGCAAATGCCAAAGCGCGTGGCGCAAGTCAGCGGCGTGCGCACCTTGACCTCGTCGACGCCAGCGGCTTCAAGGATGTCGAGCGCGTCTTCGTCCAGCATGGTGCCAGCCGGCATCATCATCTCTTGCGTCTCGGGGTGCGGGATCTCGACCGCAGCCACTCGACCCAGGATGCGATCGCGCAGTGACTCAATCACTTCACCGCCTTCGACCAAGGCCCGGGTGTTGAATCCGTTGTCTGTGCCGCAATCAACCTCGGTAACCACCAAGTCTTGCGTCACGTCTACGAGACGACGAGTCAGGTAACCCGAGTTGGCTGTCTTCAATGCCGTATCCGCCAGGCCCTTTCTGGCACCGTGGGTGGAAATGAAGTACTGCAACACGTTCAGGCCTTCACGGAAGTTGGCCGTGATGGGCGTCTCGATGATTGAGCCGTCTGGCTTGGCCATCAAACCGCGCATGCCGGCCAATTGGCGAATCTGGGCGGCAGACCCGCGCGCACCCGAGTCGGCCATCATGTAGATGGAGTTGAACGACTCCTGATCCACTTCTTTGCCGTGACGGTCGATGGTTTTCTGCTTGGACAGTTGGGCCATCATGACCTTGCCAACTTCGTCGCCGGTCTTGCCCCAGATGTCGACCACCTTGTTGTAGCGCTCGCCAGAGGTGACCAGGCCCGAGACGTACTGCTGCTCGATTTCCTTGACCTCTTTTTCGGCGCGCTCAATCAGCTCTTGCTTCTGCGGCGGCACCAACATGTCGTCAATGGCGATTGAGATGCCGGCTCGCGTGGCCAGACGGAAACCAGCTTGCAGCAGCTTGTCTGCCAGCACCACGGTTTCTTTCAGGCCGCACTTGCGGAAGCTGGTGTTGATCAGGCGCGAGATTTCTTTCTTCTTGAGCGCCTTGTTGATGTGCGTGAATGGCAAGCCCTTGGGCAGGATTTCGCTCAGCAATGCCCGACCCACGGTCGTGTCGACCAGCGTGGTTTCGGGCGTGAAGGTTTCGCTGTCCTTGTCCTTGACCCATTGCGTCAGGCGCACGGCAATCTTGGCAGTGACCTCGACCACGTTGTTGTCCAGCGCGCGCTGCACTTCAATGATGTCGGAGAAGATCATGCCTTCGCCCTTGCCATTGATGCGGTCACGGGTGGCGTAGTAGAGGCCGAGCACCACGTCTTGCGACGGCACGATCGACGGCTCGCCCGACGCCGGGAACAACACGTTGTTCGAGGCCAGCATCAGCGTGCGGGCTTCCATTTGTGCTTCGATCGACAACGGGATGTGCACGGCCATCTGGTCGCCGTCAAAGTCGGCGTTGAAGGCGGAGCAGACCAGCGGATGCAACTGGATGGCCTTGCCTTCAATCAGCACCGGTTCAAACGCCTGAATGCCCAAACGGTGCAGCGTTGGCGCCCGGTTCAGCAGCACCGGATGCTCTTTGATGACCTCTTCAAGGATGTCCCACACCACCGGCGTGCCTGATTCAACTTCTTTCTTGGCAGCCTTGATGGTGGTGGCGATGCCCATGGCTTCGAGGCGCGAAAAGATGAAGGGCTTGAACAACTCAAGTGCCATCAGCTTGGGCAGGCCGCACTGGTGCAGCTTGAGCGTGGGACCCACCACAATGACCGAACGACCAGAGTAGTCGACGCGCTTGCCCAGCAAGTTTTGACGGAACCGGCCGCCCTTGCCCTTGATCATGTCGGCCAGCGACTTGAGCGCGCGCTTGTTGGCGCCCGTCATGGCCTTGCCGCGACGGCCGTTGTCCAGCAGCGAATCAACCGCCTCTTGCAGCATGCGTTTTTCGTTGCGCACGATGACCTCGGGCGCCTTCAACTCCAAGAGCCTTGCCAACCTGTTATTGCGGTTGATCACGCGGCGATACAGGTCGTTCAGGTCAGAGGTGGCAAAACGCCCACCGTCCAATGGCACCAATGGGCGAAGGTCTGGCGGCAACACCGGCAGCACGTTCATCACCATCCACTCGGGCTTCATGCCGCTCTTCTTGAAGGCTTCCATCACCTTGAGGCGCTTGGAGTTCTTCTTGATCTTGAGCTCGGAGCCCGTCAGGTCATTGCGCAGGCGATCAATCTCCACATCGAGATCCATGTCGGCCAGCAACTTCTGAACACCCTCGGCGCCCATCAGCGCGATGAACTCGTCGCCGAATTCGGTGCGCTTCGCGTCGTAGTCCTCCTCGGTCATGATGGAGAACTTCTTCAGCGGGGTCATGCCGGAATCGACCACAACATACGCTTCGAAGTACAGCACGCGCTCAATGTCGCGCAGCGTCATGTCGAGCACCAGGCCCAGACGAGACGGCAGCGATTTCAAAAACCAGATGTGCGCGCAAGGCGCGGCCAGGTCGATGTGACCCATGCGGTCGCGCCGCACTTTGGTTTGGGTGACTTCAACGCCGCACTTCTCGCAAATCACGCCGCGGTGTTTCAGGCGTTTGTACTTGCCGCACAAGCACTCGTAGTCCTTGATCGGGCCAAAGATCTTGGCGCAGAACAAGCCATCACGCTCGGGCTTGAAGGTGCGGTAGTTGATCGTCTCGGGCTTCTTCACTTCGCCAAACGACCACGAGCGAATCTTCTCCGGCGATGCAATGCCGATCTTGATTGCGTCGAAATGCTCGTCCGGCGTGAATTGCCTGAACAGGTCCAGTAAACCTTTCATATTTCTCTCCTGTGCCTGCTTCAGTTGCGCTCGAGTTCCATGTCAATGCCCAAGGAACGGATTTCCTTGACCAAGACATTGAACGATTCCGGCATGCCGGCTTCGATGGCGTGCTCGCCCTTGACGATGCTCTCGTACACCTTGGTGCGCCCGTTCACGTCATCGGACTTCACGGTCAGCATTTCCTGCAGCACGTAGGCCGCGCCGTAAGCCTCAAGCGCCCACACTTCCATCTCACCAAAGCGCTGGCCACCAAACTGGGCCTTGCCGCCCAGCGGTTGCTGCGTCACGAGACTGTATGGACCGGTCGAGCGCGCGTGCATCTTGTCGTCCACCAAGTGGTGGAGCTTGAGCACGTGCATGTACCCCACCGTGGTGGGCCGCTCGAAGGGCTCACCCGTGCGGCCGTCGCACAGCTGGGCCTGCGTGCGGGTGGCGGTCAAGCCCTTTCTGGCGGCGATGTCGTCCGGGTAGGCCAGCTTCAGCATGGCCCGGATTTCTTCTTCCTTGGCACCGTCAAACACCGGCGTGGCAAACGGCACGCCCTTGGTCAACTCACCGGCCATCTCAATAATTTCGTTGTCGCTGAGCTGGTCGATGTTTTCGGTCTTGCCGCCGGACTTGTTGTAGAGCTCGTCGAAGAACTTGCGCAGTTCCAGCACACGGGCTTCGCCTTGCAGCATGTCGCCAATGCGTTGGCCAATGCCCTTGCCCGCCCAGCCCAAGTGCACCTCAAGCACCTGGCCCACGTTCATGCGCGAAGGCACGCCCAGCGGGTTCAGCACGATGTCGGCAGGGGTGCCATCCGCCATGTAGGGCATGTCTTCGACCGGAACGATCTTGGACACCACGCCCTTGTTGCCATGCCGGCCGGCCATCTTGTCGCCCGGCTGCAGGCGGCGCTTGACGGCCAGGTACACCTTGACCATCTTCAGCACGCCGGCGGGCAGTTCGTCGCCTTGCGTGAGCTTCTTGCGCTTCTCTTCGAAGGCCAGGTCAAAACTGTGGCGGGTCTGCTCGAGCGAATTCTTGATCGACTCCAGCTGGTTGGCCGCTTCGTCTTCACTTGGCCGGATATCGAACCAGTGGTACTTCTCGACCGAGGCCAGGTAGGCCTTGTCGATGACCGTGCCCTTGGCGATGCGCTGCGGGCCACCGTTGGCAGTTTTGCCATTCAGCAGCTTTTCGATCCGGTCAAACGCGTCGGACTCAACGATGCGCAACTGGTCGTTCAGGTCGAGACGGAAGCGCTTGAGTTCATCGTCGATGATCTGCTGGGCGCGCTTGTCGCGCACGATGCCTTCACGGGTGAACACCTGCACGTCGATCACCGTGCCGTTGGTGCCCTGGTCCACGCGCAATGAGGTGTCTTTCACATCGCTGGCCTTCTCGCCAAAGATGGCGCGAAGCAGTTTCTCTTCGGGCGTTAGCGTGGTCTCGCCCTTGGGCGTGACCTTGCCAACCAACACGTCACCCGGCGTCACCTCGGCACCCACGTAAACAATGCCCGACTCGTCCAGACGAGACAGTTGTTGCTCACTCAGGTTCGGGATGTCACGGGTGATTTCTTCGCTGCCCAGCTTGGTATCGCGGGCCATCACCACCAGTTCCTCGATGTGGATCGAGGTGTAGCGGTCTTCGGCCACGATGCGTTCGGAGATCAGGATCGAGTCTTCGAAGTTGTAGCCGTTCCAGGGCATGAACGCGACCAGCATGTTTTGGCCCAAAGCCAATTCACCCAGGTCAGTCGACGCCCCGTCGGCCACCACATCGCCCGCCGCCACATGGTCACCACGGCGCACGATGGCGCGTTGGTGGATGTTGGTGTTCTGGTTGGAGCGCTGATACTTGATCAGGTTGTAGATGTCCACGCCCACTTCGCCAGCCACGGTTTCCGCGTCATTGACACGAATCACGATGCGGTTGGTGTCGACGTAATCGACGATGCCGCCACGGCGTGACGTCACCACGGTGCCCGAGTCGATCGCGGCAACACGTTCAACACCCGTGCCGACCAGCGCCTTTTCGGGACGCAACACGGGCACCGCCTGGCGCTGCATGTTGGCGCCCATCAGCGCGCGGTTCGCATCGTCGTGCTCAAGGAACGGCACGAGTGACGCTGCCACGGACACGATCTGCGCAGGCGCCACGTCCATGTACTGGATACGGCCTGGCGACGTCAGTACTGATTCACCGGCTTCACGCGCGGAGACCAACTCGTCGGTCAGCGTGCCTTCGGCACCCAGCGAGGCGTTGGCCTGGGCGATGACGTACTTGCCTTCTTCGATGGCTGACAGGTAGTCGATCTGATCGGTCACCTTGCTGTCCATCACCCGACGGTACGGCGTCTCAAGGAAGCCGTATTCGTTCAAGCGCGCGTACAGCGCCAATGAGTTGATGAGGCCGATGTTCGGGCCTTCAGGCGTCTCGATTGGGCAAACCCGACCGTAGTGGGTGGGGTGCACGTCACGCACTTCAAAACCAGCGCGCTCACGCGTCAAACCGCCCGGGCCCAGCGCCGAGACGCGACGCTTGTGCGTGATCTCGGACAGCGGGTTGGTCTGGTCCATGAACTGCGACAACTGCGACGCACCAAAAAACTCTTTCAACGCCGCAGAGATCGGCTTCGAGTTGATCAGGTCATGCGGCATCAACGCGTCAGTCTCGGCCTGGCCAAGACGTTCCTTGACGGCTTTTTCGATCCGCGCCAGGCCTGAGCGGTATTGGTTCTCAGCCAATTCACCCACGCAACGAACACGCCGGTTGCCCAGGTGGTCGATGTCGTCCACTTCGCCACGGCCATTGCGCAGTTCAACCAGGATCTTGACCACGTCAAGGATGTCCTCGTTGTTCAGCGTCATCGCGCCTTCGGGCACGTCGCGGCCGACGCGGGCGTTGAACTTCATGCGGCCCACGCGAGACAGATCGTAGGTGTCTTCGTTGTAGAACAGACGACCGAACAAGGCTTGCACGGCGTCTTCGGTCGGCGGCTCGCCGGGGCGCATCATGCGATAAATCGCAACGCGCGCGGCCAGTTCGTCTGCAGTCTCGTCAGCGGCCAAGGTCTGGCTGATGTAAGCGCCTTGATCCAGCTCGTTGGTGAACAGGCACTGGACGTCTTTGACACCGGCCTGGCGCAGCTTCTTGAGCAGCGCTTCGGTCAGCTCTTCATTGGCCTTGGCGATGATCTCGCCGGTGTCGGCGTCCACCATGTTGCGGGCCAGGATGCGGGCCAGCAGATAGTCTTCGGGCACAGCGACGAACTGCGTGCCGTTGGTCTCAAGCGCGCGCACGTGACGTGCGGTGATGCGCTTGTCTTTCTCAACAACCACCTTGCCGTCTTTGTCGGTGATGTCGAAGCGCGCCACTTCGCCTTTCAGACGATCAGGCACAAATTCCATCTGCGCGCCCGCATCCATCAAACGGAAGCTGTCGAAATCAAAGAAGTTGGCCAGGATCGCTTCGTTGTTGAGACCAATGGCCTTCAGCAAGATCGTCACTGGCATCTTGCGGCGACGGTCAACCCGGAAATACAGCACGTCCTTGGGGTCAAACTCGAAGTCGAGCCATGATCCGCGGTATGGAATGATCCGCGCCGAGAAAAGCAGCTTGCCCGAGCTGTGGGTCTTGCCCTTGTCGTGTTCGAAGAACACGCCCGGTGAGCGGTGCAGCTGCGAGACGATGACACGCTCGGTGCCATTCACAATGAACGAGCCGTAGTCGGTCATGAGCGGCACTTCGCCCATGTAGACCTCTTGCTCCTTGATCTCCTTGACCACCTTGGCCGGCGATGATTCGCGGTCATAGATGATCATCTGCAACTTCGCGCGCACGGCAGCCGCAAAGGTCAGGCCCCGCTGCTGGCATTCCCGCACGTCAAACGGCGGTTTCGCGATGTTGTACTCAATGAACTTCATCTCGACCATGCTGTTGTGCGAGACGATTGGGAAGGCAGACAAGAATGCCGCCTGCAAGCCCTCTGGCTTGCGCTTGGACGGCGGCAGTTCTTTTTGCAGAAAGGCCACATAGGCCTCACGCTGCATGGTGAGCAGATAAGGAACGTTGAGAACGTTCGCACGCTTACCAAAGCTCTTGCGGATACGCTTTCGCTCGGTATAGCTATAGGGGGTTGCTTGCGCCATGAAAACTCCGTGTCGATGACGCAGGCCAGGGCCCGGCCGTACGTCTCGTCGGCGACTGGCACCGGGACCACGCCACGACTCATCCTGTGAGTGGTGACGGCCCGAAGCTTGGTGGCTGGCCACTACCAGCCGCTGGCGGACAACTCCGGCATTGCACCGGAGTCCGACCAAACTGGTTCTCTGCAGTCGGTTCAGAGAACACTTGAAAAAGCCCTACAGGGTAACCCGGATGACTTTTTCAGGTGTTCTCCAGGGTTTAAGCCCTGAAGCGCAAAAGGCTGGCGAATTGCCAGCCCGCAAAAAATCGGATGCGGAGCGTAGCGAGCGGGCCGAGGTCGGTTCGAGAAGCACAGCCGTACTGCTGTACGGCGAGCATCGCAGGACCGAGATCGGTTCGCGCAGTAGCTCCGAATCGATTTTTTATTTGATTTCGGCTTTGGCGCCAGCGTCCAGCAGCTTCTTGAGCGCTGCGTCAGCATCAGCCTTGGAAACCGCTTCCTTGACTGCCTTGGGAGCACCGTCAACCAAGTCCTTGGCTTCTTTCAGGCCCAGGCCCGTCAGTTCGCGCACGGCCTTGATGACCTGCACCTTTTGGGCGCCGGCTTCAAGCAGCATCACGTTGAATTCGGTCTGCTCTTCAACAACAGCGGCAGCACCGCCACCGCCGCCGGCAGCCGGTGCGGCCATCGATGCGGCTGAGACGCCGAATTTCTCTTCGATGGCCTTGACCAGGTCGTTGAGTTCCATCACGGACATGCTGTCCATGGCGGTCAGGAATGCGTCTTTATCGAATGCCATTTGGTGTTCTCGATTCAGGAAATAGGTAGGGAATGGATGCTTGCTTGCTGCGCAATCAAGCAGCAGCAGGGGCGTCAGCTGCGGGCGCTTCTGCGGCAGGAACGTCGGCGGCAGGAACGTCGGCGGCGGGAGCGTCGGCGGCAAGCGCGTCAACCACTGCTTCAGCGGGCACAGTGTTTTTCTCGGCAAGCGCGGCAAAAACGGCTGCGAGTCGCTGGATCGGCGACATCAACAAACCAGCCACTTGAGAGATCAACACTTCACGGCTAGGAATCGCGGCCAGGGCTTTGACCCCGTTTGCGTCCAGCGCCTTGCCTGCGTAGGCACCACCAATGATGACCAGCTTGTCATTGGCCTTGGCAAAGTCAGCAATGACTTTGGCCGCAGCCACTGCATCTTCGGAAAAACCGTAGATCAGCGGGCCATACATGCTCTCCGATGCCACCTCGAACGGCGTGCCAGCAACGGCGCGACGAGCCAGTGTGTTCTTCAGCACATGAAGATACACACCCTTCTCGCGCGCTTCGCGGCGCAGTTTGTTCAGGTGTTCAACGGTGAGGCCACGGTACTCGGCCAGCGCGAGTGTCTGCGAGCGTGCGGCTTGCGCCGACACGTCCGCGACCACGGCCGCCTTCTCGTTGCGATTAAGACTCAAGGTCTGCTCCTCACAAATTTGCGCCGTCGAGCCCCCGCAGATCAGTCTGCGAAGACCACCCGGCGCACCCGGGTTGCAGCGACCAAACCATCCAGCATCCGAACCCCCGGAATGAACTCCGATTGCCCACATGTCCTTCAGGCGGGACCGCCATCTGCGTTGGCCAACCGCGCATCACCTTGCGGCAATGAACAGATGATTAAGGAGCCGCGAGGCCTCGCCAACGGTCTTGGATGGCCCGCGCCAATGTCACTCGGCACAGCCCACCAATGAAAGCCTCAAGCGCAAGACGAGCGCTTGAGACGTTGAATCGTCAGGCTTGAGCCGTCATCGACGCCATGTCGACACGCACACCAACGCCCATGGTCGAAGACAACGCCACCTTGCGCAGGTACACACCCTTGCTGGTTGCAGGCTTGGCTTTGCTCAGCGCGTCCAGCAGCGCAGCCAAGTTGCCCTTGAGCTTGTCGGAGTCGAATGAACGACGACCGATGGTGCCGTGGATGATGCCGCCCTTGTCGACGCGGAACTGCACCTGACCTGCCTTGGCATTGCGCACTGCGGTTGCAACGTCTGGCGTCACGGTACCGACCTTCGGGTTGGGCATCAAACCACGGGGCCCGAGAATCTGGCCCAAGGTGCCCACCACACGCATTGTGTCCGGCGAGGCGATCACCACGTCGAAGTTGATGATGCCGGCCTTGATGTCAGCGGCCAAGTCATCCATGCCGACGATGTCAGCACCTGCGGCGCGGGCTTCGTCAGCCTTGGCGCCTTGGGCGAACACCGCCACGCGCTTGACCTTGCCAGTCCCGTTCGGCAGCACAACCGCGCCACGCACCACTTGGTCCGACTTCTTGGCGTCAATGCCGAGTTGCACAGCCACGTCGATGGATTCATCGAACTTTGCTGTGGCAAAGTCTTTGACGAGCGCGATGGCATCGTCAAAAGCGTAGAGCTTCATGGTGTCGATCTTGCCGACGGCCGTCTTCTGGCGTTTCGTGAGCTTGCTCATATCAGACGCCTTCCACGGTGATGCCCATCGAACGGGCTGAGCCTGCGATCGTGCGAACTGCTGCATCCATGTCGGCGCCAGTCAGGTCCTTGATCTTGATCTTGGCGATCTCTTCCAGCTGGGCGCGAGTGATCACGCCAACCTTTTCAAGGTGCGGGCGGCCCGAACCCTTGTCGATCTTCACAGCCTTTTTCAGCAACACGGACGCCGGCGGCGACTTGAGAATGAAGGTGAAGGATTTGTCAGCGTAAGCCGTGATCACCACAGGCAGCTTGAGACCGGGCTCGATACCCTGGGTCTGGGCGTTAAACGCCTTGCAGAACTCCATGATGTTGAGGCCGCGCTGGCCTAGCGCTGGGCCGATAGGGGGCGAAGGATTGGCCTTGCCCGCCGGTACTTGCAGCTTGATAAAGCCGACGATTTTCTTTGCCATGAAAGGCTCCTTGCGAGTTCAGGCGCCCAGAGTTGAAGCTCTGAAGCTCCTCGCGTATTGCGACCCTGTTTTGAATCAGCAGCCCGGCGCCGGGCCGCGCCACGCGGGTTGCCGCAAAAAATTAGACTTTTTCGACCTGCGAAAAATCCAGCTCGACGCCAGTGGCACGGCCAAAGATCGTGACCGACACTTTGATTTTGGATTTTTCGTAGTTGACTTCTTCGACCGCGCCATTGAAGTCCGTGAACGGACCTTCCTTGACCCGCACGAGCTCGCCAACCAACCACTCGACCTTGGGCCGCGGCTTTTCCAGACCTTCTTGCATCTGGTTGACGATCTTCATCACCTCAGCCTCTGAAATTGGGGCGGGACGGTTCTTGGCGCCACCCACAAAACCCGTGACCTTGCTGGTGTGCTTGACCAGGTGCCAGGATTCATCGTCCATCAGCATTTCCACCAGCACGTAGCCGGGGAAAAACCGGCGCTCGGTGACCGATTTTTTGCCGTTCTTCAGTTCGATGACTTCTTCGGTCGGCACCAGAATGCGCCCAAATTTATCGTGCATGCCGGCGCGCTCGATGCGCTCACGGATATTGCGTTCGACCGCCTTTTCCATGCCCGAATAGGCATGAACCACATACCAGCGCAAAGGCACCGTGGGTGCGGCCGGCAGTTCAGGGTTGGCGACAGTGTCAGCCTGGGGAATCAGTTCACTCATTGCAGCTACCTTTAGCGCTTCCAGCCCAGAACCAGGTCGTAAAGCACCCATTCCAGGGTCTTGTCGGTGAGGAACAAAAACAGCGCCATCACGATGACAAAAGCAAACACATAACCCGTCATCTGCATCGCCTCTTTGCGCGCGGGCCAAACAACCTTCTTGGTTTCGCGCACCGAGTCGCGACCAAAAGCGATCAGTTGCCGGCCAGTCTCAGACATCAGAAACATCGCGACGGCGCCCGCCACCAAGACCAACAGGGCAAGCACGCGCAGCCAGAGCCCTTGCTTGCTCAACAGGTAGTAAGCCACTACGCCAGCCACAAGCAAAACGCCAGCCGCAACCAGTTTGGCTCTGTCAGCGCCAGTTGAAACTGTCTCGATTTGGGTATTGGTGGCCATGTCTTTCGTTTCTAACGCCTGAACTGCGGTTACCGGCAAAATCCAGGTCGTTGTGACTGCCCACCATTAACAAAGCCCGCCGGGCTAAAAATAGCCTGCGGGCCTCGCCGGATTAGGCGTGTGATGGATGCCGCCTTGAATGATCAGTTGACGACACACCAGAAATACGGTTCTTGCTTGGCAGGGGCAGAGGGAATCGAACCCCCAACCTTCGGTTTTGGAGACCGACGCTCTGCCAATTGAGCTATGCCCCTGCAGCCAGAACCT
>JAYWDK010000046.1:0-2601 GCA_043779845.1 Betaproteobacteria bacterium | reverse complement strand
CAGTTTGGCGGCGTCCTGGTCGCCAGCGCGTGCCTTGGCGGTGGTGATGGCAAATTCAGCCTGTGACGCCGCATAGCCCTGGTGGCCCGTGCCCACGATCTCGCCGCGCAGGCGCTTGACCTAGTCCAGGATGGTGTCGGTGATGGTTTTCCAGCTGCTGGTGATGCTGTCGGCCGCGCGCCGCGCTTCTTCGGCCGCGGCCTTCAGGTCTTCTTGGGCGTACACCTGCTTGATGAGCGCCTTGGTGGTGTCGTTGCTGGCTGTGGCCAGGTCATTGCGCAGGGAGATCTCGCGGCTGGTGGTCTTGCCCAGCAGCACGTCCAGCTTGTCCTGCCAGCCGGCCTGCTCCTTCAGCTGCTGCGCCAGGCCTTTGATGCCCTCCTGCGCCTGGTCCAGCGGCGGCAGCAGCTGGTCCAGCGCGCCGGCCACGCCCAGCAGCGCGGCGTACTCCTTTTGGCCAGCGGCGGTGCTCAGGTCCCGCCCCTCCACCAGGGTGCGGAACATGGCGCGGCCGGACTCATCCAGCTTGACCATCGGCAGGTTGAGGCCGGCCAACACCTTACTCACATTGGCTGTGATCTGCGCCGTCTTCTCGGTCTGCGGCAGGAACTTGTCGTAATACGTGGTCAGGTTGGCCGTCAGTTGGGCCAGGCTGCCGGAGGCATCGGCCAGGCCCTTGGCGGCGGCAAAACCCAGGTCCTTGAGCTCGGCAAACGGCAGCAACTGCAGCTGGTCATGCAGCGCCTTGAACGCCTGCGCGCTGGCCAGCGTGTCGGTGATCTGCTGCTGCGTGGCCGTGCTGGCGGTCAGGCCGTCAAACACGCCGGCCAGGTATTTCGGCAGCTCGCTGTTTTTAAGGCTGCCAAACACCGCCCGGCTCACCGCCAGGCTGATCGCCGCGTCCGACACCGGCGTTTCGCCGATGGCGTAGCCGCCCTTGCCGACCACGCCGCCCGAGAGCGCGAAGTTCGGGTGCTCGCCGTCTTTGCCGGTGTTGCCGTCGTAAAAGAACTCGGTCGGCGCGGCCTTGATGCCCAGTGACCTGGCCGTGCTCCCGTAGGCGTTGGCCAGGTTGGTGACTGCCGCCAGCGAGCCTGCAGAGCCCTCGTACTGGTGCGGCCCGTTGTCTGTTATTTTGCCGAGCTCGTCGACCGCAATGCCGCTCTGGCCGGTGGTCTTGGTGGGCTTGCCGCCGCCGCTGGCGCTGAAAATGGCCAGCGCCGCCAGGGCGATCCAGCCATACACCGGGATCGCGGCCAAGGCCCCCGTCAACCCGGCCCCGGCTGCGGTCCCCGCTGCCGTGCCCACGCCGGCCGCCGTGGTGGCCGCCACGCCATAGCCCTCGGCCACCAGCGCCGCCGCCTCCGCTGCCGTCGCCACACCGGCTCCGGCCTCCACTGCAGCGCCTGCGCCGGCCAGCGCACTGGCCCCGCTGGCCGCGCTGGCGGTGGCCTGCAAACCGGCTGCGCCAAACGCGCCGGTCTGCTCAGCCAGCAGGGCCGCCTGCGAGCCGACGCCAATGTTGGTCGTGCCCAGCGCCGCGCCATAGGCCGCGTTGCTGGAAAACAAGCCGCCAAAGGACCCGGCGCTGTTGAACAGGTCTGAGCCGCTGCCCAGAAAGCTCAGCCCATTGCCCAGCAGCCCGCCGCCACCCGCGCCCGCACTGGCTGCGCCGGGGTTCAGCAGGCTTGCGCCAAACTGCGCAAACGGCTGCACGGCAAAACTGATGACCTGGCGCGCCAGCCACTGCTTGATGTCGCCAAAGGCTTTTTTAATGCCCGACGCAAAACCGTTCGCCGAAGCGTCGTACAGGCCGTCTTCAATCTTCTTGACGCTGGCCTGGTAGGCATCCTCGGCCTTCTTGGCGGCGTCGGCTATCAGGGTGGCATCCTGGCCCGTTGCCGTCAGGCCGCGCTTGCGCTGCAGCTCGTCCAGCTTGTCAATCTGCAATTTCATGACGGCGGTCATCTCGCCGCGCGCCACGGCGTCCGCGTTCCCCAGCACGATACCCTGCTGGATGGCAATCGCCTCGTCCTGGCGCGCCAGCACCAGGGCGTTGAGGGCCTTCTGGCTCAGGCCGATCTCCTGGTTGTGCAGGGCCTGCTCGTGGTTGGCCTTGCGCAGCGCATCGACGTCTTGCGCCAGCGCATCGGCGGCTTTTTCATCGGCGGCGGCTTGCGCCTTGGTCTGCGCGTTCAGGCGCTCCAGCACAATGCTGCGCTCCAGCTCGGCCGTCACGGCCAGCGTCTCGGCCTCGGTGTATTTGCGCGTGCCGTTGGTGATCTCGGTCAGGATCGCCAGCGCCTTCTTCTGCGCCGCGCTCAGCACCTGGCCGGTCTCGATCTCGTTTTGCACCTCCGCGTTGCCCTGGCGCAGCGCCGCAATGTGCGTGTTGTAGGCCGCCGTGTTGTCCGCCAGCGCCTTGGTGTCCGCCGCCACAATCGCGCGGTCGTACAGCTTGTCCCACTCTGCATCGTCCAGCCGGCCATTGGCGTAGGCGTTTTTCAGGTCGTCGAGCATCTGGATCCGGAATTTGTCGGCATCGTTGAGTTTCTGGCCGGTGTTCAGCTCCGCCTCGGCCAGCGCGATGGTGCGCTCGAT
>JAYWDK010000045.1:0-2604 GCA_043779845.1 Betaproteobacteria bacterium | reverse complement strand
GCCATGCTGCCGGTGGCCGAGGAGTACAAAAAGATCCTGCTGGTCGAGCCCGCCGTGGCCGACAGCATCACCGGCGACAAGTGGAACAAGTACATCTTCCGCACCGGCCGCAACAGCAGCCAGGACGCCATCGCCAATGCCGTGGCGCTGGACAAGGTGGGCACCACGCTGGTGACGCTGGCGCAAGACAACGCCTTTGGCAAAGACGGCGTCAAGGCCTTCAAAGAGGCGCTGAAAAAATCGAAACTGGCGCACGAGGAATACCTGCCCGCAGCCACCACCGATTTCACCGCCGCCGCCCAGCGCATCATCGACAAGCTCAAAGACCAGCCTGGCCGCAAGATCGTCTGGATCATCTGGGCCGGTGGCAATCCGTTCAAGATCGCCGATCTTGATTTCAAGCGCCACAACATCGAGATCGCCACCGGCGGCAACATCCTGCCCGCGATGACCGCCTACAAGCAGTTCCCCGGCATGGAGGGCGGCCTGTACTACTACTTCGGCATTCCCAAAAACCCCGTCAACGAGTGGCTGGTGGCCAACCATTACAGCCAGTTCAAGACGCCGCCTGACTTTTTCACGGCCGGCGGCATGAGCGCAGCGATTGCCGTGGTCGAGGCCCTGAAAAAGACCAAGGGCGACACCGACACCAACAAGCTGATCGCCGCGATGGAGGGCATGAGCTTCCAGACGCCCAAGGGCAAGATGGTGTTCCGCAAGGAAGACCACCAGGCGCTGCAGGACATGTACCACTTCAAGATCAAGGTGGATCCGGCGTTTGCTTGGGGCGTGCCCGAGCTGGTGCGCGAGATAAAAGCCGAAGAGATGCAGGTCCCCATTCGCAACAAGCGCTAGAGATCGGCTACCGAGCGGCCGGGATCCGTCGTTGCGGGGCCCACCGTGAATCCTCATGCACGGGTGTGCATTCCGGTTCCCGGCTCCTCCCGCGCCTAGGCTGCCGGCCGCTCGCTACGCCTCCGGCTCTGGCAGCCTTGGCGGCCCTGGCCGCTTCAAACCCTGAATACCAATTCGCGATTGCGAGGGCTTTGCCTTGCTCGAAACCAAAAACCTGACGATCAAGTTCGGCGGCCACGTGGCGGTGGATCACGTGTCTTGCGCTTTTGCGCCGGGCACGCTGACGGCCATCGTCGGGCCCAACGGCGCGGGCAAGACCACCTACTTCAACCTCATCTCGGGCCAATTGCCGGCCAGCGAGGGTCGGGTGCTGCTGGACGGGGAAGACATCACCCGCCTGGCCGCGCCGCTGCGCACCCGGCGCGGGCTGGGGCGGGCGTTTCAGCTGACGCAGCTGTTCGCCAACCTGAGCGTGCAGGAGAACGTGCGGCTGGCGATCCAGGCGCGCGAGGCCGGGCGCGGGCAGGGCGGCGGCTGGGGCGGGGTGGACGTGTTTCGGGTGTGGCTGGACCGCAAAGCCTGGATAACCGAGGCCCAATACATCCTGGCCCAGGTGCGGCTGGCCGACAAAGCCGCGGCCCACGCCAGCAGCCTGCCGCATGGCGACCAGCGCAAGCTGGAGGTGGCGCTGCTGATCGCGCTCGACCCCAAGGTGTTCATGTTCGACGAGCCCACCGCCGGCATGAGCGTGGACGAGGTGCCGGTGATCCTGGACTTGATCCGCAGCCTGAAGGCCAGGCCTGACTGCACCATCTTGCTGGTGGAGCACAAGATGGACGTGGTGCGCGAGCTGGCCGACCGCATCATCGTGCTGCACAACGGCCAGTTGGTGGCCGACGGCGAGCCGGCGGCGGTGATTGCCTCGCCGATCGTGCAGCAAGCCTACCTCGGGGGCGCGGCCCCCGAGGCAGGCTCTTCGGCCGATCCTGTCGGCACCCCTCCCCGGCCCCTCCCCGCCAAGCGGGGAGGGCACCCAGCATGACCACCAACCTGCTTGAACTGCGTGGCGTGCACACCCACATTGGCAGTTATCACATCCTGCAAGGCGTGGATTTGGCGGTGCCCGCCGGCCAGGTGACGATGCTGCTGGGCCGCAACGGCGCGGGCAAAACCACCACGCTGCGCACCATCATGGGCTTGTGGGCCGCCAGTGCGGGTGAGTTGCGCTTCCAGGGCCAATCGATAAAAGGCGTGGCCACACCCGACATCGCCGGCCTGGGCCTGGCCTACGTGCCTGAGAGCATGGGCATCTTCAGCGACCTCACGGTCAAGGACAACATGGTGCTGGCGGCCCGCAAAGCCCGGCATGCGGGTGAACTGGACACGGTCCGGCTGGCGTGGATTTTTGGTTTGTTCCCGGCGCTGAAAAAGTTCTGGCTGGTCCCGGCCGGCAAGCTGAGCGGTGGGCAAAAGCAGATGCTGGCCGTTGCCCGCGCCATCTGCGAGCCGCGCGCGCTGATCCTGATCGACGAGCCCAGCAAGGGCCTGGCGCCGTCGATCATCCGCAACCTGATCGACGCCTTCCACGAGCTCAAGCGCCAGCGCACCACGATCCTGCTGGTTGAGCAGAACTTCGCGATGGCCCGCGCACTGGGCGACCAGGTGGCGGTGATGGACAACGGCCGGGTGGTGCACTGCGGTGCGATGGCCGAGCTGGCGGAGGATGACGCCATGCAACAGCGTTTGCTG
>JAYWDK010000044.1:0-19238 GCA_043779845.1 Betaproteobacteria bacterium | reverse complement strand
CCACGCAGAGTGCTCGCTTTTTTTATGTTGTGCCGTGATCGTCGCGTTTGCCGCGATGCCGGGGCTGTGGGCTGAATGCCCGCCCCCGCAGCCCGTCGCTCAAGGCAGGCTGGCAATCTCCAGCGCCGTCAGGGCTTTTTTGTAGATTTTCAGGTCTTGCATGGCGCCGTTGAACGGGTACCAGCTGTCGCTGAACTTGCCGAGGTAGAGGTCGTTGCTATTCATCACCGTGAAGTCGGGCCGGGCGCCCGGGCAGGTGTAGGCCAGGTGGCCGTTCAGGTAGCCCTGCACGCCGGTGGTGGACGACAGCACGTAGGTCAAGCGGGCCCAGGTGCCCAGTGGCACCACGGTATGCGGCACATTCAGGCAGGTGCTGCCGCCGAAGCGGGCGTCAAACGACGCCAGCCACAGGCTCGATGTTGGCTGCGTCAGTGAATTGACCATCATGGCCACGCCGCTGCGGTCATGCGACTTGGCCATGATCGCCATCGCGTAGGCGCCGTTGCTCACAGTGCTGCCGTAGCCGTCCATGCCGGACAGGCTGTCCATGCGCACCCACAGATCAAAGGTGGCGGCGTCGGTGAACTGGATGGCCGCCCGGTTGCTGATGCGGATGTGGCCCGGCGCGCCCACGCCGCTGAACTTGGCGGCCGGGTGCCCATCTTTGCCGGTGATGAAACCCACCGTGCCCGACACCGCATTGGCGTTGAGCGCGGTGATGGCAGCGGTGCTGAAATCCACCGCCAGAGACGGACTGAGCACGGGCAGGCTGACGCAATCGCCCTCGGGGTTGACGGTGGTGCCCGCCGGGCAATTCACCAGGATGTCGCGCCCCAGGATCTGGAAGGCGGCCAGCGCCACGCCCAGTGAGTTGTCGTAGAGCTGCACCACGATGGGGTAGCTGCCCGGCATGGTGTAACTGGTCGACAAGCTGGTGGCGCCGCCGGATGAGCTCCAGCGGCTGGGCTCCGACGTCACGGCCTTGCCGTTGGGGTAAGTGCCCCACTCCACGGTGTAGGCGACCGGCTGGGCCAGCCGCTGGTCGATCAGCACCGACACCGGTCGGCCGACGGTGGCCACCTCGGGCAATGTGATGTTGATGAGGTAGCGCGGCCGCACGTAGCCGGCCAGGCGCGCCGACATCAGGGTTGAGCCGGCCGCATCGGCGATGTTCTTGAAGTTGTCGGTGATGCGCTGGGTGGCGGCATCAAACACCGCCGTCGCCTTGTCTCCCGTGCTGTTCAGGTCGTTGAGTGCGTATTCGGAGGCAATGAACATGCCCAGCGTCTCGTTGTAGATGGCCGAGCCCACCGACATGCCGGCGCTGTCCATCATTGCGGCGGTCAGGTCGGACAAGGCCTTGACCAAGGCCAGCAAATCACCCTCGGCCACGCCCTCGCCAAACGCCTTGCCGGCGCTGAGCTGCTCAAACACCACGCCCAGGCGCTCGCTCTTGGTCAGCCCGGCCACGCACTTGGCGGTGGAGAGGGCGATGTCGGCCAGCTTGGACACCTCGGCAAACTCACCCAGCCCGTCCACGGCGCCCAGGTCCACCGCCAGCGCGCCGCACTTGTCAGCAAAATCGGTGAAGTTTTTGATGCGCGCCAGGGTGGTCGTTACCCGGTTCCTGGTGATCCGGAGCTTGTTGAGCCGGGTGACGCCCAGGCCCTTCGACAGCGCGGCGCTGGTGGGCAGCAGCTTGACGGCGGAGTCAATCGAGGTGAGCGTCATCTCAGCCGCGTTTTTGGCCAGCACGGTGGCCATCTTCTTGACCACCTTCTGGCCCTCGGCGTTGATCTCGGCGGCCGCTGTTTGCTGGGCCGTCAGCAGCAGCGACCGAACTGCGGCCACGCTGGCCGAATCCTCAAAACCGTTCACGCCGCCCACGATCTGCGGCCCCCAGCTGCTGCGCTCGGCCGCCGGGATCAAGGACCAGTAAACGGTATTGCCGACCACCGCCTCGGGGTGCCGATTGGCGGCATCCACCGCCAGCTGCACGTAGGCGCGCCGGGGGTCGCTGGCGCCCGAGAAGGCGGCTTCGACCAGGGCAAATTGCGCCTTGTCCAGCGAGGCCGAGACGGGGTTGATGGCCAAGTCCAGCTTGGGCGTGGCCGCCACAAACTGGGCCAGCGCGGCCGGCGTGGCGTTCAGCTCGGCAAAGGCCGCCGCCGGCACGTAGGCCAGGGCCCGGTCCAGCGCGGCTTTGCGCACGGCGGCGTCGTCGGTGGACAGCAGGCCGTTGACCGATTGCAGCGTGAGCGCGATGAACTTGGCGGCGTTGTGCAGTTGCGCGCCCGCAGCGCCGGCGGCGATGTAGTCATCGGTGAGGGCCAGGTTGGCGCTGGCCGGGAACTTGGCCCGCAACTCGGCCTCGGTGTAGCTGCCCAGGTTTTGCAGCGTTGTCAGCGGGCTGATGAAACCGGGGTGCCCGTCCACAGCCGACAGGGTGTAGGCCGTGCCCACGGCGGCGCCGGTGTCTTCGTCGATGGCGGCAGCGGGGATCAAGGCCCGCAGCGAGCAGGCCAGCAGCGGCGCCTTGGGCACCGGCGCGAGGGCCAGCGTGTACTGCCCGCCCGCGCTGGAGCGGGTGCTGGGCTCGTCGGCATCGAGCACCATGTTGCCGTTGCAGTCCCAAAACACGGTGGCGCCGCTGATGTAGCCATCGGCAATGCGGCCGCTGACCTGGGCCGGCAGCGCGGGCACGGCATCGGCCGCAGCACCACCGCCGCCGCAGCCTGCCAGCGCGTTGAGCAGGGCGGCCAACAGCACGCCGTGTATCGGGCGCGCGCCCGGCAGATTGAATGGAAAGTTCACAACGACCTTTTGTTTTGATTTGTTGATGGACTGGTGGACTGGCCGCCCATTGATCGGCCTCAAACCGGTCGGCGCCGACCGACGATTGCGCCGGGCGTGCGAGCCAACTTCGTGCCGCTGGGCGGTGGATCAGTGTAGGTTGTGCGCTGTTTTGCCGGCCGCCCGGAGGCCGTGCCGATGGCGCCGAGCCTGACGCGCAGCACCTGGCCCGGCAGCGGCTCACAGGCCAATGCGTGCGTCACCAGTCAGCCGGGTTGCCGCTGCGGGCGCACCAACTGCGCCTGCCAGCCCTTGCCCCCTTGGGCCCTGGGCGCCAGCGGAGCGCAGTCCTCACTTCATTTTTGACGGCAACCGGATCGTCTCGCCAGCCACCTTGAAGACGCCGTGCCCGCAGTGGCGCGGCGTTTTTGGCGCCTGGCACAAGGGGTCGATCCAGGCCTTGACCAGCAGGCCGTAGACCTTGGCCAGCGGATACGAACGCTTGTTGGCGACGCGGCTCATAGGGTCAGTCTTCACGGTCAGTGGCGCAGTCTGCGTTGCCTTAGGGCCGGCCAGGGCCCGCCATCAGGCCACCGTGCTGCCATTGATCTCGGCCACCGGTATGCCCAGGCGCGCCGAAACCCGGCTGCCGTAGTCGGGGTCGGCCTTGAAAAAATGGCCCAACTGGCGCACCTGGATGAAACGGGGCACGGTTTGCAGCGGCACCACCAGCTTGTTGATCAGCTGGGCCTGCTGGTCGGCGCTCATCAGGCGGTACAGGTCACCGGCCTGGCTGAAGTCGTCGCACCCGCCCACATCGTCACGCGGCGCGTAGCGGCCAGCGTCACCATGCAGCCGCCAGGGCGGCTCTTGCACGCTGGGGTCTTGCACCGGGCGGCCAAAGCTGTTGGGCTCGTAGTTGACCGCGCCCCCGCCGTTGCCGTCGAATCGCGTCTGGTCATCGCGGTGGTAGGTGTTGACGGGGCAATGCGGCTGGTTGATCGGCAGCGCGGCGTAGTTGATGCAGATGCGGTAGCGGTGCGCGTCGGGGTACGACAGCAGCCGGGCCTGCAACATCTTGTCGGGCGAGGCGCCCATGCCCGGCGACATGTTGCCGGGCTCAAACGCCGCCTGCTCGACCTCGGCAAAGTAGTTTTTGGGGTTGCGGTTGAGCTCAAACACGCCAACCTCGACCAGCGGGTAGTCCTTGTGGGGCCAGACCTTGGTCAGGTCGAAGGTATGGATGCGGTAGGTGTCGGCGTCTCGCTCGGGAATCAACTGCACCAGCACCCGTCACTGCGGAAACTCACCCCGGGCAATGGCCTCGTGCAGATCACGCCGGTGGTGGTCGAGGTCGGTGCTGGCGATGCGCGCTGCTTCGTCATTGCTCAGCGTCTTGACGCATTGCAGCGGCTTGAAGTGCCACTTCACCCAGTGGCGCTCGCCGGCGTCATTCCACAGGCTGTAGGTGTGGCTGGAATAGCCGTTCATGTGGCGCAGCGTGGCCGGCATACCGCAGTCCGAGAACAGCGTGGTGACCTGGTGCAGTGATTCGGGCGACAGGCTCCAGAAATGCCACTGCATGGTGTTGTCGCGCAGGCCGGTGGCCGGGTCGCGCTTTTGCGAGTGGATGAAGTCGCTGAACTTGAGCGCGTCGCGCACAAAGAATACCGGCGTGTTGTTGCCCACCAGATCCCAGTTGCCCTCGTCGGTGTAGAACTTGAGCGCAAAACCACGCGGGTCACGCGCGGTATCGGCCGAGCCCGACTCACCGGCCACTGTGGAGAATCGCGCGAACATCTCGCAGGTGTTGCCCGCCTTGGCAAACAGCCTGGCGCGGGTGTAGCGCGCCAGGTCGTGCGTGATCGTCAGCCGGCCGTGGGCCCCGGCGCCCTTGGCATGCACCACCCGCTCGGGCACACGCTCGCGGTTGAAGTGGGCCATCTTCTCCATCAGCTGATAGTCCTGCATCAGCACCGGGCCGCGCGGCCCGGCCGTCTCGGATTTTTGGTTGTCGGCCACTGGCGTGCCGGCGGCCGCGGTCATGACAAGGCACTTGTTCAAGATGGACTCCGTGACTGAAACCACTGCCCGGCGGGCAGTTCAATAGCGGTCAATGTGTGCGGCTCGTCGGTTGGCCTTTTGTGGGGTGGGCAACTCAATCCCGACCCTGGGTGCACTTGAACAAGACCCCCGGCCCACCTGCCCGCAGCCTGTGTTGTCTAACGCACTGACTTGGCCAGGCGCCACGCCTACTGTCGGGTTTGAAGTCCGACCCCCATCCATCGCCTTGCCCAAACGCCAAGGAATCCACGCCATGAGTTCAACATCAAAAGCCTATCTGGTGGGCGGCGGCATCGGCTCGCTGGCCGCCGCCGCCTTCCTGGTTCGCGACGGCGGCATGCCGGGCAGCCACATCTCGATCCTGGAGGCCGGGTCGGTGCTGGGCGGCAGCCTGGACGGCGCGGGCGACGCTGATCGCGGTTACTCGATGCGCGGCGGCCGCATGCTGACCACCGACAACTACGAGTGCACCTGGGATCTCTTCAAGTCGATCCCGTCACTCACCTTGCCCGGCAAAACCGTCTTCGACGAAACGCTGGCGTTCAACGAGTTGTTTGTCTCAAACGCGATGGCGCGCCTGGTGGACAGCCGGCGCGCCCGGGTGCCGGTGGCGTCTATGGGCTTCTCGATGCATGACCGGCTGGAATTGCTCAAGCTCAGCAATGCCGACGAGGCCTCACTGGGCGCGAGTTGCATCACCGAGCATTTGTCGCCCGGGTTTTTCAAGACTGAGTTCTGGTTCATGTGGGCCACCACCTTCGCGTTCCAGCCCTGGCATAGCGCGGTGGAGTTCAGGCGCTACCTGCACCGCTTCATGCTGGAGTTCTCGCGCATCGAGACGCTGGCCGGCGTCAAACGCACGGTGCTGAACCAGTACGACTCGCTGGTGCTGCCGCTTCAGCGCTGGCTGCAGGCGCAGGGCGTGCGCCTGGTCACCGATTGTGTGGTGACTGATCTGGACCACAAAACCGTGGCTGGCCAATTTGAGGTGATCGGCCTGCACTGCCTTGTGAACGGCCAGAGCGAGAGCATGAGCCTCGAAGACGGTGACCTGGTCTTTGTGCAGAACGGCTCGATGACTGACGCCTCCAGCCTGGGCTCTATGACGGCCGCGCCCGCCAAATTGGGCAAGGCCCACAACGGCGGCTGGACCTTGTGGGAGAAGCTCGCCGAGGGCCGGCCGTCGTTTGGCAAGCCGGCGGTATTCAACAGCTGCGTTGCGCAGTCAGATTGGGTCTCGTTCACCGTCACGCTGCACGACACCGCTTTTTTTGACGCGATGCAGCGCTTCAGCGGCAACGAGGCCGGCACCGGCGGTTTGGTGACCTTCAAGGACTCAAACTGGCTGATGTCCATCGTGCTGGCGCACCAGCCCCACTTTGCCAACCAGCCCGCCGGTGTGCAGGTGTTCTGGGGCTACGGGCTGTTCCCCGACCGGGTGGGCAATTTTGTGGCCAAGCCCATGGCCGATTGCAGCGGCGCGGAGATCTTGCAAGAGCTGTGCGGCCATCTGCGTTTTGATGCCGAGACGGTGGCCGCAGCCAACTGCATCCCTTGCCGCATGCCCTTCATCACCAGCATGTTCATGCCGCGTGCCCCCGGCGACCGGCCACTGCCCGTGCCGCCCAACACCCGAAACTTTGCCTTCATCAGCCAGTTTGTGGAGCTGCCGCTGGACACGGTGTTCACGGTGGAGTTTTCGGTGCGGGCGGCGCAGACGGCGGTCTACCAGCTGCTGGGCATCACCCGCGCCGTCCCGCCCGTGACGCCGCATGACCACTCGGTGCACGCGCAGTTCGAGGCATTGGTCAAGGCCTTGAAGTGATGCCCGCCGCGCAGGGCGTACGGCGACGAACAGACCCCGTTGGCGCTGGCGCCCAAAAACAGTGGGCCGGTCAATTGGCCACCGTGTTTGAGACGCCATCAACTGGGCCGCTGTGAACAGGCTGAGACGCGGCACCAGTCAACACCGCACTCAAATCACACCCGCGCCGCACCCAAGAAACGACTCAAACCGCGACTCAATCCACCACTCAAACAACACCACCCAAGATGACTTGAATCATGCACCGAACATCAACCACCACCACTTTCGCCCTGCTGGCCCTGACGGGCGCGCTTTGGGCGGCCAATCCCGCCTGGGCCCAAATGGCGGGCGGCACCAGGCACACGATCAAGGCCTTGCCGCGAGTTGACGACGCCAATGCCAGCGCCCAGCGCGACCCGTTGGTGGCCGATCTGGAGAAAAAGGCTGGCGCGGCTGCGGCCAGGCGCTGAAAGCAGGCCAGGCCCTGGCCGCCGTTGCGGTGGCGGTTGCGGCCAGTCCCCCCCGTCATTTGAAGAGGATCGCCCGTGAACAAGATGCTGATTGCGGTTTTCAACAACGACACCGATGCCGATGCGGGCTTGCACGCGCTGCGCCGGCTGCATGACGAGGGCGATATCTCGCTGTACGCCACAGGTGTGATTGCCCAGGACGCTTTGGGCAAGATCAGCGTCAAGCAAGCCATGGATCAGGGCGCCACCGGCACCGGCGTTGGCCTGGCGGTTGGCGGCCTGATTGGTCTGCTTGGCGGGCCGGTGGGCCTGGTGGTGGGCGCGGCCACGGGCGCCCTGGCCGGCGCCATGAGCGACCTCTGGACGGCGGGCGTGGGCTTCGATTTTTTGGACGAGGCCGAGAAACAGCTGCAAGCAGGCAAGGTGGCCGTGGTGGCCGAGATCGAGGAGGAATGGGTCACCCCGGTTGATTCGGCCCTGGAAGCCCTGGGCGGCGTGGTGTTTCGACGGGCCCGCAGCACCATTGTCGAGGCCCAGGTTGACCACGACATCGCCACGCTCAAGGCCGAGATGGCGCAACTCGAAGCCGAGGCGGCGCAGGCCACCGGCACGGTCAAAGCCAAGCTACAACACAAGGTTGCGGCCACCCAGGCCCGACTGGACGCCGCCATCGAACGCGCCAAGCAACGCGTGGATGCGCTCAAGCGTGATGCCGCCACCAAGACGGCGTCGCGCACCTTGCAAATTGGCACGGCCAAGGAGGACGCCAAGGCCAAGGTCGAGGACCGACTGAAGCAGATGAAGAGCGCTTACCACGTGCGCGGCGCCAAGTTGTCGCGCGCCTGGGACCTGACCAAAGAAGCGCTGGTCGGCTGAGCACGCTGACCCGCCCGACCCCGTTGAGCCTCACCAAGGATAACGACCATGTTACGCAGCATGAATGACCTGGAAGACTACGCCATTGGCGCCACCGACGGCCCCATCGGCCACGTCAAGGATTTTTACTTTGACGAGGACTCGTGGGTGATCCGCTACCTGGTGGTGGATACCGGGCAGTGGCTCGCCAGCCGCAAGGTGTTGATCTCGCCGATCTCGATCCGGCACCCGAACTGGGGCGACCGGCTGCTGCCGGTGTCCTTGTCGAAAGAGCAAGTCAGGAACAGCCCCGACATCGACACCGACAAGCCGGTGTCGCGCCAGCATGAGATGCAAACCCTGGGCTACTACGGCTACCCCAGCTACTGGGGCGGCGCGGGCCTGTGGGGCGACGGGTTGTACCCCTACACCATGCTGCCCGACTTTGCCGGCTTTGACGTTTACACCGCCGAGCGCCACCGCGAGTCCGAAGCCTACGCCCGCGCCGAGCGCGAGCGCCATCGCCACGATGACCCCCATCTGCGCAGCTGCAAGGCCGTCACGGGCTATCACATCCACGCCGCTGACGGCGACATCGGCCATGTCGAGAGCCTGATCGTCGATGAAGAAACCTGGGCCATCCGCTACTTGGTGGTCAACACCAGCAACTGGTGGGTGGGCCACAAGGTGTTGATCGCGCCGCAGTGGATCAAGGGCGTCGACTGGTCAGACGAGAGCGTGGCTGTGGACCTGAGTCGCGAGTCCATCCAGAACTCGCCACCCTATGAGTCGGCCGCAGACTTGAACCGGCAGCGCGAAATCAGCCTCTACGAACACTATGGCCGCAACAGCTATTGGGCGGGCGGCGTGCGAGTGCCGTCAGTCAGCCAACAGCCAACAGCCAACAACTGACAGCTGACAGTTGACAGCTGAAGGCGCCGATCGCCGGCGGGGGCCGGCCCCACCTCACGCGCTCGGGGCCGACAGGATGGCCCCCACTGTCTGCGACAGCAGCAGTTGATGATCGGCTTGCAGCCCCATGGCTTTGGACAGCGCCTGGCGGTCGAACCAGGCTCGGATCACGGTGGCCAGGCCCTCGGAAGCGCAATACAGGTACACGTTCTGCGCCATGGCGCCGGCAGCGGTGAAGGCGAAGGCCTCGCGCAGCTCGGCCGGCACGTGGTGCATGCGCGCGTGGTCGGCCACGAAGATCAGGTCCAGCGGCGCGGTGTCGACAAAATCCTGGTTGCCAGTGACGCGGCGCACATCGCTCGCGACGGTCAATTGCAGCACATGCCGGGTGGGTTCGTAGAGAAAAAGCCCTTGCGGCATGGCCACGTAGACCATCACCTCTTGCGAGTTCATCGCGCTGGGCGTGGTGCGTCCGCCCACGTCGTGCCGGTTGATGCCGCCAGCGGCCCAGAGCAGATCCGACAAGGTTTGCTCAGGCAAGGGCTCGGGCGAAAAGTCGCGTCGCGATTGGCGACAGGCCAGCGCGGCGATCAACGGCATGCCGCCGGTCAGCGACGGCGGTGGCAGCACATGGTCAGTGGCGGCATCGCCTGCGGGGGGCAAGGGCTTGAGCTGACCGATGAGGCCGAGTGCGAGTTTGGTCAGGGTGTTCATGGGCAGCTTTCTGGGTGTGACGGCAGGCTTGCGGGCTGCGATGCCAGGCGGCAGTCTCGGCGCCCATGCCAACAAGCTCTGTTCGTTGCCGTACCCAGACCGCGCTTTCTTCAGGGCGCGGCTCGTTTTGAGCGCGGCCCTTGGGCTGCCGGCCGCACCCAAACGAACAAGGCCATGGCCAGCAGCGTCAGCAGGCTTGCCAGGCCGAAGGCCCAGCGGGGATCGACGGTCCAGAGCGCACCCGCTGCCAGCGATGCCGGCAGGTAGAGCATGCCGGTGACAAAGTTGTACGTGCCCACGGCGGTGGCGCGGCGCTCGGGTTCCAGATCGACGATGTAGGCCTTGCTCTGCGACTCGTCGATCGCGAAGAAGACGCCGTACAGCGCGAACAGCGCAACAATCGCCCAGCCTTGACTGGCCCACACCAGCCCGAGGTTGATCAGCCCGTACAGGCCGTACCCGAGCAACAGGATGCGGCTGCGGCCAACGGCATCACCCAGACGGCCCACCAGCGGCGCGGCGACCACGCACACCGCGTTGAACAAGGCGTAAAGCAGCACGGTGTCGGTCATGCTGAAGCCCACTGCATGCGCTTTGAGCAGCAGGAACCCCAGGCTGTAGTAGGCCAGCGCAAAAACGCCCGCCGGCAGCAGGTAACGCTTGAAGCCCGGGCTCAGTGCGTGCCAGCTGGCAGCAAGGCCCTCGCGCGCATGCGGCGTGGCCGGCTGGTCGGTCATCATCGCCAGCACCACCACGCTGAGCACGGCCGGCACAAACGCGACCCAGAACAGCATGCGGTAGGCCCAGTCCGACTCGCCAAGCCAGCGCAGCAAGCCGTAGGCCAGCAGCGGGCCGAGCACCGCCCCGGCCTTGTCGAGCGCCTTGTGCACGCCGAACGAGTAACCCCGCGTGGCCGGGTCAGCCAGCGAGGACAACCAGGCATCACGCGGTGGCCCCCGGAAGCCCTTGCCCAGACGCTCGATGACGCGAAACGCGCTCAGGCCGGCAATGGACGTGGACAGCAGCAAAAGTGTTTTGGCGAGTGTCGAAAAGCCGTAGCCCGCCAAGGCAAAAACCTTGCGCTTGCCACTGCGATCCGACAGCCAGCCGGCCAGGTAATTCAACGAAGAAGCCGAAAAATCTGCCAGCCCTTCGATCAAGCCCAGCAAGGCGCTTGATGCCCCCGCCACGGTGGTGAAGAACACGGCAAAGACCGAGAAGATCGCCTCGGAACTGAGGTCGGTCAGGAAGCTGACAAGTCCCAGCTTGAGCACTTCGGGGTTCAGCTTGCCCGGGCGGCCGGGTGGCGCCGCCGGCGGGTTCAAGACGGGCGCCGCAGGGTCATTGCCGGCCATGGTGCCGGCGCTTGAGTCGGGGGTCGGGTTTCATGGGGCTTGATTGCAGCACGAACACGATGCGCGGGCCAGCCTTGATCGGCGCTTGATGTGCGACGCCCTCATTGACAACGGCCACGCTCGGGCCTTGGCCTGTGCGTGCGCTGTCGAACAGAGGCGTGCGGCCAACTGCGCCAGGATGGACGCCATGGCACACACGACACACAGCGCAAGAATCACCGGCCCGGTGGCTTACTTGGCGCACGACGGCCGGCAGCTGACCATTCCGCTGGGCCCGTGTCTTGTGGAGCAAGGAGACGGTTCATTGTTCGACATCATCTGGGGTGCGACCGGCGAGAACTGCGCGGCGCTGCAGGCTGAAGCCCTGGCCAGCGCCCGAGACGGCGGCCAGCTCGTGTTGCTGGACTAGTGGTTGGATGTCACTAGAGCCTGGCGCCTTCTCGCAGCCGTCACCGCAAACCATTGCGTTGACGGGGGGCTGGACGGCGCGCCGAATGGGCCCCATCACGCATCGTCTCGACGCCGTGAGGGCGGCTGCCGGGGCCGAGATGGTTGTGGACGGCACACAGGTGGATGCCCTGGACACGGCAGGCGTCTGGGTGCTGCAAAATCTGCTGCGGCGCTTGCGCGCTGAAGGCGCCACGGCCACGCTCACTGGCCTGAGCGCGCCACTCGCCCGATTGATGGACAGTATTGCCCGAGAGTTTGTCGATCAGGCAGCCCGACCGCCGCCCGCCTCAGCGCCCACACAATCGGCATTGCAGCGTCTCGGCCACGGCGCTGTTTCCGAAGTCAAAGAAGCGTTGGCCATGCTGGCCTTCGTCGGCGAGACCGCCGCAGCACTGGCGCGCTGCATGATGCACCCTGCGCTGTTGCGCTGGCGTCCGGTGCTCTTCAACATCCGCACCGCTGGGTTTGACGCTTTGCCCATCGTCGGTTTGCTGTCGTTCTTGCTGGGCGTGGTGGTGGCCTATCAAGGCGCTGACCAACTGCGGCAATACGGCGCCAATATCTTTGTCGCGGATCTGGTGGGCGTCTCGATGCTGCGCGAGTTTGCGCCGCTGATCACGGCGATCATCGTCGCTGGGCGCTCGGGCTCGGCTTACGCGGCGCAGATCGGCACGATGGCCGTGACCGAAGAGATCGACGCCATGCAGACGCTGGGCATCAAGCCGCAGGAGATGCTGGTGCTGCCAAAGTTGCTGGCCCTGGTGATCACCTTGCCGCTGCTCACGGTGTTTGCCGACGTGCTCAGCGTGCTGGGCGGCATGCTGATGGCGCGCCAGCAACTCGATGTTGGCTTTGTTGAGTTTCTGGACCGGTTTATCAAAGCGGTTGGCACGTCCACCCTCTTGACAGGCATTGGCAAGGCGCCGGTCTTTGCCGTGATCATCGCGGTGATCGGCTGCTACCAGGGCTTTTGCACCCATGGTGGGGCCGACAGCGTGGGCCAACACACCACGCGCGCGGTGGTTCAGGCCATCTTTTTTGTGATCGTGGCCGACGCCGTTTTCTCGGTAGTCTTCAGTGCGCTGGATCTCTGACATGTCGCTCACTGCACGCGTTACCGCAAGCACCACGGCAAGCGCGACCGCCACCGCTGCGGACACCGTCATCGAGATCAAGCAGTTGTCGACCAGCTTTGGGGATCACGTGGTGCACACCGACATCAGCCTGCAGGTGGGCCGCGCCGAGATCTTTGCGTTGATTGGCGGCAGTGGCTCGGGCAAGTCAACCCTGCTGCGCGAGATCATCCTGCTGCAACGCCCCAACACCGGGTCGATCAAGGTGCTGGGCGCTGACCTGGCCACGCTGCGAGACGACGAAGACCTGGCACTGCGTCAGCGCTGGGGCGTGATGTTCCAGCATGGTGGCCTGTTTGGCGCGCTGACCATCCTGGAGAACATCGGCTTGCCGCTGCGCGAGCACACCGCGCTAGACGACGCCTCGATCGATCAGATCGCCATGGCCAAGCTGGCGATGACGGGGCTCAAGCCCGAGGTGGGCGCGCTGTACCCATCGGCGCTGAGTGGCGGCATGATGAAGCGCGCCTCGCTGGCCCGCGCCTTGGCACTGGACCCCGAGCTGCTGTTTCTCGACGAGCCTACTGCCGGTCTGGATCCGGTCAGCGCCGAGGGTGTTGATGATCTTGTGCTCAAGCTGCGTGATCTGTTTGGCCTGACCATCTTCATGATCACCCATGACCTGGATCTGCTGTGGCAAGTGGCCGACCGGGTGGCCGTGCTGGGTGACGGCCGGGTGCAGGGCGTGGGCTCGATGGCCGAGCTGGCGGCCCTGCCCAAGCCGGCGATCCGTCAGTTTTTTGACGGACCGCGTGGGCGCGCCGCTAACCAGCAAGCGCAGCGGCTGGCCAGCACGGCAGCAGCGCAAACCACCGGGAGCGCGCCATCGAAACCAAAGTGAACTACACGCTGGTGGGCGCTTTTGTGCTCTTGCTTGGCGCCGTGCTGATGGGCGGCGTGCTGTGGATCGCCTCGGGCGGCACGCTGCAGAAGAAGTACGACCGGTATCTGGCGATCGAGGAAGAGTCGGTCGCCGGGCTCAACCTGAACGCACCCGTCAAGTACAACGGCGTTGACGTGGGCAAAGTGAGCAACATCCACCTCGACCCGGTGAACCCGGAGCGGGTGCAGTTGACGCTGGCGATTGAGCGCGGCACACCCATCAAGGTGGACACCCTGGCGGTGCTCAAGACCCAGGGGCTGACCGGCATTGCCTACGTTGAGCTGGGCGGTGGCAGCCGGGACGCGGCGCCGCTGTCCGCCACCACGCAAGCGCCCTACCCGGTGATCCGCACCAAGCCCTCGCTCAGCACCCGCCTGGAAAACGTGCTCACCACCGTGCTGGCCAAACTGGATCACATGACGGGCAACGTGGATGCCTTGCTCAGCGACGCCAACCGCGACGCACTGAAGAGCGCGCTGGCGGACATCGCCACCGTGGCTCACACCATCGCCGCGCGCAAGGATGTGATCGACGCGGGGATCGTGAGCGCCGCGTTGACCGCCCGCAATGGCGCGCAGTTGAGTGCCCAGCTGGACCCCGTCATCAAGCGCATCGGCCGCGCAGCGGAGGCGGTCGAAAAAATGGGGCATGACGTGTCGCTGGCCGGTGCAAGCGCCGCCAAAACAGTGGACGCCGTGGGCAACGAGGCCCAGCACTTCACCACCGAGACCTTGCCCGAGGTGCAGCGCCTGCTGGGTGAACTCAATGACCTGTCGAACTCGCTGCGGCGCCTGAGCGAGCAGACCGCCCGCGATCCGGCTGGCCTGTTGCGGGGCCGCAGCCCGGTGCCCAACGGGCCCGGGGAAACCTCCACGAAATGAGCCTAGCCATGCGCACCCCGATTTTGATTTCTTGGCAAGGTCGCGCTGCCGCCTTGTTGGGTGTGATGCTCGTCAGCGGCTGCAGCCTGTTGCCAAAAGAGACCACGCCGCTGTCGGTTTATTCATTGGACGGCCTGCCAAACACCGGCCCGACCGCCCCGACCACGCCCGCTTTGACGCTGTTGGGGCCCGCGCCCACGCTGGTGGTCAATCCAACCCGCGGCGCGCCCGGCTTTGACAGCCAGCACATCGTTTACGTGCGAACCGCCCACCAGCTTGAACACTTTGCGCACAGCGAGTGGGTTGACACGCCAGCACGCATGCTGGAGCCCCGCATTGTTGCGGCGGTGGCCGCCGCAGGGAGCTTCCGTGGCGTTGCACTGGCCACCAGTGGCATGGCCGGCGACATGCGGCTAGACACCGAGGTGTTGCGCTTGCAGCAAGAGTTTGGCGCGGGGCCCAGCCGGGTGCGCTTTACCTTGCGCGCCGCGCTGCTGAACAACACCACCCGCCAAGTCATCTCGTGGCGAGAATTTGATGAGCACGCCGTGGCCGAGAGCGACGATCCCTACGGCGGTGTGGTGGCGGCCAACCGCGTGGTACAGCGCGTGATGGACCAGCTGTCGCGCTATTGCGCCGTGGCCGCCGAGCGCTGGTTGGCGCCGGCATCCCCCGCCCCAAAACCCAGGGATGCCAACCTGCCGGCACGCTGAGTGGGTGCATCGATAGGCAAGCACTGGCAGGGCTGCCGCGTGCTTGCATGGATCGTCTCAGCGCGCGCCCTTGTGGTCTTTCTGACCGCTGTTTTTGTGCCGGCCAAGCACCTCGTTGGGCTCGGTTGGCTGGGGTGGCGGTTTGGTGTTGTCTGGCCGCTGCGGATGAACTGGCGCCGGGGGCGGTGAGGGGAGTTTGCTGGCTTGGGTCATGGAGAGCTCCAGTGAGAGTGAGTCGCCGGTCGGATTGCACTGAATTTGGCGACGGTTGACACTAGTCGGGAGCTGCCGTCTCAACAGTGCGGCAACGCACGTAGTGGCCAAATTGATCCTGCTGAATGGCGCCCGGCGATTGACCGTCACGCCCAGCAGACTGGCAATGCCTGATTAGGGAACACCGGGGTGATCAGCCCGGCCCGGGGCTGATCTGCGTGCCGCCTTCGCCCGACAGCAAGGCCTCGATGTTGGCCAGCGCGCCGATCACCGCGCGCCGCCCGGTGGCCTGCACAAAAGCGCAGGCAGCCTCCACCTTGGGGCCCATGGAGCCGGCCGCAAACACGTGGTTCAACAGCGCCTGCGGTGTTGTCTTGCCCACAGCGCGCTGGGTGGGCCGGCCCCAGTCGAGGTAGACCGCGTCCACGTCGGTGGCGATGATCAGGCAGTCGGCTTGCAGCTCGGTGGCGATGAGGGCGCTGCACCGGTCCTTGTCGATGACCGCCTCCACGCCTTGCAGGCCGCAGCCATCGGGCCGGGGCACCACGGGGATTCCGCCGCCACCGGCGGCGATGACCAGCGTGCCGCGCGCCAGCAGCCCCCGTATCACGTCCAAGCCCGGCACCCGCAAGGGCTGCGGCGACGGCACCGCCCGGCGCCAGCCGTCGCCGTCTGCCACCAGGGCCCAGTGGCGGCGGGCGGCGATCTGCTCGTCCAGCTTGGCCGGCGACAACGCTTCCAGCCAGGGGCGCAACTGCGTGGCGGTTTCGTCGTCGACGAAGTTGGGGCCGAGCTTGTGGTCCAGCAGCCATTGGCGCGCGGCCGGCAGGGCCACCGTGTCGGCCAGCAAGTTGTGCATCTCCAGCACCTCGACGTCGCGCGCTTGCAGCGCGGCGGTGAAGGCATCGTGATCATTGCGGGCCTGGGCCACCCACAGCACGTCATCAAACAACAGCTCATGGCAGTTTGCGGGGGTCAGCCGCTGCTGCGCCAGGCCGGGCCTGCACACCATCACCTTGCGCAGGCGGCCAACTTCAGAATTCAGACCTTGGGGCATGGTTTTGTCGTCTCGTTAGAAGGGGCCACTACAAGCTCAGTTGGCCGGTCCAGAGCAGACAAGCCGAGACGGCAGCCAGCAGCAGCAGGGCCGCCAGGATCACTTGCTCACGGCCGCTGAACGCACGCTCGGCGCGCTGCGTTTTGGCCAGCAGATAGATCGCCGCGCCGGGGGCGTACAGCAAGGCACTCAGCAGCAGGTATTTCAGGCCGGCGGCGTACAGCAGCCACAGGCAATAGACGGCGGCCAATGCGGCGATCGGCAGGTCGCGCCTGGGGTGGTGGCGGGCCGCCTCGGGCCCGCCCGCACCTTCACCCACCCACGCCAGCTTGAGCCCGTAGGCCGCGCTGAACAGGTAGGGGATCAGGATCATGGCCGTGGACAGCGAGATCAGCGCCAGGTAGGTGGCCTTGGACAGCAGCGTGAGGATCAGAAAGATCTGCACCTTGCCGTTGGTCAGCCATACAACGAGTCGGCAACGACGCCTGGCGCCGAAAATCTCCCCGGCCCTTCGGGTTGACCCTGAAAATGGGCTGATCCGTCGTTGCAAATGCTCACCATACCCAACGGTATGGCTGCGCTTGTGCGCCTAGGCTGAGCCCATTTTCGGGGCCAACGCGGGCCCGATCCCAAGCCCGACAGGCTCCTAGGGCGGGTGCTGCCGCACAATGTCGGCGGCAGGCCGCTGGGCAGTCTGTGCGCTGCGGCACAGAGCACGCAGCACAGCGCACGCAGCACAGCGCATGCAGCACAGCGCATGCAGCATCACCAGCCGCCCGGTGCCGGCCGCCCGGCCCTTATGCTTGTCGGATGAACGCCATCACACACCCACCCTTCCCCACCGCCCCGCTGACCCGCCTCGTTGGCCGCACTGCCGCGCTGTTGCTGATGGCCGGGCTCACGCTGGTGAGCCCGCTTGCGCTGGCCGCCGACATCCTGTTCATTGGCAACAGCTTCACGTATGCCGCCGGGTCGGCCGTGCGCACCTGGCGGGCCGATTCGGTCAGTGACCTGAACGCGCAAGGCATCGGCGGCATGCCGGCGCTGTTCAAGGCGTTCACCCAGCAGGCGGGGCTGAAGTACGAGGTGTCGCTGGAGACCCAGGGGGGTGTGGGCATCGACTGGCACTTTGAGAACAAGCTCGGCGTGATCGGCCAACGGCCTTGGGACCTGGTGGTGATGCATGGCTACTCGACGCTGGACGCCAAAAAACCCGGTGACCCCGCCAAGCTGATCGCCAGCACCCGGCAAATGGCCGAGTTTCTGGCGGGCCGAAACCCGGCGGTGGACGTGCGGCTGCTGGCCACCTGGACCCGCGCGGACCTGACCTATGAGACCAAGGGCGCCTGGTATGGCAAGCCCATCGAGGCCATGGGCCGCGACGTGAGCGCCGGCTATGCGCAAGCCGCCGTCGCGGCAGCGCCGATGGTCAAGGGCGTGATCCCCGTGGGCGATGCCTGGCTGCGCGCGATGGCCAGCGGCGTGGCTGACCCCAATCCTTATGACGGCATTGAGGCGGGCAAGCTTGACCTCTGGACCCACGACCATTACCACGCCAGCACCTACGGCTATTACCTGGAAGCGTTGGTGGTGTTTGGCGCGGTCACCGGCCGCGACCCGCGCTCGCTGGGTGACAACGAATGCGCGGCGTTTGAGCTGGGCTTGTCTGCCGCCCAGGCGGGTGCCTTGCAGCAAGTGGCCTTCGACGAACTCGCCAGTCGCGGCAGTGTCAAGCCCAACCCGTTGAAACCCACCATGGCCGGCGGGCCGATGAACTGCCCGCGCTGGCGCTGAGCGTGCGCGGCACTGGCCAAGCATTTGCGAAGCACCGGACGGGCGCTACAGTGGCGTATGCACACTGATCAAAAATACACCCGGAAAGACCTGGCTCGCCTCGCCGGCGAAGCCATGTCGGCGCATGGCCTGGCGCCTGAGTTTTCGCCGGACGTGCAGCGTGAAGTGGCCGTGCTGTCGCACGCCGCGCAAGCCACGAACGCAGCTCACAACCCCAGTCCGGATGTCACCGATCTGCGCGCGCTGCCGTGGTGTTCGATCGACAACGACGACTCACTCGACCTGGACCAACTGACTGTTTGCGAGACGCTGGCCTCGGGTGCGGTGCGCATTCGTGTGGCCATCGCCGACGTGGACGCGCTGGTGGCGCGCGGCTCGGCCATTGACGCGCATGCCTGCATCAATACCACCTCGGTCTACACGTCGGCGCGGGTGTTCCCAATGCTGCCCGAGGTGTTGTCGACTGATCTGAGCTCGCTCAACTTCAACCAGGATCGTCTCGCACTGGTCACCGAGATGGTGGTGGATGCAGCGGGCACCATCACCGAGCCCAAGGTTCAACGGGCCTGGGTGCGCAACAAGGCCAAGCTGGCCTACGACGCCGTGTCGGCCTGGCTCATCGGCCCGGGCGAGTTGCCTGCCGCCGCCCGCGACGTGCCCGGCATGGACCTGCAATTGCGCACGCAAGACGCCGCCGCCCAGCGCCTCCGAGCGTATCGGCACGCGCAAGGCTCGCTGGAGTTTGAGACGTTTCAGCCCCGCGTGGTGTTTGAGGGTGACGAGGTGGTGGACCTGCGCCAACAAGAGCAGAACCGCGCGCGCCAGCTGATCGAAGAGCTGATGATCGCCACCAACGCCAGCACGGCGCGATTTTTAGCCGGGCATGCCGGGGCGTCGATACGCCGCGTGGTTCGGGTGCCGAAACACTGGGTGAGCCTTGTTGAGCTGGCGGCCAAGTATGGCGAGTCGCTGCCCAGTTTGCCTGACGCCAAAGCGCTGGAGGGTTTTCTGGCGCGGCGCCACCAGGCTGACCCGCTGCGCTTTCCGGACTTGTCCTTGGTGGTTGTCAAGCTGATGGGCTCGGGCGAGTACGTGGTTGAACATGCCAACGCCACGCCCATCGGACACTTCGGATTGGCCGAGC